>CAZVHE010000008.1:24006-30109 GCA_964627705.1 uncultured Chthonomonas sp.
CACCGGCTCATCACTCATGCAAAACGCGGCAATGACCAGCCGGTCACCGGCCTTAAAGTGGTGCGCGGCCCCGCCATTCAGGCCCACCACGCCGCGTGGCCCCCCAAAGGCATAGGTGGTAATGCGCGAGGTGTGATCCACCGCCCACACATGCACGAGTTCGCCATCCACGATGCCGATGCGTTCCATCAGCTCGTGGTCGATCTCGATACTGCCCACGTAGTCGGGGTTGGCGTAGCTCACCCGCGCGTGGTGAATCTTAGCCTTGAGTAACTGGTTCAGGCGCATCGCTTTGCTGGTCGGCCTCTTCATTTTGGACGACGTTCGCGTCATCGCCCGTGGGCTCATCCCGCATTGGTCCGGGTGAGCGCCGGGACCGGCTTCGCGCCGCCCAGAATCCACCGAGTGTCATCACACCCACTCCGATCCACACAAAGATGGTGAGCGGCTTGTAGAAGACCTCCACCGGGTAGGCCGGCTGCACAAAGAAAAGGGTGACCGTGGCCGACTTGGTGGCCGCGTCAATGCGGTCCAGTCGAATCTCGAAGGTGTCGCCAATGCGGCCATTGGTGTACTTGGGGCCGTCTTCCGTGATCTGCATCATGGATTCAAACTCGCCGTCGCCCATGGTCACCGAATCGTAGGTGAACCGAGCAAAGAACTTCGCCCCCGCCGTACCGAGTTGACCTTCGGTGCGCATACCCTCGTATTGCAGGGTCATGTCCTTGAAGGCGCGCATCTCTCCCACCTGGAAGTCGGTCTGCCCCGAGGCATCAAAGGCCATGGGATACGCGATCACGATCATGTCCCACAGCGGGTGGCGCTGGATGTGCGGCCACATCACGGGGTTCGGCTCTTCTTCACCGGGAGTGAAATAGAGTCCGGGGTGCGCCAGGAACTCCTCGCCGCGCCCCATCACCATCATGTGCAGTTCGTTGTGCCGGTCGGTGAACTTGTAAGCCCGGTCCAAATAGGCAAAGGTGTAGCCCAGGGCCGTGCCGGGGTAATCCGGGTGCACCAAGACTTCCGTCTTCTGCTCGAACCCGCGCGAGAATACTAACCCGAAGAGGGTGAGGGCGAAACCAACGTGGGTGACCAGCCCGCCCACCGAAGGCCGGGCCGTACGCCACAACTGGAAGATGCGCGTGGAGTTGGACACCACGGCAAACACGCATAGCCAGCTGAGGAACAGCACCCACGGCAGGCGCGGGAGCTTGGCACCCCAGGGCGTATCGACGCCTTCATTGACCATGGGCAACCACACGGTTTCGGTGCGCAAGCCCAGCAGCAAGATGCCGGTGATGAACACCGAAATCGCCAGCGACTGATTGACCCGCCCGAGCGTGGCCTTGAAGGTCGAGCCGCGCCAGGTGACAAAGGGGAAGATGGCCAGCGCCAGCATGAAGGGCGGGAAGAACCAACTGAGGATGTAGTGGTAGAGCTGTTCTTCCACCATCTTCGGGGCTTGCCCGGCGAGGCTCTGGATGAGCGGCACGCTCATGCCCACCCCGGCGATGACCCCGAAAGCCAGCAGAATCCAGATGGACGTGCCGTAGCCCGTGGTGCGGTTCAGGACGTGTTCCGGTTCGGCCGCGCGGGGTTCTGGCAGCCAGTCCTTGGCCGTGCGCATACGCGCAAAGACCAAGCCGAAGAAGCCGAGGATCGTCACGCCGCCAATGCCGGTGAGGATCCAAAGCGCACTGCGGTCCATCTGCGCGAAGCTATGGACGCTTTGGTCGCCCAAGAAGCCAGACCGGGTGAGGAAGGTGCCGAAACAGAAGGCCATGAGCGGCACCGCCGCCAGCACTGCATTGCCGATGTGCCACCGGCGTCGGGCTTGCTGCACAAAGATGCCGTGGAGGAAAGCCACCGCCGCCACCCAGGGGACGAAGGAGGTGTTTTCGACCGGGTCCCACATCCAGAAACCGCCCCAGTTGAGCATCTCATACGCCCAGAAGCCGCCCATACAAAGGCCGAGACCGAGTAGCGTCGCCGAGATGATGGCGAAAGGACGAATCGGAACGATGTAGTCCTCCAGGTTCTTGCGCATCAGGGCGGCCGCCGCCCAGGCGAACAAAGCGAGGAGTGAACCGAAGCCGAGGAAAATTGTGGGCGGATGGATGACCATCCAATAATTGAGTAGCGCCGGCGACAGGCCGTTGCCATCCGGCGGGGTGCGGAGCTGACCAAGGATTGGGTCAATCAGTCGGAAGGGTGACTCGAAAGTGAGGATGCCCGCCAGGCCCATGAGGAACGCGCTGGCCATCCCGAGGTAACCGCGCTCATCGGCGCCGGTCTTCTTGCGGGCAAGGGCCACAAACATCGCCGAGGTCACGGCCCAGAGGAGGAACGAACCTTCTTGACCAGCCCACGCGGCCGAGATGCGGTACCACGGCTCGAGATCGGCCTGGCTGTGCGCAAAGACGTAGCGATAGTGGAACTGGCCCGTGCTGGTGAGCGAAAGGAGCAGGCCAAAGGAGATGAAAACGCTCCCGGCGCCCACGGCAAAACCGATGCGGGATACGCGAAGACGATTGGTGATGGAGCCGATGACCGCCACTAAGAAGCTGGCCATCGCCAAGAAGAGGAGGAGGCGACCCGCGTCGCCGGCCAGCATCGACCACTGCGCGGGGGCTGGCCAATCCTGGGGGGCAATATCCGTGTTCACTTTTGGGCTACCTTCGGTCCGTCACCCTCGTAGCGCGAGGGGCACTTGAGCAGGAGGTCACGGGCTTCGAACTCGTTGGCACCCATGCCACCAATGGCCACGGCGCGGTCGGCCGTGCGGAGGTTGGCGGGGGCGGGGCCCTTGTAGACCACCGGCACCGTTTGGCCCTGGTCGTCCTTGAGGATAAAGCGCGTGGTGGAGCCGTCCATTACGGACGTTGTAATCGTTCCCGGAACGATGACGCCCGCCAAGTGCAGGTTGTTACCCTTCATGCTCTTGGCCTGCTCGACGTTGACGTAGGGACTGGCTTGGGTGAGAAACATGGTCATCACCACGCCCAGAGCAACCACGGAACCTGCAATGAGGGCAATGACGCCGACCTTACGCTTGGTAGCTACACCTTTCATGGCCTTAGCGGGAGTGTACGCAATTTCTGGCCCAACTCCCAATTTGGCCGGGGCCCTTGGGCGGGAACGAAACCACTTCGGCACGGGTTTTGCCATAATGGAAAGGCAAGTTATGCGACGCTACGGACTGTTGGCAACCGTGGGGGCCCTGGGGCTCCTTTACGCGGTGGGGCATTCGCAACCGGCCACCCCGGAGCAACGCGGCAAGCTACCTTTGGACGAGCGCAAGTACGGCACCTTGCACTTATCCACGCGTTTGGGTTCGTTCCGGTCCATCAACTGCGAGGGCCGTATGGAGTTTACGTTCACCGGCACCGTGCTCATCTCGCGGATGGAAGGGGATGTGCAGGTCACGGGCAACGTCCGTAAGGAGTACGAATTCGGGGATCGTAAAGTCTATTACGGAACGGGACGCGTAGTGGCCAACGGCAAGTGGCGCGCCATCCAGTGGTTTGGCAAGGATATGCGGGCCGTATTCTATGGGGCCGGTTTGGTCCGCGTGAATGGGGAATTTGATAGCAACCAAGACACGGGCTTGTTCTGGTACGACGATCCGGACCTGGCACTGCCCTGGCCGGCCGCCAGCAGCCGGGACGTCATTGTCCCCGAGCCGTTTGTGAACCAACGAATTCAGCCCAAGATCAAGTCGTCCGGCGGCTAGTCTTGCTCACCCGGTCGTTCTGCCATCTGCCCCGCGTCGGTCCTTCCACCGAGGCGGATCTGTGGCGGCAGGGTTGCACCTCCTGGGACGCCTTCTTAGAAGACCCGAAGGGCTTCAACCTGCGTGGGTGCGATCCGGTGGAGGCCGAGGACATGATCTTGGCCAGCCGAGAAGCCTTGGCAGCGGGAGATTTCCGCTTCTTTGCCCGTCACTTTTCCAAAGAGGTGTGGCGCACCTGGCCCGCCTTTGCCGATCAGGCGGTGTATCTCGACATTGAAACGGACGGGGGGCAATCCGGGTCGTCCATCACCATCATCGGACTCTACGATGATGTGGGCTTTCGTGGCCTGGTGAAAGGGAAGGACCTGCACGAGTTCCCCGACCTGATGGAGCAGTACGGGATGATCGTGACGTTCTTTGGCACCGGTTTTGATATCCCTATGCTGAAGCGGGGATTCCCTCGGGTGCCGTTTGATCAGATCCACTTGGACTTGTGTATGGCGTTTAAGCGGCTGGGCATCCGGGGTGGTCTGAAGAAGATCGAGAAGCGCTTTGGCCTGGAGCGTGGTGACGACACGGACGGCCTGGATGGGCGGGACGCGATTCGGCTTTGGTACGCCGCTCAGCGCGGGCGTGAGGATGCGCTGGAGACGTTATTGGCCTACAACAGGGAAGACGTGGCGAACCTCAAGACCCTGGCGGGGATTGCCTATAAGCAGTTAGAAAGCGGGCTCTTAGGCCCGCATCTCTCCGGCAACCTCTTTGATCCGGTCAATCGCCAACGCTAGGTCGGCATCGTTCACGTCACGGTGAGTGACAAACCGCAGGCGCTGCGGCCCGAAGGGTACACATCCCACGCCCACCCGCGCCAGCGCATCCATCCATTCGTTGGCCGGGGCATCGGTGTCCACCAGCACGATGTTGGTGGTGGGAGTGAGGGGAGTGAGTCCGGGCGTGCCGGTGAGGGCTTCCGCTAAGGTGCGGGCGCGGCGATGGTCATCTTTGAGTTGGTCGCGGTCTTCCAGGGCCACGAGAGCCGCCGCTGCTAGCAAACCGGACTGGCGCATGCCACCGCCGAGGCGCTTGCGCACATAGCGGGCCTCGTCAATGAAATCTTTTGAACCGAGAAGTGCGGACCCCACCGGAGCCCCCAGCCCCTTGCTGAAGCACACCGACACCGAATCGAACATCTTGGTCAGTTCGCGCGGGTGTAAGTCCAAAGCCGCCGCCGCATTCCACACCCGGGCTCCGTCCAGATGGCAGACCGCTCCGGCGGCGCGCACTTGGTCGGCATGGGCCTGCAAGACATCCGGGGGGATAACCGCACCACCATGGCGGTTGTGCGTGTTTTCCACCGCCACAAACTT
Source organism: uncultured Chthonomonas sp. (assembly GCA_964627705.1). Classification (GTDB taxonomy): domain Bacteria; phylum Armatimonadota; class Fimbriimonadia; order Fimbriimonadales; family Fimbriimonadaceae; genus JAHBTC01. Next base: position 29,110 of record CAZVHE010000008.1, read on the forward strand.
GACCCCCGGCGTGTGGTGAGTGCGTTGCCAAAGCTTGCCCGCCACCACTTGGGGGTCGGGAATCCCACCCTGGCTGGGGTAGCTGAGAGTGACCACGCCCGCCAAAGCCCCGGGGGCTCCGGCTTCGTAATACACCATGTGCGCCTCTTCTTCAAAGAGTGCGGCATCGCCCGGGCGCGTGTGCACCATTAGGGCAATCTGATTACTCATGGTGCCGCTGGGCACAAACATGGCCGAAGGGAAACCTAAGAGTTCGGCCACCGAATCTTCAAGCTGTCTTACGGTGGGCTCATCGCCCAGCACATCGTCACCCAGGGGGGCACGGGCCATCGCGGCGTACATCGCCGGGGTCGGCCGGGTGACGGTATCGCTGCGCAGGTCAATCATGGCTTAGCCGGCGTGGGTGTTGGCAAAGGCCAGGGCGCGGGCCCGGATGTCGGTCCAGGCTTCCAAGGAGAAGGCGTGGTACTCGCGGGGATACTCGATCAACTCGCTCGTCACCCCGGCCCCCTGCAGCGCTTGGTGGATGCGCCGGGCCTGATCCACGGGCACAATTTCGTCGTCCTGGCCGTGTAAGTTGAGCACCGGGGCTACTCCCGCGCGGACGTGGGAGATGGGGCTGGCCGCGGCCCACCGTTCGGGTGACTCATGGTACGACCCGCCCATGAATTGCTCCAAGAAGCTCAATGAAATGTCGTAATGCGTGTCGTCGGGGTTGCGCAAGTCGGTGATGCCGCACACATTCACCGTCGCGCGAGGGCGAGTGAACTCTTCGCCATTCAACGCGGGCGCAAGGGAAGCCATGAGCGAGAGATGCCCGCCCGCGCTGTGCCCAAAAGTGGCGATGTACCCGGGCTTCGCACCTAGCTCATCGGTATGCGACTCCAAGTGCCGGAAGAACGCTTGCAAGTCTTCAATCGCCGCCGGGTACGGATAAAGGGGTGCCAAGCGGTAATCCAGAGCGGCCGAAGCCCAACCGTTCTCGGCCCAGAATTCCGCC
>CAZVHE010000008.1:30124-35220 GCA_964627705.1 uncultured Chthonomonas sp.
GTGCGGTCGCCGCTGATCCATCCCCCGCCGTGGATGAGCACGACCACAGGGAACGGACCCGCACCCTCCGGCGTGACCCAATCAAAGGCCAAAGATCCGCCCGGAGATGAATAGGAGTACGTGGAGTGACGCGCCATGCCGGGTTCATTCTAGCGTGTTAGGCAAAGAAAAACACCCTCGGCCTACGGGAGGCCAAGGGTGCGACTGCGTGAAGGTAAGCCGAAAGTTAGTTCTTCTTCAGTTCTTCAACCGACTTGAGCTTGAGCGTGATGACCACCATGCCCAGGTCAATTGTTTGCGTCCCTTCGATGCTCGACTTGGTGGCAATGCCGTTGGTCATGTTCACCAGAATGGTGCCCACGGTGTTGCTTTCCAACGTGCCTTCGCCCGCCATCGGCGAGGAGATCGGCACCGAACCCACGGTCGTCGAGGTGATCTTGGCGTGCTCCACACCGTCAATCATTTCGAAGCCTTCGACCTTGTATTCCACGGGGAGGGTCTTGTCGGTGGTCACCATACCGCCGCTCTGCTCGTTCAGCACTTTGCCGATGTTGAGCTCGCTCTTCCACGTTTGCCCCACGCTGAGGGGGCCTTCTGGAAGCTTGGTGCCGCTGATACCGAGGTCGGCCATGGTTTGGCCCATGCCGCCAATGGCCATCATGGTCATCGGGTCGCTCGTATCGCCACCCACCACGCGGATGTTGCGGACGGTCGCTAGTTCGTTCACTTCACCGGCCACGACGACCTGCTCCATCACCTTGCCGGTGGCGTTCGGGTCCATACCCGGCATGGCTTCACCGGTGGATTCGGTCTTCACGTTGCGGGTGTGCCATTCAAACTTGGTCCAGCCGTCCACCGTGTCCTTGATCTTCAGCACGCGGGTGGAGGTCACCTTTGTTTCGTTGGTCTGCTCAATCATGCCCGAGATGGCCATGCTGGTTTCGCTCACGCTGCTGTAGGCGTACTCCGTGTTGGCGGTGGGGCGGAATCGAAGAGTTCGATCCTGCGGGATCAGACCCGCTCCAGCGACCGCGACGGCCATCACAGCCGCCAACCACATACCCGTTCTTGCTCGCATTTACACTTGCTCCGTTCACGCAGTATATCTGCGTTCATTGGGTCAACGTGTACAGGTCCGGTTTGGATTCATCAGTTGGGACCCATGGACCGCCTATGGGTCTACATGAGTCATGAAAAAAGACCAATAGTAAATACTAGGTTTGGACTGGTCACCAGTCCGAAGGGGAGAAATTTGAATCAGGTACCGACGGTAGACATACATTTGTTTGGCCGTGTCCACGTAACTGAAAAAGGCCGAAAGATTACGTCCTTCCCAACGGCGAAGTGCCGTTCCTTACTTGCGTTTTTGGCCCTGCACCCGGGTTCTGGGCACCCGCGCGAACTGCTCGGTGAGTTCCTGTGGCCGGAGGCCAGTGAAGACGTGGCCCGTACCCGCCTCAACGTCACGCTGCACCTGCTCAAAAAGCATCTTGAGAGCGAAAACTCGAGCCTCACCGACCACATTGAATCGGACCGCGAAGGGATTCGCCTGAATCCCGAGGGCATCCGTATTGACTATGCCGACTTCATTGAAGCCAGTCTGCAGGCCGAGCGCACCACGGATGAAGAAGAGCGGCGCGCGGCGTGGCAACAGATTTCTCTGCTGTATGCGGGGCCGCTGGCCACCGGGCTGAACGAGCCGTTCCTTGAGCCTTGGCGAGTGAGTGCGCGGCAAACTTACGTCGAAGCGGTGCTCAACCTTGCCACCGACGCGCGTTTGCAGCACGGCTTGAATACGGCCCTCAAATTCTTCCACCAGGCATTGCGAGTGGAGGGCGCCAACGCCGAAATCTATTCGGCGATGACCAACTGGTTTTCTCAAACGAGCCAGACCGTGGACGACGCAAAAGCCTCCGCCGATGCCATTGCCAAGAGCCTTCGCAAAGCCATTCTGCGCACGGGTTTGCCGGGAGTCTTCCCCGAGCGTGCGATCTGCTCGGTGCTCGATGCCGGCAACGTCGCCCCCGCAATCCTTGGCGATGTATGCGCCTATGAAGAGGCACTGCACTTAAAGGGGCAGCCCCGGGCCGCCTTTGCAAGCCCGCGCGTAGCCATTGCCGTGGCCCGCAAGCTGCAAGAAGTGGTGCCGGGTGCCCAAAGTGTGGTGCGCACCCGCGAGGTCACGCTTGCTGATCTGCCGGATTGGCCGACGCCCGACGTGGAAGGCTTGCCGAATCGAGCTATCTTGGTTGACGAAGTCTCGGCCATGCTCCTGGCAAACGAGGAAAGCCAAGCCCAACTCAAGCGGGTGAGCGAAGAGTTCTTCGCCGTGGCGTAAGGGCGTTGTTCAACGGAGTGTCAGTAAAGGAACTCCGTTCATTGCTGCCAGGTCTCGGTGCAACGCCGCCCGGTGCCATTGCGTTCTAGGAACTGGCATCATCTCGGCTCCTGTCTCCCGAAGGCGGGGCGTGGGCTTGAGTTTGGTGCCACAGGCCAAGGTCGTCAATGAAGGTTCTCCTGATGGTTGTGGGTACGCGCGGTGACCTTGAGCCGTTCTTGGCCATCGGTGAGAAACTCCAACAGCAAGGGCACGAGCTGATCTATTGCGCGTCCGCCCAATTGGGGCCGCTCGTCTCGGATAGCGAGTTCATTCCGTTAAGCCCGGCATTCTTAGTATTGCTCGAAGGTCCCCAGGGGCGAGCCCTCATGAACGGGAAGCTTTCCTTTGTCGCCAAGGCAAAGGCCGCCCTCGCTTTGGCCAAGGTCGGGATGAAGGTCGACAAGGAGCTGAGTCGGCAACAGTTCAAGGCCTTGGAGCGAGTTCAGCCGGACTGGGTGATCTGCCATCCCAAGTGCTCCGCGCCTCTCCCGTGGACCGAGAACCGAGGCCGAAAGCTCACTTATGTGAGTCCGATCCCCTACTATGTCCATGCCGACGAGCGACGCCCCCACACCGGGATCAATGGCAACTTTGGCCCGCTGCTCAATCGGCTGACCTACCGCCTCATTGACTTCGCCCTGTCTTGGAGCATCGCCGGCGCGGCCAGAGGGCTATACCAGCCGTTCCGTATGACTCGCAAGGGGATCGCAAATGCCTTGCTGAAGGTGCAGTTTGAGTACGCTATCTCGCCGTCGCTGTATCCCCGGAATCCTCAATGGCCTGCGAACGTGCAGGTCGTTGGATACTCGTCCCGAGGCACATCACGAGATGATTCCGACTCAGAACTAAGAGAGTTCTTGGCGAGAAATCCCAGGGTGCTCCTTCTTACTTTTGGCAGCATGAACAGTGCGGACCCTGAGCGGATGAGTCGAGTTCTTTTTGAGTGCATCGAGGAATCGGGGGTTCCGGTGGTTGTGAACACAGCGGCGGGGGGACTCGTGCCCCTCGAACCCTACACTAACCACGACAAGTTTCTTTTCGTTGGGTCGGCGGACTATCGGGGCGTTCTGGATCAGGCCGTGGGAATCATCCATCACGGCGGTTCGGGCAAAACCCACATGGGGCTCAGGCATGGGTGCCCCACGCTCGTGGTTCCCCACGTATTCGACCAGTTCACATGGGGGGCACTCGTTGAAGAACTGGGAGCGGGACCAGCCCCCGTGGCCGTGAACAAGCTGACCAAAGCGAAGGTGAGGCAGAGGCTCAAGGATCTGCTCGAGAACCCGCATTATCAAGCGAACGCCCAAAGGATTGCCGAGGCCATGCAGGAAGAAGGAGATCCTGGTCAGCCAAGATCGTCAACAAGCAAGCGGGTCAATAAAGATTCGCCTTGAGTACGAGGGAGACACTTGACCCTCTGAAGTTGGGCAAAGGTGGCGCGAAGCGATTCATGTTGAGCAGATTCCGTTGCCGCAGCCTCCTTCCACAGCAGTGTTGGGACAAGAAAGGTCCCGGATTCTCATTGAAGAGAATCCGGGACGAGGATCTTAGCGGCTTTTGCGCCGGCGAAGCATAGCAAGCACGCCTGCCCCGAGGGCCAGCATGGTCCCCGGTTCGGGCACGGACTGGAGATAGCCCATGCTCACGCCGGTACCAATGAATCCGGAATCGCTCCACGCGCTTCCATTCCAGGACAACCGGCTGATGCCGCCAATGCTGTGGCGAGAGACAAACATCTCCTGGCCATCGGGGCTGAACGCGATGCCTATCGCTCCCGGCACCGTGGCCACCAATGTGCTGCTGACCGGCATGAAATTGGCATCGACACTCATTCGATACACCTGGCCGCTGTTGAAGGAGGTCACGTAGAGGGAACCGTTGCTCCATGCCATTTGGTGCATGGCATTCGAGCCTGAGACCGTAAAGTCTGTAAAGCTACCAAAGCTGTTGGCGGCCAGGTCGGTGATGCGAATCGAATTGCCGGTCCCGGTTTCGTAAAGTTTGTTGCCGTCCGGCGAAATCCATGCATCTCGGCGAGGACCACTCGTGGTCTTCCCAATTTTGGCGTAGCCACTTCCACTGTCGCGGTAGCGAATGGTGCCGTCGTTGGCTGTCGTCACGAACATATCGCCATTGGGCGCAAATCCGAGGCCGTGGAAACCCTGCTCGGAACTCTGCGTTTGTGTGGCCACCGTGGTCAAGTTGCTCAGGTTCGTCCCGTCCCAGTCAGCACGCTGCACCGAACCCAGGCCGAGCGTATTGCCGTGCCGATTGCTGATGAAGAGCTGGCCGTCCTTCATGTCAAGCCCGACCGGGTCATTGAGAGACGAGGCCGGTAACCCTGCACCGGGAGTGGCCGCACTGCCCGTGCCGGTGAACTCGTACTGGCGTAAGCCACCGTAGGCAGCCGTGTTGCCACCATTGGAGCCAGCCGTAGTTTCAGCAGCGAAAAGGGTGAATGGGGCGGCAAAGGCAGCGCCCACACCACAGAGTCCAGCGGCTACAAGGAGTCCGCGCAGAGACTTGATCATATTGTCCTCTTAGAAAGAAAGTTCGCAGCCCCCAAGCGGGGCGCCAACAAGAGAAGCTTACTCCACGAGGACGCCGGGATACGAAAAATCCCGCAAGATTACGAGAGTCCCGTCGCGGAAGGACGGAAAGGAGTGAGCATACCGACAGATAGGTTACAGATTGTTCCGGACACATAGGTGACACT
>CAZVHE010000009.1:0-16327 GCA_964627705.1 uncultured Chthonomonas sp.
CGGATCAAGGGGCTGTTCATCACCCACGCGCACGAGGACCACATCGGGGCGATCTCGTTCTTGCTGCCCCACATCAACTGCCCGATCTACGGCACCAAGCTGACGCTGGCCCTGATTGAACTGCGCCTGGACGACCGCTGGAAGGGGCCGATGCCCAAGATGGTGGAAGTGAAGCCCGGCGCCAAGGTGCCGGCGGGCGACCTGGAAGTGGAGTTTGTGCGGGTGACGCACTCCATCCCCGAGACGTGCGCCCTGGCCATCCGCACCCTGCACGGGATTGTGCTGTTCACGGCCGATTTCAAGCTCGATTTCACGCCGGTAGACCGGCAACTGACCGACATGGCGCGGCTGATTGAGCTAGGGCAGGAGGGCGTGCTGCTACTGGTCAGCGACTCCACCAACGCCACCACGCCGGGCTGGGGCCTCAGCGAAAGCGCAGTGACCGAGGGCCTGCGGCCGCTGGTGGCCGGGGCGCGGGGGCGGGTGCTGATCACCACCTTTAGCAGCCACCTGCACCGGATGCAACAGGCGATCTTGATCGCCCACGAATTTGGCCGCAAGGTCGTGATCATGGGCCGCCGCATGGAGCAGACCCTGAACCTGGCGCGGCAGATGGAATACGTGCGGTTCCCGCGCGAAACGCTGATTTCGATGGACGAAATGAGCGACTACCCGCCCGAGCAACTGATGGTACTGCTGACGGGCAGCCAGGGCGAACCCAACGCCGCTCTCAGCCAGATGTCGCGGGGCGAATACCGCCGCCTGAAGGTGCACGAAGGTGACACGATTATCTTTAGCACCCGCCCGATCCCCGGCAACGAGGGCGAAATCAACCGCGTCATCAACAACCTGGTGCGGCGCGGCGCGAATGTGATTACCGACGCCCCGACCCCCATCCACGCCAGCGGCCACGGCTACCAGGACGAGCTGAAGACGATGATCACACTCACCAAGCCGTTCTATCTGGCGCCGGTACACGGCGAACCCATGCACCAAAAGGCGTACAAGGAGATGGCGCTGGCCATGGGCCACGCCCCCCACCGCATCTTTGTGCTGGACAACGGCGACCCGCTGGAACTGGACGAGCAGAAGGCCTGGCTGGGCAAGCCCGTGACCACTGGGGAAGTGATGATTGACCAGAACGAGGGCCGCCCGATTGAAGTGGACGAGCTGCGGGCGCGCCAGCAGATGGCACACGACGGGATTGTGATCGTGACCCTGGTCGTGGACCGCGACGGCACGATGGTGGCGAACCCGCACGTGGAAGCCCACGGGGTGTGCGGTGGCGACGATGTGGTGCCCGAGATCCAGGACATGCTACGTGGCGTGATTGGACGCATGACGGAGTTTGAAATGCAGGAGACGGATTACTTCCGCGCCACGATTGAGCAGCAAGTCCGCAAGGTTCTGCAGGCCAAGACTCGCCAGCGCCCGAAAGTGCTGACGACGGTCTTGGTGACCAAGTAACGGCCTAGCTCACCGGGACGCGATCTCGCTCCAAGAGCGGGGCGAGGAAGCGGCCGGTGTGCGAGGTCGGGTGGGCGGCGATGACTTCCGGCGGACCGGCCACCAGCAAGGTGCCGCCTCCGCTGCCGCCTTCCGGCCCCAGGTCAATCACCCAGTCAGAGGTCTTGATGACGTCCAGGTTGTGTTCAATCACGACCACGGTGTTGCCGCCTTCTACGAGCCGGTGCAGCACGGTGAGCAGACGATTGACGTCCTCGAAGTGCAGGCCCGTGGTGGGCTCGTCGAGGATGTAGAGCGTGCGCCCGGTGGCGCGCTTGCTGAGTTCCTCGGCGAGCTTGACGCGCTGGGCTTCGCCCCCAGAGAGCGTGGTGGCGGGCTGCCCCATGCGGATGTAGCCGAGGCCGACATCCAGGAGCGTCACCAGCTTGCGGTGGATCTTGGGGATGGGCGCGAAAAACTCAGCGGCTTCCTCAATCGTCATTTCCAGCACGTCGGCGATGGTCTTGCCCTTGTAGCGCACTTCCAGCGTCTCGCGGTTGTAGCGCTTGCCCTTGCACAGTTCGCACGGCACGTAGACGTCCGGCAAAAAGTGCATTTCGATCTTGATGATGCCGTCGCCCCGGCAGGCTTCGCAGCGGCCGCCCTTCACGTTGAACGAGAATCGCCCCTGGGTGTAGCCGCGCATCTTGGCGTCGGGGGTCATCGCGAACAAGGCCCGGATGAGGTCGAAGGTGCCGGTGTAGGTGGCCGGGTTGCTGCGCGGGGTGCGTCCGATGGGCGACTGATCAATGTCAATCACCTTGTCGAACTGATCTACGCCCCGGATTTCGCTGTGATGCTCCCACGCACTGCGCGTGCCGAAGAGCTCGAACATCAGACGCGGGTACAGGGTGTCTTGGATGAGGGTGGATTTGCCGCTGCCGCTGACCCCGGTGACGCTGACGAAGCACCCCGCCGGGATGTGGAGGTCCACCCCCTTGAGGTTGTGCCCGGTGGCGCCGTAGAGGCTGAGCCAGCCCGGCCCGCCGGGTTCCGGCGTTCGGGGCGCTCGGCGCTGGGCCGGCACCTCAATCTTCTTGTCGCCGCGCATGTAGAGCGAGGTGGGCGAATCGCGCTGGATGAACTCCTCGTAGGGGCCCTCGTTCACCACGTAACCCCCGTGCTCGCCGGCGCCGGGGCCGAGGTCCACCAGCCAGTCGGCGGCGCGCATGGTGTCCTCGTCGTGTTCCACCACCAGGACGGTATTGCCGAGGTCGCGCAGGCGCTTGAGGGTTTCAATCAGCCGGGCGTTGTCCCGTTGGTGCAGGCCGATGCTGGGCTCGTCGAGCACGTAAAGGCAGCCCATCAGGCCGCTCCCGATCTGGGTCGCCAGGCGGATGCGCTGGGCTTCGCCGCCGGCAAGGGTGTTGGCGCTGCGGTCCAGGGTCAGGTAGGTCAACCCGACGTTGTCGAGGAAGTGCAGCCGCTCGGTGATCTCTTTGACGGCGCGCTCCCCGATCGCCCACTGGCGGGCGGAAAGCCGCTCGGGCAGGTTCCGGAAGAACGCCAGCGCATCCCCCACGCTCATCGCGGCGATGTGAGAAATGGTCTTGCCGTCAATGAGGACGGTCAGGCTTTCCGGCTTCAGGCGCTGTCCTTGGCACACGGGGCACGGGCGGGTGCTCATGTACTGCCCCAGGTCGTTCTTCACCCATTCGCTTTCCGTGTTTTCCCATTTCCGGCGGAGAATGGCTATGACGCCCTTCCACTCGGTAGTGAAGGTGCGCGTGCCCTTTCCGTACTTCATCTGTACCACCAGTGGTTCGTCGTGGCCGTGCCACACGTACTGCATCTGGTTTTCGGTGATCTCGCTCACCGGCAGGCTGGCGTCGAACCCAATAGCGCGGCCCAGGGCGTCCAGCACCTCCGGCCACCACTCCTTGGTTTCGCCGCTCTTGTAAACGAACGGGCGGATGGCTCCGTCCCGGAGCGGCAGGGTGGGGTCGGTAATGATGAGGTCGGGGTCGAACTCCGTGCGGGTGCCCAGGCCGGTGCACTCCGGACACGCGCCGTAGGGCGAGTTGAACGAGAACATCCGGGGCTCAAGCTCGGGCAGGGTGAACCCGGAAACCGGACAGGCGTAGTGCTCGCTGAAAACTTCCTCGCGCGGCTCGGGGGCGTCGGGCTCTTGGATGGTGAGGACGGCCAGCCCCTTGCCGAGCTTGAGGGCTGTTTCCACGCTCTCGGTGAGGCGGCGCTGCACGCCCTCCTTCAGCACGATGCGGTCAATGACGACCTCGATGGTGTGCTGTTCGTAGCGGGCCATCGGGATGTCGTCGCTGACTTCGTAAATCTCGCCGTCCACCCGCACGCGCACAAAGCCTTGCGAGGCGATCTCCTTGATCTCCTTCTTATATTCGCCTTTGCGGCCGCGCACGATGGGGGCGAGGACTTGCAGGCGGGTGCCTTCGGGGTAGGCCAGCACCCGGTCCACGATCTCATCAGGGGTTTGGCGACTGATGGGCAGGCCGGTGGCAGGGGAGTGGGGGATGCCTACGCGGGCATAGAGTACGCGCAGGTAGTCGTAAATCTCGGTGACGGTGCCGACGGTGGAACGGGGGTTTCGGCTCGTGCTCTTTTGGTCGATGGAGATGGCGGGGGAGAGGCCTTCCACGTGGTCCACATCGGGCTTGTCCATCTGCCCGAGGAACTGGCGGGCGTAGGCGCTGAGGCTCTCCACATAGCGGCGCTGGCCCTCGGCAAAGATGGTGTCGAACACGAGGCTACTCTTGCCGGAACCGCTGAGGCCGGTGACCACTACCAACTTGTTGCGCGGGATGGCGATGCTGATGTTCTTGAGGTTGTTCTCCCGGGCCCCGTGCACCACGATCTGGTCTGCTTTGGCGGCAGGCTCGATCAGGGGTTCTTGGGCGCGGGTGCGTTCCGACATGATAGGTAGACAAATGATGACATGTCAGGGCGGGCTCTGTCATCCCCCGCGTAGGGCCGAAAGTGGCCGCCGGTGATGTATCATGCGGCCATGCGGTACGGGCTTCTTTTCCTCGCCTTGTCTCTCGTTTTGGTGGGTTGCACGCCGCCCGCCGCCGATGAATCTACGACGTCACCGGATTCGACGTCAGCCACCGCGCCGGGGGCTGAGACCGGTGGGGCCGCCACTTCTGGCGATAGCTCACAGGGCAACGTGGGCGTGATGCCGAGTGCGGCGGGTGGTCTGGCACCGGTGCAGAACCCGGAAGCCCTACAAGGGGCCGGCGGTGGCGGCGTGCAGCAGGCGGCCAAGGACCGCGCGCGCAACGTAGGCGGGGCGACATCCGCCGACCAAATGCCGACGGATGAATAAGGGAAATTTGGGGCGGATAATGGGTCTCGAACCCACGACCTCCTCAGCCACAGTGAGGCGCTCTAACCCCTGAGCTACATCCGCCGCGTGGGCTAAAGTATAGACGAATCGGCGCGGGGATGTGAGGCCACCGGGACTGCCCGGCGTGGCGCCTGAATCCTCGCGCGAACTCGGCGCGTCTGGTGAAGAACAATGGAATGGTTTGAGGACGAACTGGGCGTGGACGAGGTCGGGCGGGGGCCGCTCGCCGGTCCGGTCGTCGTCGCGGCGGTGTGGTTGCCCCCCGGGTTCGACCTCACGGGCCTCGGCGACAGCAAGGCCCTTACCGAACGCCAGCGCCAACCCCAGGCCGCCCGCACCCGCACGGCGGCCACCTGCCATGTGGTGGCGATGACCCACGAGGACGTGGACCAATTCAACGTACTGGGTGCCACCGAAGAGGGCATGCGCCGGGCCGTCGCCGCCATCCAAAAATCCGCCCCGCGCGCCGCCATTGATGGCAACCGGGTGCCCCCGGGTTTGGCCTTACCGGGGCGGGCCATTGTGAAGGGCGACCGGCACCACGCCGCCATTGCCGCCGCCAGCATCCTGGCCAAGGTGGAGCGCGACGCCTACATGATCGCCGCCGGACGGCGATGGCCGCAGTACGGATTCGAGAAGCACAAGGGCTACCCCAGCCCCACCCACCTGGAGGCGCTGAACCGCTACGGCCCCTGCCCGATTCACCGCCGATCCTTTGCGCCCGTGCGGCAGGCGGAACGGCAAGGATGTCTGGTCCTCAATCCGTAGGCCGGGCCGCCGAAGACCGCGCGGCCGCCGAGCTTCTGGCCCGGGGCTACACCCTGCTCACCCGCCGCTGGCGCGGGGGCGGCGGGGAACTGGACCTGGTGGCCCTGGAGGGCGACACCCTGGTGATGGTGGAAGTGAAAGAGCGTGCGGCGGGGCTGACGGCCGCCCTGGAGAGCCTGACCCCTACCAAACGCCGCCGCCTGCGCCAAGCCGCCGAAGCGTACCAAGCGGCGCACGAGCTACAAGAGCACGAGCTGAGGTTCGACCTGGCGCTGGTGACCCCCGCCGGCATCGAGTGGATGCACGGCGTGGAGATCTGAGCGTTCGCTTAGTGAACGCGGGAGCCTTCGGGGGCTTCCTTGTCCGGTTCTAGTAGGATGGCGCCGCCATCCGGGCCGTCGGCGGCCATGATCATCCCCTGGCTTTCCAGCCCCATGAGCTTGGCGGGTTTGAGGTTGTACACCACCACCACCTGGCGGCCGATGAGGTCCTCGGGGGCGTACTGCTTGGCGATGCCGGCCACGATTTGGCGCTGAATGTCGCCCACCCGCACCTGAAGCTTCATCAGCTTGTCGCTGCCGCCCGCACGTTCGGCTTCGACGATCCGGGCCACGCGCAGGTCGAACCGGAAGAACTCATCAATGCTGACTTCGGGGGCAGGTTCGGGTAGGCCGCGCTTTGGTTTCTCCTTTTTCTCGGCTTTCTCCGCCGGGGCGGCCGCGGGCTTGGGTTCGGGCTTGGCGCGCTCCAGGCGCGGGAACATCGGCTCGGGATTGTTGAGCTTGGTGCCCGCCGGGAGGCTGGCGGGAGTGCCGATCGCGTCGTAATCCGTGAGCGGGGCCAGGCTGAGCTGCTTGGCCATGGCGTCGGCGGCGTGCGGGATGAACGGCCGCACCAGGGCCTCGCTGGCGCGAAGGCCGAGCAGGATGGAATGCATCACGGCCCCTAGCGACGGGTCCTCGCTCTTGGCCAGAGCCCACGGCGCGCGGATGTCAATGTACTTGTTAAGGAAGCGCACGAGGCCAATGGCGCCGTCGGCGGCTTCGTCAATCCGGTGGCGATCAAAGGCCTCGGCGACCTTGGTTTTGGCCTCGGCGATGGCGGCCACCAGGTCAGCCTCGGGTTCGGCATCCGGAATCTGGCCGCCCACAAACTTGTGCGCCATATTCAGCGCCCGGTTGAGCGCGTTACCCAGGTCGTTGGCGAGATCGGCGTTGTAAATTCGCTCGATCGAATCTTCGGTGAAGTTCGTGTCGTTGTCGTAGGGCACGCTGCGGGCCAGTACCCAGCGCACGGCGTCCATGGCCAGCTCCGGTTGGCAGCCGGCCTCGACGAATTTCTGAATGAGGTCGTCGGGGTTGATGATGTTGCCCTTGCTCTTGCTCATCTTGCCGCCCTCACCGAACGTGAACCACCCGTGGGCGATGACCGTGCGGGGCAGGGGCAGGTCGGCGGCCATCAGCATGGCGGGCCACAGCGTGGCGTGGAACCGCGTAAAGATCTCCTTGGCCATCCAGTGCACGTCGCAGGGCCACAGGTCTTCCCAACCGGCTTCGGGCCATCCCGTCGCGGCGAGATAGTTAATAAGAGCGTCAAACCATACATAAATCACGCGACTGTCGTCGCCCGGCACAGGGATGCCCCAGCCAGGGTTGGCGCGCGTGATACACATGTCGCGCAGGCCCTGCTTGATGAACGAAATGACTTCGTTGCGGCGGCCTTCGGGCTGCAAGAACTCGGGGTTTTGTTCAATATGAGCGAGCAACAGGTCACCAAAGGCGCTGAGACGGAAGAAATAGTTCTCCTCGCTCACCCATCGCACTTCGTTGCCGTCCGGGCTCTTGCCGTCCACGAGGTCGGCTTCGCGCACAAAGGTTTCGGCGGAAACGTCGTACCACCCTTCGTACGAGCCCATGTAGACGTGGCCCTTCTCGCGGAGGATGTCGAAAAGTCGCTGGACGGCCGCGTGGTGGCGGGGTTCGGTGGTGCGGATGAAGTCGTCGTACTGAAAATCGAGCTTGCGCCAGGCTTCCACAAAGGCCTGGCTGATGCGGTCGGTGAAGGCTTGCGGGGTCTCGCCGGCGGCGGCGGCGGCTTCGGCGACCTTGGTGCCGTTCTCGTCGGTGCCGGTCAGGAACACCACTTCCTCCCCGCGCAACTCACGGTGGCGCTTGGTGGCGTCGCACACCATCATTGTCAGCGCGTGGCCGGCATGGGGCACACTGTTGACATAGTAGATGGGTGTGGTCAGGTAGTAGCGCTTCGGCATCGAGGCCAGAGTTTACCGGTCGCTCAAACGCGGTTCCGGACATCCCCCAGGGCCCACCCCAGGAGCGCGGCGATGCCCATCACGTTGCCTCCCCACAGCAGCATCTGGCCGACCAGCCCCCAACCCGAAGGCAGGCCGCCTACCGCAAGGATGGCGAGCCCGGAGATCACTAGGATCATGAGCCGGAAAGCCGGGTGTGACCAACCCCGCCGACGATAGGCAAACCACCACTGCACGGCGACGCAAAGAGGAAAGGAGAACGGCGCGAGAATGAGCACCCATACCACCGGGCCGACCCGCTGGACGCTGCTTTCTATGCTGATGCTCCACGAATTGAGGTAGCCGCCCCACGCCCCGGCCAGACCCAGGGCAAATCCGCTGACCACAAAAGCCATCAGCACCCCGGCGGTCCACTCGCTGAGCGGCCCGAACTGGGGCACCAGCGCGGGCTCTCGGGCCAGCGCCAGGTAGCAGGCGAGCCCTAAAATCGTGGCAAAGGCGAGAGTGAGGGGGCGACCCGCGCGCTCATCCCGGGCCACGCGGCTTTGCGGAGCGCGGGCGGCGGCGACCGTGAGCGCCTCGTATTGCCGCAGGTACACCGCGTTGTCGGGCGCGAACTGGGCGGCAAAGGCGTAAGCGGTGGCGGCGGCGCGCACGTCGCCTTGGGCTAGGGCAAAGTCGGCCTGCACGGCGTAGGCATCGGCCTGTCTCGGATCAAGTTCCAGAATTCGCTTGGCCAGCAGGGAGGCGGCGGCGAGTTCGCCCCGATTGGCCAGTTTCTGCATCTCGTCCACGTCGGCGCGGAGGGCACGGTACTCGTGCTCGTCAAAAGTGGGGCGCACGTGGTCCATACGGCGGGCTTCGGCGCGGCGGCGGAGCTCTTCGGCCTCCTTGGCCTCGCGCTCGTCGCGGATGCGGCGCATCCGCTCTCGGATCTCCTCGGCTTGCCGTTGCTCGCGGTCGCGGGCAATGAGGGCGTCGTAAGCCTGGCGGCGCAGGGGTTCACTCAGGGTTTCATAGGCGGACTGCACAGCCTCAAACTGGGCTCGCGCCTCCGGACTGTCGTTAACATCGGGGTGGTAAGTGCGTGCCAGCCGCCGGTACGCCTGGCGGACAGCTGCGTCATCGGCCTCGCGGTCAATGCCTAAAACTTCGTAATGATCGGGCAAACCTTAGGGCTCCGCGAAATCGAAGATCCTTGTAAAGTATCCCGTCCAGAAATTGATGACGATCATGCCGATAAAGATGAACACCGCGAGCATCACCACCACGGTCAAGACTTGCGCAGCCTGCTTGGCCCGCACGCGCCCTTCGTCTTCGTAGTACTCCGAGACCTTGAGCAGCATCTGATCGAGGTTTCCGGTTTGCTCTCCGGTGCCGGTCATGTCCAGCACGATCTGGTTGAAAGCGCCCGTGCGGCCCCAGGCCTCGGTGATGCCGATGCCTTCCTTTAACCATTCGGAGGCCGGATAAATTTGACGTCGCACGGCCAGGTTTCCGCAGGCGTCGGCCGCCAGACGGGTGCTTTCCGGCATGTTCATGCCGGAGCGGTAGAGCGCCCCGAACGCCCGACCAAAACGGGCCATGGCAAAGCCGTGCGCGGTCTTGCCGATGTACGGAATCCGCAAGGCAATCTGGTCAATCGTTTCTCGGAACGCGGGAATCTTAGAGAACACGCGATTGTAAAAAAGTAGCCCCAAAATCAAGGCAGCCACAAAGAGGTAGAAACCGATACTTTCGAACGGAGACTCAATCGCAAAAGTAGGTTGGCCCACCACGCTGCGGATTATAAAGTTCGCCCCGACAATGATGATGATCGCCACCACCACCAGCATCTTGGGATAGAAGGTCTCTTTCTTGATGAGCGTGACGATGGAGTGCTCGTGCTCGTAGTAGTCCGCGAGGTGAACGCATTGGTGTTCCAGGGTCCCGCCCATCTCCCCGGCGCGGATCATGGAGACGGCCAACGGGGAGAAAACCTCGGGGTACCTCTGCATGCAGGCGGAGAAAGGTCGCCCCTCTCGTACGTGCGCCGAGCCTTCCCGCAACACGGATTTCAGCTTGCGGCTGGTGGTCTGGTTGCTCAGGGTTTGCAGGGCTTGCACCGGGTTCACCCCCGCGCCCAGCATGGAGCCGAACTGCCGGAAGAAGAACATTAGATCCCGCAGGCCGACGTGTTCAAACATCCCCCCGATGACATAGGAGCGCACCGGATTCCGGGCTTCTAGCGGTGGGGGAGGTGGAGTATCTCCAGGTTGCGGTCCCGTGGGAATTGCCCCCGGAATCGCCGCGCCGCGAGGTTGCTCCATTCGTGCCCGCGCTTCCGGCGGCGGCGTGGCATCCAGGCCGCCCGTGGCCTGCGAGAGACCCGTGACAATCAAGCCCTGGTTTTGCAGCTTCTTCAGCGCTTCGTCCAAAGACTTGCCCAGAGTGGTGCCACTCCGTTGCTTGCCCTCGGCGTCCATGGCCTGATATTCAAAAAGTGGCATGCCCCGCTCCTTCCTTAATTCTACGGGGAAAAGGGACAAAACGTAAGGGTCGCGGGCGCAAATTTATGCCTCTGCCATACTCCCAGGCTATGACCGAGGCCGCCGCGCCGACCCTCACTTTCCGCCAGGTGTGGTGGTGGGTGTTGCTGCCGCTGCTCGGCACTTGGATTCCGCCGTTCTTCGATCTCGACGAGGGCTTCTATGCGGCCATCGTCTCGGAAATGAGCCGGCGGGGCGACTGGATCACCCCGTTCTACAACGGGGCCCCCTGGTTCGAGAAGCCCATCCTCATCTACTGGGCGGCGCTGATTCCGTACCAACTCTTCGGGAGTTTTGCGCCGGAGTTCGCCATGCGTCTGCCCAGCGGTGTAGCGACCATGGTGACGGCCTGGATCCTCACCCGGTGGCTGGCCGCTACGGGTCGGGAACCGAGCGCCGGGGTGGTGGCGCTCATCTACGGCTCGATGCTATTGCCGGTGGTGATGGGGCACCTCATGACCCCCGACGCCCTCTTTGTGATGTGCCTGGCGGGGGCGCTGAGTACGTTCTTCAAAAGCCTGGAGGTGCCCAAGTTCCGGGTCGCCACGGGGTTCTGGCTGGGCATGGGGGTGCTGGCCAAGGGGCCAGTGACGCTGGCGTTTTTCGGGGCGTTCTTGCTTTGGAACTACCTCGGCGAAAAGGAACTGCGCCCGGCCTGGCGCGGGGGCTGGCTGGGCGGCATCGCCGTGATGGTGGCGGTGATCTGCACCTGGTACCTGCCGTGCTATCTCGTCAACCGGGAGCTCTTTGTGCAGGAGTTTTTGATTGAGCAGAACGTGAATCGGTTCCTCGGCGGCGATACCGCACACCGGACCCCGTTCTGGATGACCCCCATCTACTTCCCCGTAATCCTTTTGATCGCGGCCTTGCCCTGGAGCCTGCGGGCCATCCGCAGCCGCACACTGTGGAAGGAGTGCGCCGATTACCGCTACGCCGCGCGGTGGCTGATCTTGGTGACGGTGTTCTTCAGCATCTCGCAAAGCAAGTTGCCGCACTACATCTTGCCTGCGTTCCCGGCGCTGGCTATGGTGTCCGCGATGAGCGTGGCCCCGGGAGATATCCACCGCCTGACGGGCCAGGCCCGGTGGACCCTCGGGATCGTGACCGCGTTCGTGGCCGGCGGCCTGGTGTGGTGGGGCGGCGCGAGCGGCCAACTGGAAGCCCGGGATGAACTTCGCCTGGCCAAGCGCGCTCTGCCGGGGGCCCCGATTGTCCTGTTCCAATTGCCGAAACAGGAAGGCATCGTCTACGAAGCCCGCCTGCAGCAGACTTCGTTGCCCTCCATGGTGGCCTACGCGAACCGAGTGGTCTTGATGACTTCGGAACCCGAGGACCTGAATGCTCAGCCGGCCGGGGATTCGCTCTTGTTCACCCGCACCGGGCGAATCACCCCTTCCTTGAAGGAAGATATCCGAGCCCAAGGCGGCGATCTCGAACTCATCCCTGGTACGAGCGGTGGTGCGTTCGAGTCGTACCGGCTTCGGCGACGTTAGGGATTCGGCGGGGCGTCAATTTGGATGGCCATCCCGTCAACGAGCGGCTCATCCAGCGGCATATTGGGCAGCAACGCCCCCGCCCGGGGCTTGGCGTACTTGAGGGCATCTCGCAGCGTCTTGCCCTTTTGCAAACGGTAACGCCCGGGATTCCGAACATGCCCGCGTACCGTCACGTAAACCCACTCGATCTTTATCGGGACGGGCGCCGCGATCGGCTCTCGTGGGGCTTGCGAGCGGAGTTGCATCTGTCCGGCCAGGGCCAGCACGGTTACCCCACTGAGAATCGCCAGCCATTTGCCTGCTTGCCGACGATCCATGCGGGAATTCTACTAAGAGTTGCCTAAGCGAAGTAACGGTCGTCTTCCAGTAAGGCATGTCGCCAACCCCGCACGCTGACGGTGCAGGTGAGGGCGTGCAGGGCAAACAAGAATCGCTCCAGGATGAGCGCCCCGGCGTGCAGGGTGTGCTCCCGGCCGGGTTCCAGGCCGGGAATAGCGCGTCGCTCGTCCAGGGTCATGCCGCCCAGCCAGTTCACGGCCTTACTGATCTCTTCGTAATCCAGCACCTGTCCGTGCACCGCCTCGGGATCCCATTCTTGCAACTGCTGACGGATGGAGATGAGGTTGGTGCCGGTGGCCCCCAACGTGACGACGTGTCCGCACTGGTGGGGGCGGTACTCCAACCCTATGGTGGAATCAAGTTCTTTCACCGCTGCCATTAGTTGGGGGAAGGAACAGACTTCCTCGCGCAGGGGACCTTCCCGCAGGGCCAGCGCCCCCACGGGGAAGCTGTGGCGGTACTTCACTTCCCAGCCATCGAGGGTGCGGTCGGCTGTCACCAGCTCGGTGGAATGCCCGCCCGGATCTACCATGCTCAGGCGGCTTTCCGAGGCAAAGCGTGGGTCATTGGCCACGGCCATAAACCCTAAGGTGGCCTCATCATCTCCGCTCAAAACATGCACCGGCGTGCCTTGTTCTGCCGCCCGTTGTAAGAACTCCGGAGTGTCTTCGGCCATGCGCAGGGCCATCGTGCCCGCCGCCACGACTTGTGTGGCTCCGTGAGCCTTGGCATCCTCAAAAGCGGTGCGCAAAGCGGCCAAGGAATCCTCCACCCCCTGGGCGCAAAGACGCCCGGTGGCTTTGGTGCCCTTACCAATCCCGGTCACTTGCGAAAGCTCGTAAACGGGGTGCCATTGACCCTCTCGAAGTTCGGCCACGGCCAGGAGAACCGAATTCGAGCCCAGGTCTATGACCGCTCTGCGCATAGGCCCAGTTTACGACCCGGGATGCGCCCTAAGTCCGACCTTCCCCATTGTCCTTAGAAAAGAGGTAAAGTTGAGGTCCCGCACTTGCCCTTGGCGGTGCCTGAGGATGATGACCACCGGTATGACCGACGACTTGACGACGACTGCTACGACTGACGAACCGACTGCCGATGCGGCGACGGTGAACGAAGCAGTCGCAACCCCCGAAGCTACGGCGACGGAAGTGACCCCCACCGAACCGGCCCCCGTGGCCGAACCCGCTCCGACCGCTGCTGTGGCGCCGGTCGCCCCGACCACAACCGAACCTGCCGCCGGCGGACCGAGTGATGCGGAGCTCTTTGAAGCTGCCCTCGCCGAGTTCTCGGGCGAAGAAGCGGCCGCCGAAGCCGCTGGTGCCGGCCGCCTGAACAAGGGCGACCGCGTAGAAGCCAAGGTCATCCTGGTCGAAAAAGAGCGCGTATTTGTCGACCTCGGCACGAAGGCCGAGGGCATCATCCCCCTCAACGAACTGACCGACTCGAACATCGCGGACGCTAATGAGCTGGTGAAGACGGGTGACGTGTTCGAAGTCATCGTCCTCCGCACCAACAGCACCGAAGGTAGCCCGATCGTTTCGAAGAAGCGAGCGGACTTCGACGCTATGTGGCAAGGCATCCTGGACGCCTTTGAAGAAGGCCGCACCTACGAAGCCACCGTGGTGGACCGCGTAAAGGGCGGCGTCGTGGTGGACATTGGCGTGCGCGGCTTTGTGCCGGCGACGCACGTGGGCAATGGTCGCCTGCGCAACCTCGAGAAGTTTGTGGGCCAGACGCTGGCCGTCAAGATCATCGAAGTGGACAGGGAGCGCAAGAAGGTGGTCCTTTCCAATAAGGTGGCCGAAGACCAGAACAAGGCGGAAGTGCGCGACAGGATGTTCTCGGACGTCAAGGCCGGTGACGTGCTAGAAGGCACCGTGCGCCGCCTGACCGACTACGGCGCCTTTGTGGACCTGGGCGGCATCGATGGCCTCCTCCACATCAGCGAAATGAGCTGGGTGCGCATCGATCACCCGCGCGAAGTATTGAAGGTGGGCGACACGATCAACGTGAAGGTGCTGAAGCTGGATCCTTCCGGTGGTCGCATCAGCCTGGGCCTGCGTCAAGTGCTGCCGGATCCGTGGAGCTCGGTCCGCGAGGTCTACAAGGTCGGCCAAAAGATCAAGTGCTCCGTTACCCGTCTGGTGCAAAGCGGTGCGTTCATCCGACTGCCGGAAGGCATTGAAGCCTTCTTACCGTTGAGCGAGATGAGTGACCAGCGCATCAAGAAGGCGGAAGAAGCCATCAACGTCGGCGACGAAATCGAGCCGATTGTGATTGACCTGCGACCGGAAGACCGACGCATGGTGCTGAGCCTCCGCGAAAAGCCGTCCTTCGGTTCGGGTGTGGATTACCGTATGCCGGGCGACCGAGGCGGTCAGGGCGGCGGCCGACGCGACAACCGACGCGGTGGTGGACACCGTGGCGGCGATTTCGAACCGGCTCCGACCACTCCGCGCGCCCCAACGGGCGGTGCGACCATCGGCGAACGCCTGGGCATGTTGAAGGGCATGCTGCGCAACGCCGAAGGCGACGACGCGAAGGAAGGGAAGGGCGAGTAAGTCGTGGCATATTCCCCCGTGCCCCTCGCGGTCACGGGGGGTATTGCCGAAGGCAAATCCACGGTCCTGCAAATGCTGGCGGACTTGGGCTGGCGCACTCTTAGTGCCGACCAAGTGGCCGCTGAGGTCCGAGCCCGACCTGAAGTCCAACGAGACCTCCCGCGCACGATGGGGCTCCCCTCTTTAGACGATCGCGTAGCGCTGCGAGAAGTGCTGGCGACCGAGCCGGCCCTCCGCCGCGCACTCAATCTTCAACTCCACCAATTGATTTGGGACGAAATTCTGGCGCGCAAGCCGGAAGCGGTGGAAGTCCCCCTTCTGGTCGAAACGGCCCTCACCGGCGCATGCGAGCGCATCTGGGTGGTGACCTGCCGGCCCACCGAGCAGCGCCGTCGCTTGCTAGAGCGCCTGGGTGACGAGCGCGCCGTGGACCAAATTTTGCAAGCGCAACTACCTAGCCGGGCGAAATGTGCGTTTGCCGACGCGGTCATCCGAACAAATAGCCCCATTGAATCCGTCCGCGAGATAGTCGAGCGTTTAGCGGACTCTGCCCGCAACGATCTTCTGAATCGCCCCTCGCCGCTGTCTTAGTGCCAATTTGGTGCCCATCGCGCGAGAATCGTGCGAAACAGGGTCAATGAGGTTGCAAGGCGTGAAGCGGATCGGCTATAGTCTCACCTGGCATGTTCAACAGGACCGGCGTTGCCGTCTTAGTTGCGCATCCAAACCAGGGAGATCGAGGAGCACGCGTGACACAGCGTAAGGATCTGAAGATGCGTTGGTTGGCCCTTTGGGGACTTCTGATAGCTTTCGTGGCGGTGGCAATGGCCCCGCGAACGGCGTATGCCCAAGTGGTAACGGCAGGGGAGCCTGTCGGCGTCGTTGATTTCGTCGGCAAGAATGGCGTGGATAACGCCTTCGGAGTTCAGGCGGCGCAAGCCATCCTGGACGTGATGGAGGATAACCCTCGGTTCCAGATGGAAACTCTGGAACGAGCTTATCGAGAAATGGCAGATTTGGGCCTGGTTGGCCCGCTGGAATCCACCCGCGACCTGATTCGATTGGGTCAAGCGATGGAAGTCAGCAAGATCGTTCATGGCGAAGTTTATGCCGCTCGGATTACCGAGGTGGGGAATGGCAAGCGCGCTGAAGTTTCGGTTCGCGTTCTTATGACCAGTGTTGCTTCGGGCCGCGTGGTGAATGGTGCCGCCGTCGCGGGTACTAGTGCCGTCCGAGACAACTCTTACGACGATGAGCAACTGCTCTCCGACGCCTTTGCCGCCATGGCCTTCGATGCCATGAGCCAAATCAGCTCGCGCACGCTTCCCAACGCCGCCGTTTTGAACGTGCTGGGTGGCGAAGTGCTGCTGAACCGAGGCGAAACCTCGGGTTTCAAGCAGGGCATGTCTCTGATCATCACGCGTGGCGACCAACTGGTGGCGGACGCGACCGTGAGTTCGACGGACGCCGACTCGGCTTACGTCCGCGTGACGCGCTCTTATGTCGGGGTGCGCCCCGGCGACAAGGCAGAACCGCTC
>CAZVHE010000009.1:16385-25100 GCA_964627705.1 uncultured Chthonomonas sp.
CGCAACACTCGCTCGGGTGGCAACAACAACGCCGTGATTGGCGTGGTGGTGCTGCTGGTGGTGGCGGGCCTGCTGTTCGGCCAAGGTCGAGGTAGCAACAATGTGGCGGCCAACAACGTGACGGTCGAAGCTCTAACCGTGAGCGCGAACAACCCGGGTGTGAAGATCTCCTGGAAGCGCGACGCCTTCTTCCGAGGTACGCAAAGCGGCTACGCTTGGCAGGTCTACCGCAACAACAACGTCACTCCGGTAGCCGTTGTGGATGGTGCGCAAAGCTTCGCCTTCGACGACCTGCTGGGCACTCACGCCCCTAACGACAACGGCCTTGGCATGTTCAGTGGCGACGAGCTTCAGGGTGGCATCACCTGTAACGGCATTCCTTCAACGGCCGCTGTCGCTCCGACCCCGATTTCTCTGGGCGAGCGCTACACCTACTTCGTAGAATCCATCTACCGCGTCAGCCCGAATGACCTTCCGGGTGAAGGTGGCGGCAGTGGCGGCGGCACGACGGGCGGCGGTCTGACGACCGGTAGCACGACGGGTACGACCACGGGCGGTGGCACCACGGGTACCACGACCGGTACCACCACGGGTTCGACTACGGGTTCGACCACGGGTTCGACCACGGGTGGCACGACCGGCGGCGGTACGTCCGGCGCCCAATGGTGCTACTTCATCAGCGGTCGCCAGCCGTCCAACGGTTCGGCCACCCCGCTCAACTCCACAGAGTTGGTGCAGCCAATTGACGGAGAAACCGTCGCCATCCCGCGCTCGGTCCTGTTCCGAAGCGTACGAGGCGCGAACCCGACGATCCAGATCGAGTACGTTGTCCAAGTGTCGGATGTCTCGACTTTCCCGCGCGGTCGAACGCAAATCGTGTCTCGTGTCGTCGATAGAGAGACGGCAACGGGTGCGACGATCACCACACCGGCCATTGATTTCAGCCAAGCCTTCCCGGGCGCAGCTCAAATCTACTACCGAGTGGGTGTGAGGGCAGTCGGCGACGAGCCGGGTCCGGTGATGGATGCCTCTGGTGAGCGCTACATCTTCTCGGGTGTCCGACTCCTGAACCGACCGGTGGTTCCCTAAGGGAAACGCTCGACGCTTGTCACTTGACCGGAGGCAGTGCCCCTTCTGAGGGGTTCTGCCTCCACCCTGGAAAGAGAACAGAACAAAATGAATCGCAGATTTGGTGTGCTCATGGCGACCGCCGCCCTCGCCGCGGTCTCCCAAGCTCAGTTTGGTGCTGGTGGCTGGTCGTTCGAGTGTATCGACCCGCAGAACACGGCCCCGTATTCCACGGACTATAACTTCAACCTCATTGAAAATGAGCTGTTGCGGATTTCCGTTGGGGCCAGCGGCACCGTGACTTACGGTGGCCAAAACGGTCCCTGTTACGCCCCGACGGCCCGCACGCTTGATGCGGCTGGTCGCTTCGCTTTTCAGGTCGGAAACCTCGGGAGCGTACAGAGCAATTTTGACGACGACATGGCCCTGACCTTCGGGGCCCCGACGGACCCCGTCGGTGACTACGTCTTCGCTCGAATTCTTAAGGGCGATAATGAAGGAGCCGGTTCCGCCTTGTTTGGCGACGGTGGTCTCCGCGTCACGTATGTGGGTGCCAGCCGACGCTACATCGTGGCCTCTTGGAATGACGCGGATGTGGATGTGGAATGCCAAGTGCGCCTGCTGGGTGACGCTGCCCGCATGCGCTGGCGCATAACCAACCTGGCGGCCGAAGGCCAAGCCTACGGTCTCTTGTTCTCCTGCTATCCGGGGATGCGCACGGGCAACGGCGTCTTCGATTCCGAATCCGGCGCCAACCAAGCTCACTCCACTCGACGGGGTCTCACCAGCAACCCGAAGCAAACCCCCGAGGGCTACATTGGATTTAGCGACCTTCCGGGTCAGCGTCCCATTCGTACAGAACGCCGCCACGACATCCGCAGCCTACGCTTCCCCGCCTACATGCAGTTCCTGTTCGGTCAAACGAACAACTACGGCCTGCGCGTAGACAATATTCCGCCGCCGGAAACTCCGGACGCCACTGGAACGGACCTGATCAAGGTTGCGAACCACGTCTTCACGAGTTTTGGCAACAACATCAACCTTCGCGTGTTCGGCGACAACGCACCGATCCCGGCCGAAGAAGCGGACATCTTTATTGACGAAACCACCTTCGTACAGCGCTTCCCGGTCGCCCAAGTGGGTCCTGGTCAGCAGCGCACGATCGTGCACTACGTCCGCTCGTCCTGGAGCGTGTCCGACTACGCCGACCCGTACACCGTTGTGGTGGACGCGCCGAAGTTCTTGGCGACCGACCCGAACGATCCGCAGTCCTTTGCGCAAAACCCGTTCACGGTTCGCGTCTACATTGACAACCAGTTTGCCGATGTCGATAAGGAAGTCCCGCTGAACAACGCCCAAGTTCGCCTGCTCCTGCCGGACGGCATGACCTTCCCGACGGGCGAAACGGGCACCAAGACGATTGGTAGCATTGCCGCCAACGGGATCGGCTTTGTGGACTTCCAAGTCGAAGTGGATGAGAACCTCTCCGGTCCTCAAACCCTCCGCGTGAACGTGATCGCTCCTCCGGGTGCGGAAAAGAATCTCGAAGCGAAGGTGGTTGTCGCCCCGACGCCGCGCCTGCCGCTCCCGGCTGGCCCGAGCCTCGTGACCCTGCCGTACACCTTTGAAGACTCCTCGTTCGATACGATCCTCGGTCTGCAAGCCGGCGTGGACTTCCAAGCCTTCCGGTTCGATCCGCTCAGCAACACGTTCCGGCCGGCGGAAAGTGCCGAACGTGGTCGTGCTTACTGGGTGCTGCCCACCAGCGACCTCGGCAACTACGTGCTGCCGAACGCGGTCCCGCCGACCGACGCGGGCCAAGGGGGTCTCTCCGTCACCCTGCAACAGGGCTGGAACCTCATTGGTAACCCGTACCCGTATCCGGTGCCGGCCGCTCAGGTCAACGCCGTTTACGCCGATAGCCCCGAAACCGTGTTCAGCCTGAACCAACTCGTTTCGCAGGGTGTGGTCAGCTCGAGCCTGATCTACTGGGATCGCTCCGATGGCGGTACCGGTCAGTACAAGTTCGAAAGTAGCTCCAACGGTACGTTCGTGCCGCACGTCGGATACTGGGTCTACAGCAACGGCTTCCGCCCGGTGCGCCTGATCTTCCCGCCGGTCTTCCAAGAAGGCCTGCCGAACTCGGGTCGCTCCGTGGACGATGACTTTGTGCAGTCGGACCGCAACTGGCGCCTCGAACTTGCTGTTCGCAGCAACAAGGGTATTGACAGTCAGAACTTTATTGGTCAAGTGCGCGATGCGCAGCAAGCCAAGGTGCTGACCACGCCGGAACCGCCGATGGCTCCCGGCGCCGTGGCCGCCCTTTCCATCAAGAACCCCGAAGACAACAACCTTGACCTGTCTCGCAGCTTCAGTGCTCGCGTGGGCCGCGAAGAGTGGAAGGTCTCGGTGAACGCGACGGAAGCCGGTGAATACACCGTGACCTGGCCCAACCTGCCGAGCGTGACGCGCGCCGTCCGCTTCCGCATCAAGGACGAAGTGACCGGCGAAACCCGCGACCTCCGAGCAAGCAGTGGCTACACCTTCCGCGTGAGCGAACCGGGTACCCGCTTGTTCACCATCTCCGCCGAGCCGGGTGGCGCCAGCCGACCTGTCATTGGCAACGTGGTGGTCAGCCGACCGACCCGCGACGTGAATGCCCCGGTGACGGTGCAGTACGCGCTTAGCGCCGATGCGCTGGTGACGGTCCGCATCCTCAGCAGCACGGGTCGCGAAGTGTTCACGGTCAGCCGTGGCCGCAGCGAAGGCGCCGGTGAGAACAGCGTCACCTGGAACCTGCAAGACAACGCGAACCGAGCCGTCGCGCCGGGCGTCTACCGGGTGGAGATCCTCGCGGAAACTCCGTCCGGAGAACGAGTCCGACGCATCGTGCCGGTCAACGTGGTTCGATAATCAACCATCGCAACCGAGCAGGGGGCCGATGCGGGAAATCGCATCGGCCCGTCTGTATCTAGGGAGAACTCATTCGTGACCAACGCCATCCGATTTGCCTTTGCCCTCACCCTCCTGATGGGTGCGGCCCTGGCGTGGGCGCAGAACGGTACGGTCCAACTCAACGCGTTCCCCAACATCCTGGTGGGCGACGGGCGCTCCACCACCACCCTCTCCGCCGAAGTGCGAGACAGCACCGGCCGCCTGGTGCCCGACGGCACCCAAGTCGTTTTCGAATCCACTCTCGGCGACCTCCGAGAGACTCTCGTCACCACCAATAGCGGCTTGGCCCAGGTCATCCTCCGCGCACCGGGGGCTCCTGGCGTCGCCAAGGTGCGTGCCTCCGCCCTTCGCTATGCGGCCAGCACCTCCATGGAGATCGAATTCGTGGAGAGCCGCGACGTGCTGGATCAGCAGCAAGACTTTGTCGAGGTGGTCAGCAAGGGGGCTCAGTTCTACGCTTTCCAAGAAAAGGTTTTGGAGGCCGCCGCCAAAGACCAAGGCGTAAGCGTCAAGTACCGGGACATCGAAATCGTCGCGGACGATATCCAACTCAATGTCCCCATCTATGAACTAAGAGCCCGCAACGGCGTTCTCAAAACCAAGAACTACACGATCCCGTTCCGACGCCTTCAGCTTACGCTCAACCGCATGCGCGGCGTGGTGGAAGCCACCCAAGAAGTCACCCGATACCGCTGGCGACAGTCTGGACGTCTGGCCATTGTCACGCCCTTCGAAGGTCGTATCACGCAGTACCTGCGCCTCAACCGGCAAGAAGCAGTGCCGCTCGAGGAAGACCTCCTCATGGGTACCTTCGACTTTGTGGAGGTGGTGGATTCACTGACCAAGATCCACGCCTCCAAGGTCATCGCCTTCCCGGCCCGCGAAATCCAGTTCGTCAACGCCGACGTCAAGATTCAAGAGCTGTCCGTTCTCCGGTTCCCGCTCTACCGGATCAACGTCTACGACAACAATCCCATCGTCACCGAGCAGTACGTCACCGTCAGCAATAACGCGTTCCAGGTGGATTACCCCCACTATCTCAGCCTCGCGCCGGGCCGCAGCAGTGCCCTCCGGTTCCGCTACGGCGAGCGCTATTCCACTGGCGTCGGTGGGGCGGGTGGCACCTTCCTCGATTACGAGATGTCGTGGAACGAAGGGTCCCGCACTCAGGGTGGCCTCACCTTCTCGGGCCTGGGCCGCAATGACTGGGGCTTCCACATGCGCCAAAGTCTCCGACCGACGGAAAACACGTCGGTGCAGGCGCAGCTTTCGTTCCCGGCGCACCGATCCATGGTGGCCAACACCAACCTCACTCACACCTTCGATGGGGTCCAGGTCAGCCTCGCTACCAACTACAACGAGACACTACGCGGCATCAAGAACCGCACCTTCACCTCCAGCCTGGTGGCCGAGCTCGACCCGGTGAGCTGGGGCAATATGCCGTTCCGCACCTACCTGGGGGTCAGCGCGGACTACACCGAATTCAGCGGCTCATTCAATCGCGTCACCAACACGCAGGGGTTGCGGGTACGCACCCTCAGCAAGCCGCTCAATGTGGGGTCCGGCTCTTCGCTCACGCTCGCCCACCAAGCACGCTACCTGGCCAATAGCAACACCAGCACACCGCTCACCAATACGTTCACGATGAACCTGTCGAGTCGTTTAAACTCGTCTCTCAGTGTCAATACCGGGTATGAATACGGGGACGATGCGTTTACGCGTACGGCCCTGGGGCGGCACCGGCTCACGCTGGACGGCCTTTATCAATCCGGAGCCTTCAGCACCAACGCGTATCTCAGCCGGAGCCTCGACATTGACCGATACACCTTCTCCGGGAACGCGTCGTACCGCCTCGGACCGCTTTGGAATACCTACTTCAATTGGTTCCAAGATCGCTTTATCGGCCAGTCTTACGAAGATCAAAGTCTGGTGCTCAGCTATCAACTGGGCTTCCGCGAGGTCGGGCTTAGCTATTCGTGGCGTACGCGGCGGCTGGGCTTGGAACTCTTGGGCACTCGCTTCCGCTAGTCTGCTGGGCGCGTTGGCGCCGACCACGGTCTCTGCCCAAGCATTCGGGCGGTTTGGCTACGTTTCACTCCCGGTCACGCCCGGGATCGAGCTCAAGAACGAAGGCTTCCGGGCGCGGCACCCCATGGCCGATATGCTCAAGTTCAAGCAGCCCATCGCCCGCTCGGTGCCGCTCGAAATCCGGTGGGAGCAAGGCATTTACGGCCTCCGGGGCGCCCCGGCTGCGCCGGATAAGCTTCGGGTGAACCTGTTCTCCCCGGGTGTCGACATCTACGTCGAATCCGGGCTGGAACTCACGGTCACCTCCACCGGTGCCCCTTATCTCTCCTTTCCGGGCGGTACGGTCACGCCGGACTTGCCCACCGCCCCGGGGAGCTACGCCCTGCTCACGTTCCGAGATCGGCAACCCGCCATCTTATTTTCGTTCCTGGGCGACCCCGGGCAAATGATCGTGCACGGGAAGAGCGGCGAGTGGACCATCCGCACAGTGGACGCCTACAAAGGGTGGATTCGGCTCTCTCTCCCGTTCGGACTCAAAGCGGTGAATGCCAATACCGCCGGTGCTCTGGGCGACCTGGCCATCGAGCTTGAGCCCAAACTAGGCGCCTTCCAGAACCCCGCGCCCCTGCTCAAGAGTCTCGTCTGGACGGAATCCGAGGGGATCATCCAAGGGGTTTGGACTTTCGATCGCCCGGGAGCGCTGGTGCCCCCGGCCCTGTCACTCGCCCGGGAGGGTGGCGTTCGGCCGATCATTAAGAGTGGTCTCAAGCCCGCGAATGCGGACCTCGAAGATGGGCCAAGCTTGTTCTGCGTCAACTCCAAGTTGGTGGTGCAGTGGGTGGTGCCCCCAGCCTTGCAGGGTCGCGCGATAGCCGGAATCAACGGGGATTGGCCCGCCCCGACAGCCGTAACGCCGCTGGATGCGGTCCGGCTCCTCTTGCTCGCCGGGGCCCCTCCGCACTGGCATGACCAGGTGAAAGCTGACCTCGACAAGTGGACGAATGCGGCGGTGCTGGTCAAGGAACCCAACACGCAGCAATCTCTCCCTTTTGACCACGCCGGGGCAGGCCTGCTTGAATCCGCCACCGCTGCCCTGCAAGCGATGGCCCTCGCCCGTAGTGAAGGACGACTCGAAGACGCGAATCCCTGGGTGACAAGCCTGGGCTGGCGCGTGGATGCGCGAAGCTGGATGCTGGATGTGAGCGACCCGGCCCTGCGGAGCGAAGCCACGGCCCGGCTAGCGGTAGCCAGCGCCCTCAGCACCGAACCCCAAGTGCGGGGGATGGCCATGCTGCTGCAGACCGGGCTCGCGGCCGAGAGTGTACGCCCTCTTTACGCGCGCAAACGAGAACTGGAGATTGACTCCACCGGTCGGTCGCAGTTCTGGTTCCCCTGGCGCACTCGACTCTTTAGCCTCGATGCGGCCAGCCTGGGCGAGAATACGCAGGAAGATGCCTTGGAGTCCCCGCTTCGCCTCCTCAAAGGGCCGCGCGTACTGACCCAAGTGAACGGCCGGGAGCTTCTGATGGACTTCGAAGCGGCTGCCCCCGGACCCTTTGAGATTCAGCTGGCGTACCCCGCGCCGTTGCGTTTCATCCCGGCGGGATCAAGCAATGTGCTTCAGCCCAAGTTGGTGGAGAAAGAAGGCTCGTGGCTGATGCAAGGGCAGGCCGAAAAGGCCGGCCCGGTGCGCCTGATGATCAAGATTGACCCCGCTGGTCCGCTCGTGCCGACTTGGTTTGTCCCGCGACCGAGTTCAGCTACGCCCCCGGCGACCCTGGGGGGCTAGACACTTCGAGATCGGCATTGAAGTGCAGCCCGATGTTTTCCTTCCGGGCCAAGGCTTGGTCCACCACGTAGCCGGCGGCCACTAGCAAGTTATAGGCCTCGTGCGCGTAGGCCGAGAACGGGGCACCCCTTAGAGAATCGTACTCTTGCCGCAACACTTCGATCTCCTGGGCGGCGGTTTGCAGCCCGGCCGTACTGCGGAATACCCCCGCGTACCGGGTCATCAGAGACTGTAGGCGGTGCCGAATGCGGATCGCATCGGCCTCAGGAATCGTCTGGCTCGGGGTGACCTCCCCCTTCATTTCCGGCAAGGGTCGGGGGTTGGCCGCCACATGGTCGGCCACGGCATGGGCAAACACCAGCGCCTCGAGCAAGCTGTTACTAGCCAGGCGGTTGGCTCCGTGCACTCCTGTGCGCGCCACTTCGCCGGCGGCATACAGTCCCGGCACGGAGGTCTGCCCGTGCAGGTTGGTCGCTACACCGCCGCAGGCGTAGTGCTGGGCCGGAACGACCGGGATCCAATCGCGTTCGAGCTTGAGCCCGACCCCTCGTAGGCGCTCCCAAATGGTGGGGAACTCGTGCTGTAAGTCTTCGGGTTTCAGGTGGGTGGCATCCAAATACACGCACCACGTGTCGAGGCGCTTCATCTCGGATTCAATCGCGCGGGCCACGATGTCACGTGGGGCCAGTTCCAGGCGCTCATCGTATTCGTACATGAAGCGCTCACCTCGGTGGTTACGCAGGGTGGCGCCCGCCCCTCGCAGGGCTTCGGTCAAGAGGAATCCCTTGAGCTGAGCATGTTCCAGCACGGTGGGGTGGAACTGCATGAACTCCATGTCCTTGATCTCCGCCCCCACGCGGTGCCCGAGCCCAATG
>CAZVHE010000009.1:25188-34379 GCA_964627705.1 uncultured Chthonomonas sp.
GGCGCCCATTTCATTCACGTGCGCCATCGCCCCGCACACTTGGCCGTCTTCAAAAATCAAGTCGGTGACGAAAGCCTTCTCGTACACCGTCAGTTGGGGATTGGCGCGCACGGCACTGGCCACGGCGCGCTCCACTTCCCACCCGGTGCGGTCGGCGTGGTGGACGATCCGGTTGCGGCTGTGACCGCCTTCACGGCCGAGGGCGAGGTCAAAACGAGCCCCCAGGCTGGTGAGCCACTCAATGGCGGCGGGCGCCTGCTGGACCAAGAACCGTACGGCCTCGGGGTCGTTCAATCCGGCTCCGGCCACGAGGGTGTCTTCTTCGTGCAACTTCCAGCTATCGCTTTCGCCCACGGCGGCGGCGATACCCCCTTGCGCCCAACTTGTGTTGCTATCGGTGACGGTGCCTTTGGTGAGAATGGCCACCCGACCGTGGGGGGCGGCGCGGAGGGCGAAGCTAAGCCCGGCCAGGCCGCTGCCAATCACGATGAAGTCGAACGTCTCGGTTCGCACGAGGGTTGCAGTTTATCGTGACCCGGCAACCCCGCCGGGGTATTGCGGCGGCCCGCCCCCATTTGCCGCCCCGATTCTGGGTACCTTAGGCAGGGCTCTCATGGTGTCATCTCCGCAAGTTATCGCCATCAGCGGCATCAGTGGCAGTGGCAAGTCCACGCTCGCGCAGGCTTTGGCCCAGCGCATGGATGCCGTGGTGCTGTGCGTGGATGACTATTACCGAGAGACCGACCCGGATGCGCTGGAGGCCACCAACTTCGAAGACCCGGCCCTGACGGACTGGGAACTGCTGCTGGCGCACCTGGATGAGCTCAAAAGAGGCCGCCCAGTGGAGGTGCCGCAGTATTGCTACACCCGTTGCCGGCGCATTGCGTTCCACCGCCGGAACCCCCGCCCCACCGTAATTGTGGAAGGCCAGTACGCCCTCACTCAGCCGAGTTTGGTGGAGCGGACGGACCTGAGTGTGCTGATTCGAATTGACCTCGCCGAGGCCGAAGAGCGTCGGTGTCACCGTGATGTGACAGTGCACGGTCGGCGAGCGGAAGACAGCCGCGCCCGCTTTGCGCGAGAGATTGCCCCCACTTACCGCGAGTTGAGCCCGCGCATGGAAGCCCTTAGCCACCTTCAATTGGAGCCGAGCGAGGTCGCCCACTGGGTGCAGCAAGTGGAACTAGCCCTGCGCACACCGGCTCGGGCTAACTACCTCGCTTAGGAATCAACCGCTGGGCGGTTTCGCCATCTCGAAGGCCGAAGGCCAAGGTGTCTCGCCGGATCGCCGCCACCACCAGCACGCTGACAATGCAGAGCAGCACCCAAGAGGAGAGCTTGCCGATGCCGACTGGCGACCACACCCCGATTTGATGGGGATAGGAATACAACCCCATGAGCGTGCATAGATTCTCGGCGAAGTAGATAAACAGCCCGATGAGGAAAAACGCCAGCGGCAGCGGCATGCGCCAGCGTCGGGTGACGGTGAAGTCCACATGGGTTCGCCAGAAAATAGCCAGGGCAAAGACGCCGATGATCCAGCGGAAATCCCCTAGCCAGCGATTAAGGAAGAAGTTCGCATAAATTGCCAATGCCAAGAAGAGGGCGGCGGTGGGCCGGGGCCAGTACCCGAACTTGAGATCGAACCTCCGCCAAGCTTGAAGCAGATAACTGGCCA
Source organism: uncultured Chthonomonas sp. (assembly GCA_964627705.1). Taxonomy (GTDB): domain Bacteria; phylum Armatimonadota; class Fimbriimonadia; order Fimbriimonadales; family Fimbriimonadaceae; genus JAHBTC01. The sequence continues at coordinate 26,867 of CAZVHE010000009.1, forward strand.
CCGCCGCGTACATAAACCCGCTAAAGAGGGGGACATCCGCGATGCGCCAGTTTCCGGCCGCCGTGTATTGCCACGAGCCGTGGTGGACCTTGTAGATCTCAAGTCCGAGACCGAGAAGGTGGAAAGCGCTGAGGGCGAGGGACTCGCGCCACGTCTCTTGCTTGGCCAAGACCAAGCCCACTTGAATGCCCAAGCACGCGATGAGCAGGGCATCGTAGCGCGGCCAGGGGCTGTACGCGCTCAAGAAGCCACAGGCAAAGAGCCACAGGGCGCACTGCGCGCTCTGGACTTGGATGCCCACAAAACGAACGAACTCCCGCACCCTTAGGGAGTGAAAGTCTTTCCGTCGGGGGCGGAGTTCCCGGGTGGTGCGTTCGGCTAAACGCGGGTGACCGGGCCGCTCAGGCTGGGGTGGCGGTGGGTGTTGCCGGAGAGCTTCAGGGCGAGGCGATCCAGGCCCCGATTCTTGCCCCACTCTTCGTGGCGCAAGGCGCGAGTGCCTTGGATGACGCTGCTGACGGTGTTCCACAGGCCGAACAGGGCCAGCATCAGCCACACCACCACCGACTTGACGATGAGAGCCACCCAGTCAATCTGATCCCACTGGCCTTGCAGCACCAGTTGGGCGCTAGGGATGCTCATGATGAGCGAGATGATGATGACCGTGGCCGTGACCATGAGGGCGGCGACTTCGCCGAGGAACGCGCGCGCGGCGTGATAGCGGGCGTATTGGTTGCCGGTGGCCATGGCCACAAAGTAGCCCACGATCGCGCCCATCCAGGGGAAGGGGATACCGGCGTAATGGATCAGGGCGGCAAGGGTGCGATGATCGCGATTGGCCATCTCGTTGTCACTGTATCACGCTGACTAGGCACCGAGGTTGCAAAGGGTTGCGAGTGGCCCCCCAGTAGAACCTACTGGGGGAGTTGCGATAGCTCAGTCGGGCCTTGAGCGTCGCGATGGGCGTGATAGATCCGAAGGACATGCACCGTCTTTGTCGCTTCACTGACGTGGTAGACCACCCGGTGGGAGTAGTGGAGGAACTGCCGGAGTTCGATCTCAAAGTGCGCCTGCTCGTCAGTGATCCGAAAGCGGCGTGGAAGATGTGCCAGTTGAAGGATTGCGGCTTCGAGTTCGTTCAACCATCTTGGGGCCGCTTCGGGAGCCTGCTGATCCACCTTCAAGTAGGTGGCGTAATCGCGCGCATCCGAGGCGGCGGTTTCTTCGATGACGACCTTATAAGTCAAGGTCGGAGCGGATCTCTTGGAAGGCTTGCGCGGCCGGTTTGCCTTGCCCCGCCTTTATGCTTGCGATGCCCTCATTCACGGCCCGTACGAATCGAACTTCCTCGTAAGCCGCCTGCATTTCTTGGAAGCTCTTGGCATCCACGAGAACGCATTCGGGGACTCCGTTCACGGTCAGGACCTCGGGCCGCCGAGTCTCATTGATGCGCGTGAGATAGGCGCGGTAATTCCGGATGAAGTCGGAAACGGGGTGGATTTGGTCGAGGTTCAGCACGTGCTTTACATAGAATATACCATAGAATTCTATGTAAAATAGAATCGCCCTTTAATCCGTAGCCAAGCCCCCCGGTGCTGCCGCTACAATAGGCCGTCATGTCCCTGCGCGAATCGTACGACGCCGATGGATACGTTGTGGTGCGGGGCGTTTTCTCCCCCGCCGAAGTGGCCGAATTGGAAGCCGCCTTCGACGAAATCGTGCGCCAATTGGTGGCCAGCGGGGAACACCTCAACGCGCGCTGGGGCGGGGAAGCCATGGATGCGATGGGCGCCGCCGACACCGTGGTGCTGCACACCCACAACGTCCAGTACTACTCGGCAGTATGGGCGCGGGCTCTGACCCACCCGGGGTTCCTCGCCGCCGCCACCGAAATCCTTGGCCCTGATGTGGTGCTGCACCACACCAAGCTGTTCCAAAAGCCGGCGGAGAACGGTGCGCCCTTCCCGATGCACCAGGATTGGAGCTACTTCCCCAGCCGCAAAGACACCATGGCAGCGGCCATCATCCACGTTTCTCGCGCCACCGATGCCATGGGTTGCCTGCGCGTGGTGCCGGGCTCGCACCGGCTGGGCCGGATGGAAGCCAGCAGTGGGGCTTCGCTTGAGTTGGCGCAAAAGTATCCCATAGAAGAAGCTGTGCCCCTCGAAGCAAATCCAGGCGATCTGGTCTTCTTTAACTATCTGACCCTACACGGGAGCATGCCGAACCGCTCGGACGACGTGCGCAAGACCGTGTTGGTGCAAATGCACGCGGGCGATGATGAAATCGAGAACCCGGAAGGTCACCCTTACGACAAGTGGGTGTTGGCCGGCCGGAATCATCACATGAGCCGGACGCAAGCCAACGTCGTTCGATAATTCCCCCGATCCTGTATCGGAGAGGCCCGGTGGCGCGTTAGAATAGACACATGCGCTGGCTGGCCGTTCTGTTTCTCCTCCTCTCTTCGTTTGCCTGGGCGCAAACGGACGGTGAACCCACCGAGCCGGAGATTTCGCCCCTGCGTCTCTTAGGCTTCCTTTCGCAAACCAAGATCGAGAATCCGCAGGTCGGGGCCACGAAGTTTAAGCCCGCCGATGAGCGCGTGGCGATTGTGATGCTCATCGAGTCGCTGGAAGAAGAACCGACGGCCCAGAAGGAGCTGGTGGCGGGTTTCCTGGAAGCCCTCAAGCCGGTCGAAGCCCTCTTTAAGGAAATTGAAGCTGAGCACGACGTGGCCACGGCTTTTGCCTTCTTTGTGGCCAGCAACTACAGCACGGCCACGGGCAGGGACCTGAGCGGTGATGAGATGAAGGCGGTGATCAAGCAGTTCCAAACCGGCTTGGGCAGCAAGGAAATGGGCGAATTGGAAGACCTGGATCGCCAGATGCTGTACGAGACCTGCCTCTTCCACGCGCTCCTGCCGCTCTTGCTCTATGGCGACCAAGAAACGTCCAGCGACGAAGCCAAAGCCCTGGCCAACGAGCAGCTTAAGGAAGCCTTTCGGGTGGACGCCAGTGGCATCACGATCACCGAGAAAGGCTTCGTTTTTGCCAAGCCGACTGAGTAGTTACTGAGGCAGGGGACAGGTGTATGTCCATGTCCCCGAGCCGACTTCGTATGTCTTGCCGTCCGGCATCACCACTTCGGCCCGCACATTGGGCGGGATGCTCACCGTGAGTTGGAACTTCCTGTTGACTTCGTGCCACTCGGTGGAAATCGGTCCGCGCACCGAGTCAAAGCGGGTCTTGGCGAACTTGAGTTCGGCGTTCCACTTGGGCTCAATCCTCACCGTGGCAAACCCGGGGCTGGTTTCGAGGATCCCACCGATGTGCTGGAACATCCAGCCCACCAACGCGCCGTAGGCGTAGTGGGCAAAGGAGTTCATGCCGGGGTCTTGGAACCCGCGCTCCGGCGTCCAGCCATCCCAGCGCTCCCAAATCGAGGTCGCACCGTGCTTGATGGTGAAGCCCCAACTTGGGAAGGTGTCGTTCAGCAGTAGGCGGTAGGCCACGTCATCGCGCCCGATCTTGCTGAGCACGTGCATCAGATCGCGCGTGCCCACAAAGCCAGTGGAAAGGTGCCAACCACGAGATTCAATATCCGCCACCAGGTGCTGCGCCGCTTGGTCGCGGGCCGCACCATCCAGGAGGTCAAAGGCAAGAGCCAGCACGTAGCTGCACTGGGTGTTGCCTTCCACACGCCCATCCGGCTTGACGTACGCCCGCTGGAACGCCGCCCGGATGCGCTGATGGAGGTCGCGGTAGTGGACGGCGTCGGCGGTTTCGCCAAGCACTTCAGCGGCCCGGGCCACCATCTCCGCGCTCCCGGCAAAGTACGCCATGTAAATCACGTCGTGAGGCGTCTCGGCGTTGATGCTCAGCCAGTCGCCGTAGCAGTGGTAGTTGTCCGGCGGGAGCAGATCCGGCTTGCCACGCTTCACTAGGAAGTCCACGTACCGCTTCATCTGCGGGTAGTGTCGGCGCAGCAATTCCTTGTCTCCGTAAACGTCGTAGATCGTCACCGGGCAGATCACGCCCGCCTCGCTCCAGGCCGGGCCGCCATCGTCCAACCCCTTCAGCACCGGGGCGACCTTGGGATACTGGCCGTCTTCCCGCTGGTCGTCATCCAGGCTCACGAGCCACTTGGTGAAGAACGCTTGCACGTCGGAGTAGCTGGCGGCGGTGCGGATGTAGGCTTGCGCGTCGCCCGTCCACCCCAGCCGCTCGTCGCGTTGCGGGCAGTCGGTGGGCACGTCAATGAAATTCATCTTCTGCGTCCACCAGGCGTTGCTGACCAGCTGATTGAGCATCGCGTTACCCGTCTCCAGCGTGCCGACCTCGGGGGTGGCGGAGGAGATGGCAACCGCACGCACAGTGTCCTCGGTGGGGGCATTCGAGAGCCCGCTCACTTCGACGTACTGGAAGCCGTGGAAGGTAAAGCGGGGGTTCCAGGATTCCGCACCCGTGCCTGCCGCGATGTAAGTGTCCTCGGCTTTGGCCAGGCGCAGATTGGTGGTGTAGAGGTTGCCGTTGGCATCCAGCCGCTCGGCGTGGCGAAGCCGGATTTCCGTGCCCCGGGGCTCTTGCAGCCGCAAGCGAACGAAGCCACTGAGGTTCTGGCCGAAATCAATGAGATAGTTGCCATTCTCCAGCCTCTTGATGGATTTGGGCTCGAGTTCTTCATACTCGCGCAACGGGTTGCCAATGAAGGCCTCCAGAATCTCATCCCCCTTCTTGCCCAGGCCCACGGGCTGCCAGCTTTCGGCAAACCCCGGCTCATCCCATCCGGCGGGCATCCGGCGAGCATCGTAAACCTCGCCGTGGAGGAAGTGTTCATCCAGGATTGCCCCGGTGCCCACGCGCCACGACCCATCCGTGGCCACCAACTGCCGCGTGCCATCGGTGAACTCGATTTCAAGCTGAATAAGCGCCTCTGGGGTTTGCCCGTAATGCTCGCGTTGGCGGCCCCAGGCGACGTAACCTGCGTACCATCCCTGCCCCAGCACCGCTCCGATCGCGTTGCCATCCGAACGCACCTGGTCGGTCACGTCCCAGGCGTAGTACTGAACGCGTTTGTGGTAGTTGGTCCAGCCGGGCGCGAAAAGGTCATCGGAAACACGCCGGCCATTCAGATGAACGTCCAAAATGCCGCGCGCCGTCGCGTACACCGTCGCCCGCCGCACCGATTTGGTCACGGAGAACTCCTTCCGAAGGTACTGAGCGGGCGCGATGATGTGCGAAGGGAAGGCGACATCGCCCCAAGGGGCCGCCCCGTGCACACCCAGCACCTGCGCCCGTTGGCCCTCGGCGCGCCAGGTGGCATCGGTTACGACCGTTTGGTCGCCAAGTTCGAACACGCCCAGGAGTCCGGCATGACCCGGTTCATAGTTGGTGACCTCGATTTCGATCACGTTCTCCCCCACCCGGAGATGCGCAAGCAAATCCACGTCGACGGGGGTGCGCCAGCCTTCCGGATCGGTGGTGCGGGCCACCTCGCGGCCATTAATGCGCAAGCGCAAGAGATTGTCGACCGTCAGTACGGCGCGGGCTTCCTTGGGCAGCGCAGCCAGGTTCACGGAACGCAAGAAGGTCACTGGCCCCGCCGGAGCCTGCCCTGGCGTGACCCCCGCTCGCCAGATCCATTGAGCGTGTCGCAGGGGATTCTCGGCGGCCTTTGGGGTGGCCCCGTGGATCCACTCGGCCTGCCAGTCGCTGGCCTGCAACAGCCCCGTGCTGAACTGTGCCACCGGGCTCCACGCGCTGGCAGTGCCCGCCTGGTCCCACACTTGCACCCGCCACCAGCAGTGCGCGCGCGAACCCAGGGGCCGCCCGGCGTACTTGATGCCGTAGGTTTCGTTCGAGGTCACTTGGCCGCTATCCCACAGGTCCGCCGAGGTGGGCGTGAGAAGATCGGGCGATGACGCCACCAAAATCCGGTACGCCGACTGCGAAAGGTTGGTGTGCTGATCGCTAGTGGCTTGCAGCTTCCAGCTTAGGCGCGGCGTGGCCGTCTGCAGGGCCAGGGGGGCGTCCAGGTTCTCCGTGCGCAGGGCGTAGGCAGCAAGCGTGGGCTCATCCGCACCGGACATCGCCAGGGCCACGGGCAACCAGAACATGCCGGCCAGTATACGGCGGGGCTAGTCCGAAACTTCCCCGAAGCAAGGCACGCGATACGACTTCTCCAGCATCTTGCGGAGGAGCGCCGTATCCACCTTGGCCAGCGAAGAGAAATACGTACAACTGACGCCGCGCTTCACTTTGCCGAGCTGCTCCATGTCCTGCTCGAAGCCCTTGTAACCGCCCAGGCCGTACACCACTGGCCCGGTCGATCGGCTGGCGAACCCGATACGCAGCATCACCCCTTCGTGGCCGGTCTCGTAGCGGTATTTGTATTGTCCAAAGCCAATTATGCTTGGCCCCCACATTACCGGCGGTTCCCCCGTTACATCCTCCATTATTTCTAGCAACTGCATGAGGTCGGGCTGGCGCTTGGCCGGCTGCTGGGCAATGAACTCCACGGGGTCCACGTCGGTGGGTTGCGTCTTGATTTCGGCCATAGATGCATTGTACAGGTTGCACTCAGGCCGGTGTCCATGCCCGCAAAAATGCGAGTATGCGAGGTAGTGCCTGGCAGTTATGCGCGTGTAATGCTATGACCAAGTAAAATAGGACAGAGAGAGGATCATTACCAATGAAGCTTCTTCTTGTGACCGGATTGACGGCGATGTTGGCATCAGCAAGCTTTGCCACTTCGATCACGGTGGTGGGCGTGGCCGACGACTTTTTCACGGCCTACCTTTCCACGAGCCCAACGGTGCAGGGCACGCAGTTTGCCAATCAGACCAACACTTGGTTTTCCGGAACGGTAACGGGCACCATCAACCTGACGCCAAACGTGACGAACTACGTCAATATCGTGGCTCGCGATGCCTTCGGCGCCCCTTCGATGTTCATCGGCTCGCTCTCGCTGAGCGATGCGCAGTTCCAGTTCAATGATGCGTCGCAATTCATTGTTTCGGCCAACAACAGCAACTGGACGGCCAGCATTGTGGGCGTAGGCGGCACACCGACCTCAATCAACGACCTCGGTGGCAACGGCACCCAGATCTGGGGCAACTTTGGCACGTTGCCGTCTTCGGCGCGGCACATTTGGACGCCGGGCGCGGTCAGCAACATTCGCTACTTCCAGGTAGCCGTCACGCCAGTGCCGGAACCGGGGACCATGCTGGCCTTTGCGGGTCTGGCGGCCATCGCGGCCAAGCGCCGCCGCGCGCGCTAAGCTGGCCTTTGCACACCGGGCGACCCTGCGGATTAGGTCCGTGGGGTCGCGTTGGTTGTGGGGTCCGGGGCGCGGCGGGTATAGTTTTGCCCTGACCGGGCGGTTAGCTCAGTGGTAGAGCACTTCGTTCACACCGAAGGGGTCACAGGTTCAAATCCTGTACCGCCCACCATCTTTTGGTCTGTCCATACCCGACACATGGGTGACATTTCGTTCCGGACACATAGGTTACACC
>CAZVHE010000010.1:0-13053 GCA_964627705.1 uncultured Chthonomonas sp.
CGCAAGGAGGGAGCGGCCGAAGGTGAGGGGAGTAAGGAGCACTAAGTCGTAACAAGGTACCCGTACCGGAAGGTGTGGGTGGATCACCTCCTAAAAGAGTAACTACGCTAGGCACGGCTTAGCGAATACTCAGGTCGATTGTGTCACATCCTCGGCTTTCATCAAACCGGTATGCAGATTTAGGTCTGTGTGCCGGTTTTCTGTTTTTCTCCCCCGGCTTTTGCGGACATAATGAACCTGATGTCCAAGCTGCGTTACCTCACGGTGCCCGATATGGTCTGGTTGAACCAGGAGCTCACCGGGGAACGAGTCTCCTACCGCTTTGACAAGCTGGAAGAGGCCGTCTTTACGCAGTACGCCTATGGTGCCAGCGGCGATCTATGGGCTCAAGCCCGCCGATTTGTCCGTAGCTGGGACCGCTTGCAACCGTTTGCCAAGGGCAATCGCGCCTGCGCCTTTGTCGGGCTCATCGGCTTCTTGCGGATGAACGACGCCGACCTCAATCTCGATCCGGCGGAAGCCGCCACCTGGATGGACGCGGTGGTGGCAGGGCGCTTAGATCCAGCGGACTTTGCGGCGGAGTACCACACCCATACGCACCACGGCGCCGCCGATAGCAAAGCGGAACTCGCCGGAGTGCTGAGCGTTTACGGGGATGTGGCCAAGGCCATGGCGCAAGCCGGCCCCGAAGTGCCGCTACGAGAGCTCGCGCGCACGCGCCTCACGGGCGAACTGAACTAAGCGAAGTTGGAGCGGGTGACGGGACTCGAACCCGCAACATTCAGCTTGGGAAGCTGACGCTCTACCATTGAACTACACCCGCTTGTTGCGTCGGCAAGCCTGTTTTGGAGCGGGAGACGGGAATCGAACCCGCATCCTCAGCTTGGAAGGCTGGAGCATTACCACTATGCTACTCCCGCGCTCGCGACAAAGTGAATTCTACCAGACGAGCCGGCCTGCCCACCCCGCTAGAAGGCAATGCCGAGGGACCAGAAGGCGTACCGGCCCTTCACCAGGCCCACGCTGGCAAAGCAGGGGCGCTCGGCCACATCAAAGGCATAGCCCACGCTCCAGTTCGCGCCGAAGGTGTCCCATTCAGCCATCGCGGTCCAGTCTCCGCGCCAGGCGCTCACACTGCCAAAGGGTCGCCCCCGGAAGCGGGTGTCCCCGAAGCCGGCCGTCGCGTACCAGTTCGTGCCTTCATAGGTGGCCACGCCGTACCAGCTGCGGCTTTCGCCGGGGTCGTTGCGGTTATTGTCCATCCCCTGGGTGCCGCCCTGCCCGCCGATGTCTTGCACCCCTACCGCGAAGGCCATCGGGCCGGGGGTGCGCCAGCGCACTTGCGCGCTCTGCACGTTATCGAGGTACGAACTCAGGAAAGTAAGAGCAAAGGCACCCTCGAACTGTGGGAAGAGCGGCACACCCATCAGGAAGCTGCCGGTCCAGTTCGCATCCGGGGCGTTGCCGCCGCGCTCGAACTCAAAACTAAGCTTGCGGCTGCCGTTGAGGAGCGAGGTCGAGGCCCCCACGCGCCAGGCACGCGGCACGTAGGCAATGGGCGTGGAGTGCGCCCAGGCACCCCGGCCAAATCTGCCATCGTTGGCAATCGGCAATCCCCCGCCCGGCAAGCCGCTGAGGCCCCGGAATTGCGGAAACTGTCCCGGCCCGGCGAGCTCGGCTTGCGCCCAGCCGGCTCCGGCGATGGCCAGCATCGCTAAGCCAAAGGAAGTTCGCAGGACCGGAGTGCGCATAGGGTCTAGGATACAAGAGAACGCGACCTGAAGCGCAGGTATATTTGAGAGCTACCGGAGGAAGGATTCTCGCCGCGTGCCCGATTCGCAAAAACTGCAAAACGCTGACGACATTGATCTGAAACTCCTGGCGCGTTCCCTCCGTCAGCGTTGGTACCTCCCGCTCGGTTTCGCGTTCCTTCTCGCCACATTAGGCGGCGTTTATACGTTCATTCAGCGGCCGCTTTATCAGGCCAACGCCGTACTTTTCATCCCGCCCACGGGTACCCGTGCTGCCACCAATGGCATTCCCGGCTTCGGCAGCCTGGACATGACGGCGATGCTGGACGGGATCATGAAGAGTGAGCGCATCCGCAAGCCCGTGCGTGAATCCATGCAGCTTAGCCGCGAGCAGTTTGACGAAGCGTTCCAAGTTGTTCCGAACGTGATTGAGAACCGCGTCGAGGTGAAGATCAAGGACACGGACAAGAACCGTGCGCTCGAAGGCATGAAGCGGGTGCTCGTGGAGCTACGCGAGGTGGACAACGAGACGGGCATGAACGTCACCCGCTCCAAGCTCGCGGAAACCAAGAGTGCCTTGGAAGCCGCGCGTAAGGAACTTGTCCAAGCCGAAGAGGATCTGCTGAAGTTCCAAAACGAACTCACCACAGTGCCGGATAGCGACCGATCCTACGTCTCTACCGGGTCGCTCAAGCTCGTGCAAGAGATTGAATCGGAGCTGCGAGCGGTGAACGATGAGTACACCAAGCGCAAGGCCCAACTCCAACGTACGGCCGATGCGAGCGAAGATATTCCCCGAGGGGTGCCAAGCATCGAAGCGCTCCGTGCGGATTTGCGACAAAAGGAAGTCGCGCGAAGCACGGCTCTCTCCTTGTACCAACCGGACACGCCGCAAGTGAAGCAAGCCAACGAGGCCGTGGAAGCGGTGCGCAAGGCCCTGGCGGTGGAAGTGCAAAAGTATCGCGCCGCCCAGCGGCTGGATGTGGACCCTCGGATGATCGAATTGATCACCCGTCGGGAGGTCTTGACGAACCAGCTTGAGCGCGAACGCAAGCGCGCCCAGGTCGCCCCAGAGCAAGCCACCGAACTGCAAAGAAAGCTAAGAGCCGTTCAGCATGCCGACCGAAAAGTTATGCAAATTCTCGATACGGCCAATGAGCTTGAGCGTCAAAGCCAGGTGAGTGGTGTCCAATGGACAGTTCTCGACGCGCCCTACGTCCTTGATGAGCCGGTAAACAAATCTTACGGTCGCAATATTGTAGTTTTTGGTTTTATAGGTGGCCTGATTGGGCTTGCCTTAGCTTCGAGATCGCGAGGTAACGCGGGATGAGCGCCGCCGCTCGTCCGCTACTGGTGGTGACCTACGGAGGTGGGCACGCCTTCATCGGGCAAGCGGTGGCCGAGGAATGGAAGCGCCGAGGCGGCCAGGTGGTGGCCCTGGCCCTCACGACGGCCCGGCGCATTTATGATGCTGCGGGCATTGAGAACATCGGCTTCCGCGACCTCATTGAGCCGCAAGATGAAGCGGCCCGCCACTACGGTAAGGCCCTCGGCGACGGCATTCCGCCGCACCCCGATGTGTGTCCCGAAGAGACCGAGGCGTACCTTGGGCTTTCCTACGCCGACCTCGTCTCGGAGCATGGCGAAACGCAAGCGGAAGAGCTTTTCCGCACTCAGGGGCGCCGGGCTTTCCGGCCCGTCACGGCCATTCAACGGTGCTTGGCCCGGTTCAATCCGGTGGCCGTGTTGGCCACCAATAGCCCGCGGGCCGAGCAAACGGCTTTGGCCATCGCCCAAGAGCAGGGTCTTCCTAATGTCTGCGCGGTGGATCTCTTCGCGCGGTACGACTTGGATCGCCTGGGCCAGCCGGACTACGCGCAGAACATCTGCGTCATCACCGAGGCGGACCGGCAATTGCTTGCCCAAACCGGGTGGAGTCCGGCCCACATCCATGTCACAGGAAACCCGGCCTTTGACCGCCTGGTGTCCGAAGAGTTTGCTTCCCAAGGAGCGGCGATTCGCCGCCGATTGCCTCCCGGGCGCATCATCCTGTTCGCCAGCCAGCCCACGGCCGCCGACCCCGGCTACGGGCCGCGCATGGCTCACGCCCTAGCTCCGGCTGTCCACAACTGGGGGGGGCACCTGGTGGTGCGCCCGCACCCCAACGAGATTTGGAGCTTGGATGACCTCCCAGTGGGCGTCACCGTCTCCCCCACCACCGAACCCGTCGAAGCCTGGCTCCACGCCGTGGATTACGTCGCCACCGCTACGAGTACCGTGGGCCTGCAGGCGGCGCTGCTGGGGCGGGGCATCCTCGAACTCGAAACCCCCGCCGGGATGGACCATTTCTCGTACGCCGAGATGGGCTTAGCGGCGTCTTTGCCGGCCGATACCCTCACCGAAGCGGGTATTCGCAATGCCCTGGCGACTCCGTGCCCCGGCCTCTCCCTGCTACCCAAGCCCGGCCAGGGAGCGGCCCGGGTGGCGGATGTAATTGCTCAGGCCATCACCCACTAACCTCCAGGAGCAACCATGAGCGGACGCGGAAGGGCCACCCTCTGGGTTTTTGGCGGCATTCTGCTCGGCCGCATCATTGGCTACGGGCGCGAGCTCAGCATTGGCAGCACCTTTGGCATTTCAGGCATGTCCGACGTGGTGCAGGCGGCGCTGAGCATCCCGGATGTGATGTTCAATCTTCTCGCTGGGGGCGCGGTAGGGGCGGCACTCATCCCAGAATTCACGCGCCGTAGCCCCGAGGAACGCAATGGCCTGCACCGCACGGCCCTCATCTGGCTCGTCAGCGCGCTGGTCCTCGTCGCCATCGCCGGCGCGATATGGCCCGAACCGCTCGTCACACTGGTTGCGGGCGGATTGCCACCCCGGAATTCCGAGCTGCTGGTTCAGTTGGTCCGGGGGTTGGTGTTTGTGGTGCCACTCACGGCGGCGGCGGCCGTCACCCGTGCCTTTCTGCACGCGCACCAGCGTTTTGCCTCAGCTAGCGTGAGCACGTTCATTTTCAACTTGGGGTTGGTGGTGGGGGTGATCCTCATCGGCCAAGGCGCCCCGCTGGAGGTCCTGGTGCTCGCGGCCCTCGCCGCCGCCGCCACGTCCTGGATGGTACAGCTCGGCGAGTCCCGAATCGTCCGGGTGCCCGAGGCCACCTCGGTCCCCCTGGAGCCTGCCCTCGCCCTGCGCTACGGGCAAGCCCTGGCCGTGGGGGTGCTCATCTTCATCATGCCGGTGCTGGCGAAATCCGCCGCGAGCCACTTTGCTGCGGGGAGCTACACCATCATGCACTACGCCATCAAGCTCATTGAGCTACCCCTCGGCACAGTGCTCACGGTCCTTTCCGTGGTGCTGCTGCCCTCATTTGCCGAAAAATTGGAATCGCACCGCGACGAAACCCTTGCTCTCGCCGGAAGCGCCCTTCGCGTTACTCTCATGCTGGCGGTGGCCATCGCCGTGCCGCTGGCGATCTTTAGCCAAGGCTTCGCTACCGTCTTGTTTGGTTACGGCGCCATGGGCCCGGATGGTGCGCGCCGGGTGGGCGAACTCGCAGCCCCGCTGGTAGTGGCGATGACGGGTCAAGCTGTGCTCTCGATCCTCACCTCGCTCAGCCACGCGAAGCGGGATATGGTGTCCCCGGTGGTCGCCTCGGTGGCCGCGCTGGGAGCGGGGGTGGCCACGGGCTTCCTCACCGCGCCCATGGGGGTCGCGAGCATCGCGGTGGCCTATGCCGTCACCTTCGCCGTGTTGCCCCTAGTGCTCATGGCGCTGCTTCAAATCCGCCACCGTTTTGATCTGGTGTCGAGCCTGGCCGGGATGCGGTTTGGCATGGCCCTGGCCATGATGTGCGGGTTTGCCTTTGTGGTTTCGCTGGTGGTGCGGGCGTGGGTGCTGACGCCGTGGGCGCAGGTCGGCGTGGGATTGGTCTTGGGGACCGTGATGCTGGGCATTGGATTCTCTGTCGGGCAAATCCGCCCGGACGTCGCCCAATTGCGCGGCGCGAAGCGGCAAAATCAGACGGAGCCCGCCGAAGAATGAAACTCATCATGATTGCCCGTGACCCCGAACTGGCCCAATTCGTGGTCGAGCACGGGGTGCAGCGCATCATGGTGGACCTGGAAGAGCTGGGCAAGGCCGAACGCCAAGGTCACCTGGATACGGTCTTTAGTCACCACACCTGGGACGATGTGGATACCGTGCGCCGGGCGGTGCCGGAGGCCGAAGTGATGGTGCGGATCAATCCCTATCACGAGGGGAGCGCCGACGAGATTCAACGCGCGGTGGATGCCGGTGCCGACTTGGTGATGGTGCCGATGGTGGCCGACCCCGAGACGGTGAAGGCTTTCTCCGAATACGCCCAGGGCCGAGTGGGATTGGTGCCGCTGGTGGAAACGGCTGCCGGAGCCTGCCGCGTTCAGGCCATCGCGGCCACCCCGGGCGTGAAGGAGGTCTACTTTGGCCTCAATGACATGCACCTGCAGATGGGCCTAAGTTTTATGTTCGAGCTTCTGGCCGGGGGGGTGGTAGACGCCATGGCGAGTGCGTGCCGGCAAGTACCGACCCGGTTTGGTTTCGGGGGAATTGGCCGTATGGCCGGCGACCGCCTGCCGGGCCGCTCGGTGCTGGGCGAACACGTGCGCCTGGGCTCGGAGAGCGTGATCTTGGCTCGGTCCTTCCACGCCCGTAGCCAGAATCTGGCTGAACTTAGGGAACGCGTTGATTTCCCAGCCGAGGTGCAGGCCCTCCGTGCCGCCCAAGCGGAACTCCAGGCCCGTACACCACAAGAGACCGAACTCGACCGGCACGCCACCGCCCAGTGCATTCACGCCATTGCCGCCCAAATCCGGCAAGGAGGCGCGTGATCAAGCGGTTGTTTGACGTCCTCGTGGCGGGCGTGGCCCTGCTTGTCTTCCTGCCGCTCATGGCGGTGATCGCTCTGTGGGTCATGCTCAGCTCGCCCGGCGGCGCGCTCTATCGGCAAACCCGGGTCGGTCGTCACTGCCGCCCGTTTACGATCTACAAGTTCCGCTCCATGGTGGCCGGGGCCGACCAAAAAGGCTCGCACAGCACGGCCAGCAACGACCCCCGCATCACCCGAGTGGGGGCGATCCTGCGTAAAGCCAGCTTGGATGAACTTCCTCAGCTTTGGAACGTGGTGAAGGGCGATATGAGCCTGGTCGGGCCGCGCCCGGATACCCCGAAGCAGGAAACCGACTACACCCCCGAGCAGTGGCATCAGCGCCACCAAGTGCGCCCGGGCATCACGGGCTTGGCGCAGGTCAAGGGGCGCAATGTCTCCACTCTCGAAGAGCGCACCGCCTACGATCTCGAATACGTCGCAAAGTCGAGTTTGGGTCTCGACCTGCAAATCCTCGTCTGGACGGTGAAGCAAGTTCTGGGCAAAGGGAGTTTCTAATCCATGAAGATCTCGGGGATGCGCCTGCTCAACACTTTGTTGGTGGGGATGTATGCGCTCATGATTGCCCAGGGGATCGTGCAGTTCTCACTTTGGAGCCAGATCACCGACATCATCAGCTACAACACCGACCCCGTGTCCTTGATCCTCTCGGGGCACCTGCACGCGTTGCGGTTTGCGGTGGTTTTTCCGGCGTTGTGGGTAAGCCTGCAAACCGGCTGGGATCAGGACTTGATGTTCACGATCTGGGTAGGGATGGCGATCCTACTTTGCGCCATCCAGGTGGCGCGGGCGTCTTCCCTGGCACTCGTGGGGAACGAGAGTTTGCGCCGGTGGACCTTCTTCCCCTCACTTCTGGTCTTTATCGGCATTTCCTTTGCCATGAATGGTCGCATCGCGTTCGCCTTCGCGGGCATTGCGTGCCTGCTGGTCTCGCAATTGCGTTGGCACCTGGGTCTCAATCACAGTCTCACTTGGTTCTTGATCGGTCAGCTCGGAAGCCTAATGCTGATGTCGGTCAGCACAGGCACCTTCATGGTGGGAGCATTGGTTATCTTGCTCTTTGCTTTGGCTCAAGAAGTGATCCGAGATGGCCACTACTTGCGGCGGCGGCAGGCCATTCACTTTGGTTCGGCCTTGCTCGTGCTTTGTTCCATGTATCCTCTGCTCGGAAGGTCTTTACTCAAGAACATTGATTTCTACGGCGGTGGCCTTATTGGCCTCATTCGCATGCTCCAGCACGGGCTTGGGAAGTTTCTCCCTACGGACCCTTTGTCCTTGCTGATCTTTGCGGCGGGTGGAGCGTTTTTTGCCTACCACGTTTTGCGGTTGCTGGCTTTGCTGGTGCGGCAGCAGCACCCCTTGGCCCCCGTGGCCCTGGGCGCTAGCTTGGCCATGGCCGGCGGTCTCTTCGGCCTTTCCACTCTTCTGGTTTCCTTGCCCGCCTTCGCAGTGATTGGCATCACGTGGGCGTTGCGGCCGCTAGTGATCGAGCGACCTTCACCCCCCACAGCGGTGGGCTCGGGTCTATACTCCTCCTAAGCTATGTGCGGCATCTATGGCGTTTGGGACCGGCAACGGGAGCCGATCCTGCCGGCAACTTGGCACTCCATGGCCGCATGCATTGCCCACCGGGGGCCGGACGAGAGCGGCGCCCACGAAGCGCCCGGCGTCGTCATCGGCAACCAGCGCCTCTCGATCATTGACATCAGCTCCGGCAAGCAGCCGTTTGTCAGCGATGACGGCCAGATCGCCGTGGTGCAGAACGGTGAGATTTACAACTACGTTGAGCTCCGGGCGGAGCTGCAAGCGCAGGGGGTCGAGTTCCGCACCTCAAGCGACACTGAAGTGTTGCTGCGGCTTTATGAAGCCCATGGCCCCACCTTCTGGTCGCGGCTGAACGGAATGTTTGCGGTCGCCATCTACGATGCGCGGACGGATGAACTCCACCTGGCCCGCGACCGCATGGGCGTCAAGCCGCTTTACATCGCGGATGATGGCCAGCGCATCTGGTTTGGCAGCGAAATCAAGGTCATCTTGCAGGCGGGTTTCCCGCGCCGTGTGGACCCCGAGGCCCTACACCACTATTTCTCGTTCCTCTTTGTGCCGCCGCCGCTCACCATGTTCCAGGGCATCCGGCACGTACCACCCGGCCACGCGGTGCGCATCACCCGGCAAGAAATGGAAACCCAAGCTTGGTGGCGGCTCAGCGATATTCCCTGCGGGCCGGAGCCTGATCTGGACGAATGGTGCGAGGAGTTCCGCTACCGCCTGAGCGAAGGTGTGCGTCTGCGTATGCGGGCGGATGTACCGTTCGGGGCGTTCCTCAGTGGGGGGCTGGACAGTAGCAGCGTGGTGCATTCGATGTGCGCTCACAGCGATCACCCCGTGCAGACGTTCTCGATCGGGTTCGACGATCCGCGCTTTGATGAAAGCCCGTTTAGTCAGCAGGTGGCCGATAGGTTTGGTACGGACCACACGCTGGAGCGCGTGGACCCTAACATGATTGGTCTGTGGCCGCTGGTGGTGTGGCACTGCGACCAACCGCACAGCGACGTGAGCTACATGCCCATGTACCGGGTGAGCGAGCTGGCCGTGCGGCGTGTAAAGATGGTGCTGACCGGCGACGGGGGGGACGAATTGTTCGGGGGCTACCAGCGGTACGCCGACTTTTTCTCGCGGCCGGAAGTGGCGGATTACAGTGCGGGGCAGTTCTCGCGGGCGTACCACGACTCGATGGCGCTGCTGACGGAGGCTGACAAGCGCACGTATTACTCGGCTGATCTCGCGCGGCAGACGCAGGGGCTGGATAGCCACAGCATCACGGCCGGGCTCTTTGCCGAGGTGCCGGACTACGACCGGATGAACCAGGCGCTCTACCTGGACTGCCGTCTTTTGTTGCCTGGGAACAACCTGGTGAAGCCCGACCGCATGCCGATGGCAGTGAGCCTGGAAGCGCGCGACCCGTTCCTCGACCCCGCCCTGATTGACTTGGCGTTCCGGACTCCGGGCTCATTCAAGGTCCGGGATGGCGTGACGCGTTGGGCGTACAAACATGCCGTCCAGCCCTTCCTGGGGGCCGACCTGACTCACCGTAAGAAGCAAATGTTCACGGTGCCGATCGGCGAGTGGTTCAAGCGCGAGCTTCGCACCTGGACGCCGGACTTCCTCTTGAGCGACCGCACCCTCTCGCGGGGGCTCTTCCAACGCGAGGCCTTGGTGCAGATGCTGGATGACCACGCAAACGACCGCGCCAACCACACGCGGCTGATCCGCTCGTTTGTGGCATTGGAGTTGTGGCACCGCATGTTCATTGACGAATGCTTTGCCAGTGCGCCGACCATGGCGGACCTGGGCGCGCCTGAACCGGAACTGGTTTAGAACTGGCTTACCAGCGAATGAGGTTTGCGCCCCACACCAGGCCGGCCCCAAAGCCGACGGTGAGGACGATCATGCCCGGCTTTAGCACGCCTTGGGCAGCGGCTTCACTAAGCCCGATCGGGATCGAAGCGGCCGACGTGTTGCCCATGCGATCCACGTTCACAAAAACCTTCTCTTTAGGCAGGTTGAGCCGTTCGCGGGCACTCTCGATGATGCGGATGTTGGCCTGGTGCGGCACAAAGAGATCCACTTGGTCGGGAGTCAAATCGGCTTCGGCCAATACTTTGAGGCACGCATCGCCGATGGCTTGCACGGCAAAGCGATAGACCTCGTTGCCGTTCATATACACCGAATGGCAACGGCCCTCGGCTTGCGGCGACCCATAGGGATAGCGGCTGCCGCCGACTTCGTTGCAAATATGCTTCGCGCCCGAGCCGTCGCTTAGTAGCACGGATTTGAGCACCCCACGATTCGAACCTTCGACCGCACTCATCACCACTGCGCCGGCGCCATCGCCGAAGAGCACGCAGGTGCTGCGGTCGGTCCAGTCAATGAACTTGGAGAGAAGGTCAACGCCTACCACCAGGATATGCTTGGCCATGCCCGATTCGATCATGGCGGTGGCGTTGGCCACGCTGTAAATGAACCCGGCACACGCGGCACTGACGTCAAAGGCGCCCGCCTTCGTCGCCCCCAGGGCATCTTGCAAGAGACAGGAAGTGCTGGGGAATTGCATATCCCCGGTCACGGTGCCCACGATCACCAAATCGAGGTCGGCGGCGTCCACGCCGGAGTTGGCCAGCGCATTCTGGGCGGCAACGAGGGAAAGGGTGAAGGCCGAATCTTCCGGGCCTGCAATATGTCGCTGGCGAATGCCGGTGCGGGAATAAATCCACTCGTCGTTGGTATCCACCATCGTCGAGAGTTCGTCGTTGGTGAGAATGCGAGGCGGGACGGCGTGGCCGACTCCTTCGATGCGCGCACGGATGGACATAGGTTGACTAAGCGGGGGCAGAGGCTTCGGCCGGGGCCTGGAAAGACTCGCGAATACGTTGTACCACCTGACCTCGCACGGCCACCTGCGCGTTCCTCAGCGCATTGGCAATGGCCCGGGCATTACTACGCCCGTGGCAGATGATGCAAAGCCCGTTCAGGCCCAACAGCGGCGACCCGCCGTACTCGGCGTAGTCCACCTTCTTGCGGAGCGGGGCCAGAGCGGTCTTGACGGGCGCGAATAGCAACCTCTTCGGCCCGGTGGGGACAGCCGCCTTGATTTCGTCAAAAATGAACTCACCCACACCCTCGGCGCACTTGAGCATGAGGTTGCCCACAAATCCATCGCAAACGACCACGTCCACGGGGTTGCGGAACATGTCCTTGGGTTCAATGTTGCCGGCAAACCACGGCTCGTGGCGCATGCACTCATAGGCTTCTTTAACAAAGGCGTTGCCCTTGCCTTCTTCTTCCCCGATATTGAGCAGGTGAACGGTGGGGTTCACGCGGCCCATCACCTCGCGGGCGTACGCGCGGCCCATCACGGCGAACTGCGCCAGGTGCTGGGGTTCCACGTCCGGGCTAGCTCCGGCATCCAGCAAAAGACTGTTGCCGTGGCGTCCGGGCATGGGGGTGGCAATGGCGGGGCGATAAACGCCCGGCACCGGTCGCCAGGAGAGCAGGGACGCAGCGGTGGCCGCCCCGGTGTTGCCAGCGGCGACCAGGGCATCGCCTTCGCCATCCTTCACGAGGCGGGCGGCGACGGCAATGGACGAGTCTTTCTTCTTGCGCAGAGCCTCGGTCGGCTTGTCGTCCATTTCAATGACTTCGCTCGCTGGGTGGATCGTGACGTTGGCCGGCGGGTTCGCGCCCAGATGGGGCCGAATGCGGTCCGGGTCGCCCACCAGGATGATGGTGCCCTTGATGTCGGCGGCGGCTTCCAGTGCGCCTTTGACGATCTGCTCGGGGGCGTAATCGCCGCCCATGGCGTCCAGGACGAGCTTCATTCCGCGCCTTCCTCGGTGGCCGTGCCGTCACCAGCGAGATCGGCCAGGTGAACGAGACCCGGGTGGGTGGGGGCCGCAAAGTGCTTCTGCACCGCGCGTGCGTTGGGGCAGTCGCCTTCCCAACCGAATTGACACAGGGGTTGCACCGGCAGGTTGAGAATCAAACCTTGGCGCAGGTAGCCATCGGGGATGAGCGCGTTCTTCTCAAAAATCTTTTCGGGCTCTTCTTCCGGAACGATATGGGCGAATCCGTCACTCCCGTAACAGGAGGGCACGCCCTCTACGGTGAACTCGTCATCCATCTCAAATTCCACGTCCACTTCGATCGGTTCATTGCATCGGGCGCATTCGACGACGCACCGGGTCCGGAATTGCCCGGAAACCAGCAAGATGTTGCCCGTGCTCACCGCCGAGAGTTCGCCCTCAATGGGTTTCACAAGGTCCACATCTTCTTCCTGAGAAAGTGAAGTGTGGATCGTGAAATTGAGTTGCTTCCCGGGGTTTTGCAGAGCCTCGTTGAGATCGAGGAGATGGTTGCGCTTCACGCTGAGGCCAGTGTACCTGCGGGGGTGTGGGGGTTCCCGAACGCCCGGCCAATCCTCGGCTTCTGACCCGCAAAAGTGGGACCGATGCGAAAAGTTGAACGAAATTCATGGCTGAGTTCGTCCGAGGTACGTGTGTTTGCGGCGGTATGGCTTGCGTTCTGGCGATGAACCAGGTACAGTCACCAGCGTTCGCAACACGAGCGAGGTATTGACCTTGAAGAAAGCGGTTTGGTGGGTGTTGGCCGGGCTCATAGTGGTGGGCTGCGGAGGTGAAGGTAGCGGCCTGACGGGCGGTTCGACGAGTGGCACGACAAGTGGCACAACGAGCGGTTCGACCAGTGGTTCGACTAGCGGTGGTACGGGACGTGCGATTCCCGATTCGAAGCTCGGAAACGTGGCGACGATGCAATTTCTCTATCTTTCGGGTCAGGGCCGTCGTGTAGGGAAAGAGTGTA
>CAZVHE010000010.1:13063-33978 GCA_964627705.1 uncultured Chthonomonas sp.
GCTGTGGACTCGAAGATCGCGCAAATTACGTTTGCGCAACTGCAAAACAGTTCGTCGGACTTCGCTCCGCGCGAACAGCAGGGCTCGGGCAACGGGATCCGCGTGCAGCTGGATGGCTACACTCTGAACTCGCTGACGTTTGAAGAGCGCATTGACTTGAACACGACGGCGGCGCGCGGCTTTACGCAGTACCCGCTTTCGGTGAGCCAGATTGACCAGACCACGACGACGGGTAACAGCACGTTGTGGCGCGGCAACTTTACGGTTTCCCCGCCGCTGGCGGTGAATGCTCGTCTGTTCCCGGGTCGCCAGACGACGCTTCAGATGAAGCTGAACGATGCGATTCTGGATACGCAAACGGTGGGTAGCGTGACGAGCCCGACGTTCAATCGCGCTCAGTTCGAATCTGAAAACTACGATCCGGTGGACAATCGTATCAACGGTTTCCTGAGCGACCACGTGGCCTTTGACCTTCGCCAAATGGCGGCGGCGGATCGCCCCTCCATGAGCAATGGTGCTCCGGCGGAGCGTATTCTTTTCAGCGGCGACGCGATTGCCCTGGCTGCGGGTGCGGATACCCTCGGATCCTTTGAAGTCCTGCCGGCGACTGCCGACGTGACGACACGGTTCCGAGGCATCTTCCGCCTGCCGACGCAGATTGCCGGGCGCGACGTCCCGGGTACCTATGTGGTGACCGAGCCGGATCCGCGCGTGCCGTCGGAACCGAACACCAACACGCTTACGGCCCTGCAGGGCATTTGGCGAGCGCACACGGACGTACTGGATTACTCCCGAACCCCGCAGTTCGCGATGGTGGCCATCCCGAACCACGATGACAAGTTCCCGACCCCGGATGCCGAAGACGGTATGCAGGTCGTGATCTACAACCTGAGTGGTAGCAACGTGGTAGCGATGTGGCAGGGCCGAATCCGGTTCACCAACACGACGACCGGTTTGGTCGAATGCTGGAGCGTGAATCAGATCGCGAACGCCACGCCGAACAACCCGGCGATCGGGACGATCTCGAACTTCGAACTTAAGAATGGCCGCGTGGTGGCTGGTGACTTCAACTTCACCGTCGCCCCCGGTTCGTTCCCCTTCCCGCGCACGGGTGGCTTCCGCGTCCTGCGGTAAACCATTCGTCCAAGACAGGAATGTGCGACCGATTCTTGCCGGACTTGATACCGAGTACGGCTTGAGTCTGGAAGGTCGCACCGTTCATAACCAAATCGAAGACGCCCGGGAGTTCGTGGAAGCGACCCCGGGCGACGTCTTTTGCGGATGGGATGCCCGCGATGAGGCCCCGCGATCTGACCTGCGGGGTTTCCAGGTGGAGCGGCTTTCGTTCGACCCCACCGATGCTCAGTTTGATGCCGGTGCGAGTGTGACGGATGCGGCCGCGACCCGCGCCGACCGGGTGCTTCCGAACGGAGCTAGGTTCTACAACGACCACGGCCACCCCGAATACGCCACCCCCGAGTGCTGGAGCGCGCGCGAGCTAGCCCTGCACGATAAGGCCGGAGAAATGTGGCTGCGGGCCACCGCCGCCGCCTACCGCCGCCAAACAGGCCGCCGCGTGCGCCTGACCAAGAATACGCTGGACTACCACGGTGCAAGCTGGGGGGCTCACGAGAGTTACTTGGCCCCCCGGGCACTGGGATTTGAGGGCGTTTTTGCGGCCTTGGCCCCCTTGCTGGTGGTGCGGCCGATCTTGGTCGGGGCGGGGCGAGTTGGTGGTGCCCGCAACGAGCCGGAATTTGAAATCTCGCAACGGGCGCAGTTCATTACCGAGCGGGCGAGTGTGGATACGCTGTTCCGGCGTCCCTTGGTGAACACGCGCGACGAACCCCACGCCGCCCGGGGGGATTGGATGCGGGTGCACGTTATCCCGGGCGATGCGAACATGGCCTTCACTTGCACGCGCCGCAAGGTGGCCCTGGTGCAAATGGCGCTGGCGTTGGCCGAGGTGGGGCATGCCCCCGCCTGGGACTTAGCCGACCCCGTCAAGGCCCTACACCAAGTGAGTCGAAACCCAGACCAAGACATCCGCATTGAACTGGTGGGCGGGAACTGGACGACGGCCCGGTTCATCCTGGAATCGTATTGCGAAGCCGCCCGGGAACACCTCGACGCGGGTGCGCCGCCGGTGGCCGAGTGGCTTGCGGTGGCGGAGGAGTGCCTGATGCTCACGGAAGCCCGATTCAACGACCCGGACCGGTTTGCCCGGCACGTGGAGTGGGCCTGCAAGCGGCAAATCCTGGGCGGATTCTTAGCTGACGCCGAGGAAGACTGGCACTCGGACGTGGCGCGGTCGCTGGACCTCGCCTGGCACGATCTGGACCCCGATGAGGGACTCTACGCGCCCCTGGCCGCGGATGGCTACATGATGGGCGAACCCAGCCCGACCGAAGTGGTGGTGCGCATGCATCACGTCACCGAGCCCACGCGCGCCTTTGCTCGCAGCACGGCGGTGCGGCATTTTCGTGAGAAATTGGTGACGGCCTCGTGGGGCCGGCTGACTTTGGGCCAGGGCGAAACCCGGCACGAATGCCTTTTGCCGCCCGATTTGATGTACAGCGAGGCACTTGACCATGCTGAGGACGTAGAATCCTTTGTATCCCTGCTCCGAGGTCCATCATGATTTACGCCGACGATCGCATCCAGAAACCCCGCCCGGAAGAACCCTCTCGGCAAGCCCCGGAAGAAGGGGGCCCCCAGAAGCCCGATATCGACCGCCCGCAGCTACCGGATGAGCTCTTGAAGCGGATGCGCCGGGTGGACCCGGACCGAGCCAAGCAGTATCGGCAGCGGTCGGGGCAATGAGTACGGATTTTGCCAAGCTGGTGGGCTTCCCGAACCCGAGCGGGACGCCCGAGATTGAAGTGCACGGCACCACGGTGCTGGCCCTTGCCTTTCAAGATGGCGTGATTGTGCTGGCGGACCGCCGCGCAACCATGGGCAACCTGATCATGTTTGATCGGGCGGAAAAGATTGAGGCGCTGGACGATGCCACCGTGCTGGCCATCAGCGGGGCGTACGCGCGTAGCGTGGAAGTATGCCGGTTTTTGCGCCACAGCTTTAAGTTTTACGAGCGCATGAATCTGGTGCCGCTCAGCACCGATGGCAAGCTCATGGCCATCACGCAGGCCCTGGCGAACAATCTGGTGCAGGCCGTGAATGGCGGCGGGCTTTTCCTCCCCATCGCCGCGACGTACGACGCCAATGAGGATAAGTTTGAGATTCATTCCTTTGATGCAGCCGGGGCGCGTTTCCATTACGACGACTTCGCTTGCGCGGGGAGTGGCAGCGAACGCATCCGTGGCATTTTTGATTACATCCGCACCACCAAAGCGGCCTGGAAAGACATGTCACGCGACGATGCATTAAGAGAAGGCCTGCGTATGTTGGCGATTGCCGCCGATCTGGATTCGGCCACGGGGGGCTTTGATAAGGTCCCGCCGCGCATCGCCTTCCTCACCCGGCAGGGCGTGCAGATGATGGCGGATGACGATTTCCGCGCGTTCGCTACCACTCTCTAGGATTCGTTTCGCCCGGCAGGGCCTAGATATGACCTGCGTCATATCCATCTCGTCGATCCCCACTCAAGATAAAGAACGGAGGATCGACAATGGATCTCAAACAACTGGCCTCACTGCCCGGGCTTTCCCCGCGCATGAAGGTGGCCTGCATGGCTTCAGTCGGGGCCTTTTTGGGAATGGGAATCTATGTCGCCCAGATTTCCCATGCCACAAGCTATCTGAGCGACGACCCGGAAGCGTGCATCAACTGCCATATCATGACGCCGACCTACGCGTCATGGAAGCACAGCAGCCACGCCAATGTCGCTACTTGCAACGATTGCCATGTGCCGCACGATAGCGTGCTCCAGAAGTACTTGTTCAAGGCGATGGACGGAGCCCGGCACTCCACGATTTTCACATTACGCCGAGAGCCGCAAGTGCTTCGTGCTCGGCCCGAAGCCAAGCACGTCATCCAGGCGAACTGTATGCGGTGTCACGAAAGCAACCTCGACCGAGTGGCCAGCCACAAGACGTTCGAGCGAAGCTGCGTGGATTGCCATCGCGAAGTGCCTCATGGTCGGGTGAATAGCCTCTCGGCGACCCCAAATGCCGCCGTGCCCTTGCAGTCGCCGGTCATTCCCTCGTCCCTTTTGCAACCCAATCCCACAAAGGAGTCCCAATAAACATGAAAGAACGAAAGAACCTCGGTTGGTACGTGTTTTTCGGCAGTGGGCTCGGAGTTCTCGCGCTCGGTATGCTGGCGAGCAGTATCACTGAGCGCCGCTCTGAGCGCGCCGAATCCCGCGTCCAATTCACCAATCCCATCAACGAATGGGAAAGCGACAACGCGAAGTGGGGCGCCAGTTTCCCCCGCGAATACAACTCGTGGGAGGCGACCAAGCAGGATGCCACGCTCACGAAGTTTGGTGGGTCGGGCTTCCGTGACTACCTCAAAGATTCGCCCAACCTCGTGGTGATGTGGGCCGGCTACGGCTTTGCCAAAGAGTACAACGCGCCGCGCGGGCACTATTACGCGGTCGAAGATGTGACGAGTACGGATCGGCGGAATGACAAAACTCCGGCGACCTGCTGGACGTGTAAAAGTCCGGATGTGCCCCGATTGATGGCGAAGGATTCGCCGGCGGGCTTCTATTCGGCCAAGTTTGACCAATTCATCACCGAGGTGAAGAACCCGATCGGCTGCGCGGACTGCCACAACAACGAGACCATGGCCTTGCAAATCAGTCGGCCTGCGCTGAAGGAAGCATTCGAGCGAATGGGCAAGGACATTACAAAGGCCACGCATCAAGAGATGCGAAGCCTCGTGTGTGCGCAATGCCACGTCGAGTACTACTTCAAGGGGAAAACCGAAAACTATCTGACATTCCCGTGGGATGAAGGTATGCACATCGAAGGCATGGAGAAGTACTACGAGAAGTCAGGGCACGTGGACTGGACCCACGCCATTAGCGGCGCCAAGATGATCAAAATGCAGCACCCGGACTACGAGGTGTTTTCTCAAGGCATCCACGCCTACCGAGGCGTAAGCTGCGCGGACTGCCACATGCCGTACAAGTCTGAGGGCGGCATCAAGTTTACGGATCACCAAGTGCGAAGTCCGCTGGAAAACATCGCCAATAGCTGCCAGGTGTGCCACAAGTGGAGCGAAGATGAGATTCGCGGGCGGGTGGAATCCATGCAGTCCAAGCACCAAGAGATGCTGTGGATGGCCCAAAACGAAATCACGATGTTGCACCTAGAGATTGGCGATGCGAAGCGTTTGGGTGCAACGGATGAACAGTTGGCGACGTCGCGAAACCTCGTTTCGAAGGCGCAGATGTATTGGGACTACGTGGCCGCGAACAACGGTATGGGCTTCCACGCCCCGCATGAATCCGCTCGAGTGCTGACCAAGGCGCTTAAGTTCGCAACGGATGGAAGACTGAACATCCAGGCGGTGCGGGCCAGCAAGGGCGCAACAGGACCCATCCAGATGCCGGATATCTCGACCAAGGAAGCCGCCCAGGCTTACATCAAGCCGTTCGTGGCCGCGGCCACACCGGCCCCGGCAGCCTCACCGGCCCCCGCAAACAAGCCCTCTTAAGAGGAGCGTAAGAGATTCCCCTGCCGGCAAACGCGGGCGGGGGAATTTTGTTTCTGCGGACCGATGTGCGCAGGGTCCCAAAACATGATTCAGATCATAGTTTTGCGGCTCTAAGGCAGAGAGACTGAAGCCATGATTCGTACCGCTCCGGCACCGACGACGGCCCCGCGCGAAGAATTTTGGGATCGCCAGCTCGGCTACGTCCATGCCTTTGTCACGATCATGATGGCCCTCACTTTGGGGCTGGCTATGCACCAGTTTGTGGGGTATCGGCTCTTTCAGGTGCTTCCGGCTTCGGCCATCGGTATCGCTGCACTTCTTCCCCTGCTAGTTCTGGGTGTGCTGGCCCGAAACAACCCGGGAAATCGCTGGATTCGCTGGATCACCGGCATCCCTTTCGCCATGATGACAACGGGTGCGGTGGGGCTGATTGCGTTAGCCGGGGGCATTGTTCCTGGTTCCGCGTGGTCTCAGTTTGGGCTCGAAAGCCTTTGGCAAAGCTGGCCGTTCCAGATTGTTTCTTATCTTCTGGTCGCGAATCTTGTAGGCAGCAGTGGTCGACGATCCCGCCCACTCACGTACACGAATATTGTGTATCTCACGAGCCACCTCGGATTGGCTCTGGCGCTGATGGGAGGTGCCTACGGGTCGCTCTCTTTGGAACGACGGACGATGGTCTTGTTCCAGGGGATGCCGACGAGCCTGGCGACAAACCTCGAAGGGCACGAAGCGAACATGCCATTCAAGCTGGAACTCAGGAAGTTCCACATGGACCAGTTCGCGCCCAATTTCATACTGGCAACGCTTGACGAGACTCAACCCGAAGGCATGCGACAAGTGGCGGGCAGCCAACTCGCCAAAGTCGGGATGAAGGAAGTGGTGGGAAGCGCTTCGGTTGAGGTGTTGCAGTTCCTTCCGCGGGCCGAATTCACCGGCAAGGAATGGAAGGCCGTAGAGTGGCCCACCGCCGGACCCGCCGCCGAAATCCTAGTCAAGACAAAGTCCGGTAAGGAGTTCCGAGGCTGGGTGGCTTCGGGCAGTGTGGATTCATCCGCACAATATCTAGCGATCGCCGAAGATGCCGCCATCCTGATGAATCAACCCCGGCCCAAAGCATTCAAGTCAGACCTGTTGGTTGACGGCAAGCCTGTCCAGGTGGGCGTGAATGAACCCATAAAGGTGAAGGGCTACGACATTTACCAGTTCAGCTACGACGAAGAAGCCGGGCCGGCCAGCGCTTACAGCGTGGTCGAGGTAGTACGCGATAGTAGCCTGCCCATTGTCTACGCCGGAATTTTTGCTTTGCTGATTGGGTCTCTCATGCACCTTTGGAACGGCGTGGGGGTGAAGGCGTGACCGCCATCCTCGGCATGGTCGCCGCCGGGAGTTGGGTTGCAGCTGCCGGTGTTCAGGCTTATCCCAAGTCACGAGCCTGGGTGGTGGATCTCTTAACGATGCTCGGCGTGCTGAGTGGGGCAATGCTTCTTGCCACGCTTTGGGTGAGCCTCGGCCGCCCGCCCATGCGGACTTTGGGAGAAACGCGCTGGTGGTATGCCATCTGCGTTCCCACAATTTCGCTCTTGATCGGGTGGAGATTCCAAACCCGCGCGATGGCAATCCCTTCGCTTTTGATGGGCGCCATGTTCGCCATCATCAACCTGCAACACCCGGAATACATGGACCGGACCCTGATGCCGGCCCTGCAAAGCCCGTGGTTTGTGCCCCACGTCGTGGTTTATATGGTTTCGTATTCGGCTCTGGGGATGAGCAGCATTCTCGCCATCTGGGCCGTACTGAAGGCGCGCGCAAAGAAGCAGCCGCTTCAGGCCGTGGATACCGACGTGCCGCACCGGATGGTGCTAGTGGGCTTCCCACTCCTTACCTGCGGCTTGCTCTTCGGGGCGCTGTGGGCGAAAGAGGCTTGGGGGCACTACTGGACTTGGGACCCCAAGGAAACGTGGGCCTTCCTGACCTGGGTGGCGTACTTGGTGTACTTGCACTTGCGCCACAAGCATCCGGTGAAGCCAGGACTGGCCTTAGGCACGCTCATCGTGGGATTTGGGGTCCTCATGGCCTGTTGGTTCGGTGTGAACTACCTCCCGACGGCGCAGGAAAGTGTGCACACCTACACGAGGCAATGAGGACCTTTCATGTATCATTCGACCGAAGTGCCCCTATTGCCAGAAAGGCCATCGGTACGCGATGTGTTATGTCGCAGCGCGCTCCTCAGCCACTTAGATGAGGAATCACGGGAAGCCCTTGCCTCTGCGTGCCGCATGGAGTCGGCAGAAAAGGGCGAGACCATCTGGCTGAGCGGAAAGCACACCGACTACTTCGGCGTCGTGGGGGCCGGCTTCGTGAAGATGGTGAAGACCGTCGAGACCGGGCAAGGCCTGACGCACGAAATCATGGGGCCGGGCCAGGTGTTTGGCCTGATGGGCACCGTGGATGGTTGTGGCTGCCCGCTGGAGGCGCGGGCCGTGACCGGGACATGGTACGTGCGCGTACCAAAAGCGGACTTCCTCAAGGTCTACGGCAGCTCTCACGAGCTGAAGGATGTGCTGATCCGGCGGGCCAGTGTGCGACTGCACTTTGCCCACGATATGATCTCGCGGCTCAGCACCGGAAGCGTGAGCAACCGCGTGGGGGCCGTGCTGCAGATTCTGGCGGGCGACTATGGCCACGAAACACCCGAGGGGGTCGAAATTCGAATCCCCCTACGCCGCCAAGATATCGCCGAACTGGCGGGGACCACGGTGGAGAGCACCATACGTGTGCTCAGCAAGTGGCAGAAGGAAGGCAAAATCCGATCGGGCACGCAGTCCATCGTCATCGTCGATCTCGAGGCGATGGCCCGCGAGTCCCGGATTTGAGCTTCGGCGACCGGGGCATTGACAAGGCCCCGTAGCGCATCGCCTTCCTCACCCGGCAGGGTGTGCAAATGATGGCGGATGACGATTTCCGCGCCTTCACCGCGACGCTTTGATATCACTCATCATTCGGCGGAGTGCCATATGACCATGTCGCGTCAACCTCAACGGTCGCTCCGGACGTCGCATCCGTCCCTGAGAAGACTCCGCTCATTTGAATGTAGGTGACGTTGTTGGAGGCATCTCGACTAACGCGGAAGAGGGACACGTTTCCCCTCAGTTCAAACGTGTAGACTTTTGAGCCGCCCGAGCTAAAGACGATCCATTGCAGCGTGTGCTCAGGAGCAGTAACGAGGAAGCCGGTGCCTTCCGTCGCGGAATCAAGATTGAAGTAGGCCAGGAGTCGGTCTTTTGAGCCACGCGAATACTCGCCCGCGCAATCCAGCTTGCCTCCGTTCTTTACTATCGTGCCTGTCGTGCGGTTGTAGTTTCGAAGCGTGGTGCCATCGCCGAGTTCTGACAATGGCAGGCTGGAATCTCGAACGGAGATCTGAGCAGAATCCCTTACGTCGCTTGCCACTCGCCCGTTTAGCACGGCTAGGTTAGTGAATTGCCCCGTCGCGGGGTCCGTCAGGCGTACGATGACCTGCAAAGCAGTTTCGCCACCCACCCGCGTCTGCTCGGGGGACGTGATGCGAACCGTGTTGGTCTTGGTCTCAATTTCCAGTCCATTCAGGTTGCCAGAAGAGAGTGTCCCGACTTCGTCGTTGGCGAGCACCCAAATGAAGCTCAGATTGGCTAAGTTGATATCGGTCCAGCCCTGCATGTTGCTCACACCATTGCGGGTGACAAGAATGTCCCGGAAGCGACCCGGCCTCACCCGAGTGAGCTGGGGTGCGAGGGCAAATCCGCCGGCGGAGCCGCCATCATTGAGCTCAACTTTGCTCCTGGCAGAGGGGCGTCGCACGTCGCCGTAGACCAACGAGGCTTCCATGCCGATGCTTTGCACTCCCGTCGAGTCCGCAGCGGGAATGAACCGCACCTTATGGGAGGTGGATTCAAATTCGCGTCCTCTTTGCCCTTTGCCATCGTCCAACACGCCCTGCCCCGCACCAAAGAGCTTGTATCGGTAGCGAAGGATTTCTGTGTATGAAGTCGAGTAATCGATGGGTGTGGAAATGAACTCGATGTCAATCGGATTCCCCGCAGACTCGTAAGTCGAAGACGTGGTTTTCGGAGAGAAGGCCACCACGATCACCGCCGGGTTCTTCCCTCCTAACTCGGTGTAGGCCGTCAGGGGCCGATCCAAGATTCCGGCCTTATGGTCGGCAAACTGTGTCCCAAATCGGGCAGCGAGGGAATAAATAGGGGATTGCGTTACAAAGGCAATGAGACGTCGTGCCGCGACGCTTTGGAGAGCGGTAATGGATCCCGAAGCTGGGACAAGCCGCTGCAGAGCCTGCACGGTGAGTTCTGCCTGGCCTATGGAACTTGCACAGGCCAGGATGAGAGCCTTGGCCGCATCAGGCATGTTTTGCCCCGATTGGGCGAGATCAAGTGCGGACTGGATGGTGGCATCACCCCCTTCAAGTATCGCAAATGAGGACCGGAGATCGGAGAGTGTAAATGAGGCGCCACCGAAGCCAAGAGCATCCAATAAGAAGTCGGCGGTAAGCCGCCAAACCGAAAGCGCCCAGCAGGTCTCCAGCAGTTCGAGGAGGGTTTCCGAGAGGGGCTCAAACTTGGGTATCCCGATGAGGCCGGTATTGCTTGCGCCAAAGAGGGGCCGCACCATTATGGGTTCCAGAGTCATGGATTCCTCAATGGCGACTCCAGTCAGGCACTGGTTGCCGGAGATCCGAGGATCGGCGTAGTTCGTGGCGGGGATCCACAAGGGGTCAATGCCAGTCGGCAACGCACTCTCACTAAACAACTTGCCGAAGAAAATGCAGTGAATCAATCGAGACTCACTTGTGGTCACGAAGTAGTCAGGTAATCGACCGCTCTCGGTCGCCATAGCCCGTTCTAGCGAAACCCCTAGGAAGGGCAAGTTCACGGCGCCTTGATTTCCGAAGGCAAATTCGTGGTGAGGAACAGGGGGATCTGAAACACTTCGCGTACGGATTGTGTCTGGGCGCTGATTGGGTGTGCTTCGCCCGGGGTCGAGCGGGGGGAGAGATGGCCCCACGGCCGACGCCGCTGTTTCAATGGCCGCTAGGAGGTCCGTGTCGTTTTCAGCGAGGGCTCGGGGGTTGTCCGCGATTCGAGTTGTAAGGATTGAGGCCAAAGTGGTGGTCGCAGCGTGAGCTCGGATTGCGGCATAGGCTGCCGCTCGGTCTGGACGCTGCCACACGGCCAAGGCCACCATCAGGAGTGCGGTGGCGGCGCTATGCGAATCGAGGCGAGGGTTTGGCTCATCAGGACTGACAGCGCCCAGGAAAACTAAGCCTTCAGGGTCCGTAGAAAGAAACGACACCAGGCTCGGCCCCTGATCGGGGATCACGAGAACAGGTGCCGTAGGCACCGAGGGCAACGACGTAAAGGCGGAGACGAGAGCAAGGCCGGAGGGGTCGAGTCCCGCGGGTAGATCCACCAACGGGCGGATACTTATGCGACCCATCGGTCCGGGCTTTTCATCGGCAGGGCTTCCGCCAAAGAGAAAGCCACCGCATCCGCTTAAACCGGCTGATCCGGCCGTTGCGAAAAGGGCGAGCTCCACGAAATCTCGCCGAGAGAGAGCGTTCGATCCCCGTTCTGCCATATCCTCTAGGGTACGGATCTGGCATTACATGGCCATTACCTCCCTTTGGAAGTGCCAAGCCCCGCGCCGCTCGTAGGGAGCGACGCGGAGCTAAGGAAGAGGAGCTTGAGCTTAGCGGCGGACCGTGATACGGCCGTCCATCACGGGCTTGATGACGTTACCCAGGCTCTTGATGTATTCCACCGTAGCGTCCACGTCAATCAGGCCGGTGTCGTAGTAGTACGGTCCGGTGCGACCTTTCAGATTGGCGTGGGCATCGCCGCCGCCCGCCGTGAACGAGTTCAGGCAGATGCGGTACGTCTTGCTCATGTCCAGGGCTTGACCATCCAGGGTCGCCTCCACCACCCGGTCCCCGGCGGGGCGAGTCACGTCCACGACGTACCGGAAGTTGGCACTGGGGTGCAGGAGCGCGCCGCTACCTTCCGGGAAGGCGGCCACGCCGTGCTCCAGCATGGACTTCAGTTCCGCGCCCGTCACGTCCACCACCGCCAGCGTGTTGGCGAAGGGCTGCACGGTGATGGCCGTGCCGAAGGTGACATTGCCGGCCTCATAGCCCGCGCGTACCCCGCCGCCATTCATAAAGGCGGCGACCACGCCGTTCACCTTGGTGGCGTGGAGCATGGCGTCGGCGATGAAGTTGCCCATGGCACTCTCACCAGAGCGGCTCGCCCCCTGCGGGATGGCTTCTTCCGCCGTCGCAATCGGCTTGGTCATCATCTCTTCGATCGGCACACGGAAGGCCTGCACCATCGTGGCGACGATCGGGTCTTCGGCCACGGTGGAGTCGATCAGGCGCGGGGTGCCCGCGTGCGACTTCACCACACCGTTTTCGTCAAATGTCACTTCCAGGCGGCCGAGCAGTTTGCCCCACTCCCAGGCCTGCACCACCAGCAGGGGGTTGCCGTCCGCGTCCTTGAGCTCCGTGGGGTATTTGCCCTCGGGTTGGCGAGTGCCCGGCAGAGGACTCTCAAACTCCCCGAGCGGGGTGTGGCTGTGGCCGCCTACGATCACGTCCACGTGGCGGAGCTTTGGCCCGTTGGCCACGTCCACCTCGTAGGCGCTGTGGCTCAGCAGGATGATCTTGTTGATGCCGCGCGCCGTAAGGGCTTCGGCTTCCTTGTTCACGCTCTCCACCCAGTCCTTCATGATGACGGTTTCGGGCATCGTGCTAATGCTGGGCAGGTCAGGGGTGGTGGCGCCGATGATGCCGATGCGCTCGCCGCCGACTTCCGTGATCACGCTCGGGCGGATGAGGCCCTTCAGGTCCGGGTCGCCGGCCACATCCAGGTTGGCGGAGAGTAGGGGGAACTGAAGCTGCTGGGCAAACTTGGCCAGCGTCGGTGCGCCGCGGTCGAACTCGTGGTTGCCCACGGCCATCGCCGAGTAGCCGATGTAATTCATGATCGCCGCGTCGGCCAGGCCGCCGTAGACGTTGAAGTAAAGCGTCCCTTGGAAGACGTCGCCGGCGTCCAGAAGCAAGGCGTTTTCCGCCGCGCCGAGCTCCTCTTGGATGGCGGTGGCCAGACGGGCGTAGCCTCCGTACTGCTGGCGGCTGATGACCACTGGTTCCACCCGAGCGTGGAGGTCGTTGGTGTGAATGATCGTCAGCTTGTAATCCGCGGCCAGGCTAAGCGAAGCCAAGGCCATCCCTACGGCCGCCGTGATCCATCGAGAACCGAACATGCCGTGTGATTACCCGAAAACAGGGGCCAAACATACCGATTTCGGGGACATTCGGCGCGTGAATCTTAGCAATGTCTTCATGAAAAAAGCCGAGCTCCCGGGGGAACTCGGCTTCCGTGTCGCGGAGAAAGGATTTAGGCCCCGATTTGGGCCAGCGTGTCCTTCAGCGCTTGCGCGGACTTGTGCAGCCCTTCGCGTTCGGCATCGGTGACCTTCGGCTCCCAGATCTGGTGCGCGCCTCGGCGGCCCACCACCGTCGGCATGGAGTAGCAAACGCCTTCCACGCCCAGGGTGCCCTTTTGCTGGGCGCTGACCGGCAGCACCCGGCCGTTGTCAAGGGCGATGGCTTCCACGACTTCTTGGATGGAGATGCCCACGGCGCGGCCCGCGCCACCCTTTTGGCGGATGACTTCGGCGCCACTGGTCTTCGTCTTTTGGAAGAGTTCACCGGCGGTGTCGTCGGCCCAGCCCGGAATGCTCGCGATGGGCACGCCGCCCACGGTGGCACTGCTCCAGATCGGCACCATGCTGTCGCCGTGCTCGCCCAAGATGAGCGCCTTTACGTCCAGCGCATTCACATGGAAGTGGTCGGCGATGAGGCTGCGGAAGCGCGCGGTGTCCAGCACCGTACCGAGACCCAGCACTTGGTGCTCGGCCACCATGCCCGATTGCACGGCCAGTTGGGTGAGGATGTCCACTGGGTTGCTGACCACTAGGATGGTGGCGTGCTCGGGGAGCTTGACGCCCTTGATCGAGGCCAGGATGTCCTTGAACAGGGTGACGTTGCGGTTGATGAGGTCCAGGCGGCTTTCGTCCGGCTTGCGGCGCAGACCGGCGGTGATGACCACGCAGTCGCTACCGGCCAGGGCGTCGTAGTCGCCGCTGGTAAAGAACTGGCCGCCGCGCAGAGCCGCGCCGTGCCGCAAGTCAAGGGCTTCGCCCGCCGCCATGTCGGCGTTCGCGTCGAGCAGACAAATCTCTCGAACAATGCCACCGAGTTGAAGTGCAAACGCCGCGTCGGAACCGACTCGACCCCCGCCACCAATGATGCTGACCTTCATGGTAATCCCAAAGGGATTATGGGTTGGGTGGCTGGAGGGGGTGTGGGGCCTAACGGTCGCGGCAGTACGCGTCCACGTGCCCAAAGGTCCGGAAGCCCAGCGCTTGGTACCAGCGTTCCAGCGTGGCGTCGCATTGCAGCATCACGGGGTCGGGGTGGGCTTCGCGTCGCACCGCTTGCACCAGTCGTCCGCCCAGGC
Source organism: uncultured Chthonomonas sp. (assembly GCA_964627705.1). Taxonomy (GTDB): domain Bacteria; phylum Armatimonadota; class Fimbriimonadia; order Fimbriimonadales; family Fimbriimonadaceae; genus JAHBTC01. The sequence continues at coordinate 27,262 of CAZVHE010000010.1, forward strand.
CCTTGCCCTGGTGGTCGGGGTGGACACAAAGGCAGTAAAGCCCTGCCATGTCGGGGCTGCGGACGATCATTACGCCCCCGGTCATGCGGGCGATGCTGGGGGCCGCGAAGAGGGCATGCACTGAGCGGCTGGTGCCGTGCTGGATGCCCGCCTGGGCGTGGCGGTTGGTGTGGCCAAAGAACTGCCGGACCATGAAGCCGGCCACGGTGTCGCGGTCGGCAGGGCGGGTGGCTTGCTCCCAGGCGAAATCAGATTCGGCGGGAGTGGCCTCCGGTTCGGCGATCATGCACAGCAGGCGCGACATGCGGCGGAAGCCGTGGTCTCTTAGCTGGCTCGGAAGGTCCGGGGCGCGGTCGGCGTCCGTGTGGAACGCCCAGATGGTGGCGGGCACTTCGATGGTGCGCAGGATGGCTTCGGCGCGGTCCAGGGCCTCGGCATCGTCGAACTCCATCAGGAAGTTGGCAAAGCTCGGCTGACCCGGCCCCATCACCACTAACGGTTGCTGGTCGCGCACCACCCGCACGCCTTCAATGGGGCGGGCAAGCTCCAGGTAGGCGGCCGCAATGTTGGCGCGGGTGCGCTCGATTAAAACACGATGTTCCAGAGGGCACCCCAGGTCGGCTCTTTGCCGGGGATCAGCACCAACCCGAGCCCGATATCGCTCCCTACGCGCGCCCCGATGAACCCGCGCACGCCCTGCGGGGTGCCCATCAGGCTGGCAAAGGCCTCGCCTTTGCTCCCGGTGCGCCACAGGTCGAGCCCGACGAAGAAATTGACGGATTCGTCCCCGGCCGCGAGAACCCCCATGCGCAGAGTGGGCGAGAAGAAGTTGCTGGGCGGTTGAAAAGCGTTGCCGCCAAAGGTGCTTTCGAAGAACCGGGCGAAGGTGCTCATCAGCCGGTCGTACACCAGGCCGCCGCCGTAGTGGCCGGTTTCCAGGGTCAAGACTTTGGCGTTGGGGATGGCGGCCAGCAGGCGATCGGTGGCGAACGGAGGCACCACGGTGTCGAACCGTGCGCGAACCACAAAAATCGGGCGCGGATCATCGGCCTGCAAGTAGTTCAGGGGCTCAATGTCCTTGAGATACTCGCGCAGCCGGTCTTCGCTCCAGCCCTCGCCGCGCAGACGGTTGCGCAGAACGACCGTGCGGGAGGAGTTCCAGTAGATCCCGGCCAGATCGGCCCCGCCCAGCATCAGGCTGACGGAGTGGATGCGGGGCTCCACCGCAAAGGTGAGGGAGGCCACGATCGCCCCCAGGCTGGTGCCCCCCAGGCCGATGCGGGTGCTATCGAGTTCGGGGCGGGTGGCAATCCAGTCGCACGCGCGCCGAATATCGGCCACGCTCTGGGCCATCACTTGGCGCAGGGCTTCGGGGTCGGCGGGCACGGCCAGTTCGCCGCTCCGGGTGCCAGCGGGGGCACGTTCCATATGGTAGGGCAGGGTGAGCGAGAGGCTGGCAATGCCTCGGCGGGCCAATTGGTCGGCCATCGTCATCTCGACTCGGTGATCAGTGGCACCCCAATAATGGAGCAGGATGACTACCGGCACCTTACCCAAGCGGTCGGTGGGCAGCGTGAAATCCGCCACCACTACATCGTTCAGAAGTTGCCCACTGGGCCGGGGGGTGTCGTACTGGATGCGAGTGCGCGTCCAATACTCGGTGGTGAGGCGCGGTTCGGGCCTCCCGAATGCCACGGGCGCGGGCGGGGCCAGCAGGTCCTCTCGTTGCACGGGGGTGGCCGGTTGCGCCAAAGTGAGAACAGCGCATCCCACCGCGAAGAAAGCCATGATTGCCCGCAAGTTCAAAACCGCCCTGGCCCTGCCTCTGGCGATGGTCGCTTCGACTTCGGTGGCCAAAGCCCCGTCGCTTTCGGATTGGGACGCCGCCCTGGGCGCGGTGGGGCTGAACACGCAAACCGCACGCTTTGACCCGAGCATGCTCTCATTCTATCGTGAAGGCGAGTTTGCGATGCCGATTTACGAAGGGCTGATGGGCAATCCGTGGAATGCGCCCTTCTTGATGGACATGCATCGACGCTCGCTGACCGTGACGGTGAGCAACCCGCTGGAGACGGTGAGTGTGGTTTCGCGGCTGGCGGGGATACCTTCGCGGCGTGAACTGCTTGGCGACCCCATCGTGGGGGCGAAGACGAGGGCAGCAGCCCCAGGGGCCTTAGCGGCGATCTTGAACACCTATCGGCAGCAAGGCATCATCACCGGCAATGTGCCGAGCCTGGATGCGGTGCCGGCGGATGCCCAGCGGGCCACGGCCCTCATGCTGGACGTGTTGCTGACGAGCCAACGATTCCGGGCGGCGGCACTGGCGGATATCAACGACATTCCGGCGGCGTATGCCCGGGCGAGCCGACCGGAAGGTGCTTACGATCCGGTGGAATCGGCCCGTAGCCGCCAACTGGATCGCCGGATTGATCGGCGCTATCTCGCGGCGGCCGGGCAGGACCTGGCGGCGGCCACGGAGGCGGCGCATCTTCTCTTGCGAACGGTGAGCCCGAGCGCGCAATTCCGGGTGGAAATCCCAACCAAATGGGGGGCCATCATCCTGAGCGGCGCGGGCAACGACACTCACGGCGGCAAGGAGACGCTGCTGGTGATGGACACTGGCGGCGACGACACCTACATCAATGCCCCCGCCACTCTGAGCGACCAGAACTGGGCGAGCATCTCGGTGGACATTCGGGGCAATGACAAGTACGTGAGTGACACGGCGTTGCTCACTAGGGAAATCGCCCAATGGACTTCGCGGAACGCCGCGCGGGGCCAGGCGGGGCCGGGAGGCGCCATCCTGGGCGTGACGATGCTCTTAGACGGAGAAGGTGACGATGTGTATAGGTCTCACCGTATGGGGTTGGGCGGAGCCGTTTATGGCGTGAGCCTGCTCCGCGATTTGGCCGGCAAAGACACTTACGACTCGTACGGCGATGCGCAGGGGTTCGCGCGGGCGGGCGCGGGCATCCTTGAAGATGCCGATGGCGACGATACGTACACCGGATTTATTCAAGTCCAGGGCGTAGGATTAACGTTAGGCGCGGGTCTCTTGCTGGATCGCTCCGGCGATGACCGCTACACCGCCAACGACGACGTGATCGATTTCCCCTCACCGCAGACCAGCGAACACAACGTGAGCATGTCTCAGGGCGCGGGCAACGGGGTGCGGCGCGACTACCTGGGCGGCGACAGCCTGGCCGGGGGCGTGGGCGTGCTGATGGACCAGGGCGGCAACGACGAGTACTCGTGCGGCGTGTTTGGCCAGGGCGTGGGCTACTGGATGGGCGCGGGCCTCCTGTGGGATCAGATGGGCAACGACAAGTACACCGGCCAGTGGTACGTGCAGGGCGCGGCCGCGCACTTTGCGGTGGGAATCCTAGAAGACGGCGGGGGCCGCGATACCTACAACGGCTTCCTCAATATGTCCCAAGGGGCCGGGCACGATTTCTCGCTCGGCGCGCTGTTTGATTACGCGGGCTCGGATGCCTATTCCGCCTCGCCGCTGAGCCTGGGTGCGGGCAATGCCAACGGGATCGGCATCTTCTTTGATGCCGAAGGGGATGACACCTATAACGCCCAGGGCACGGCGCTGGGCAATGTCAATCCGGCCCCCGTGGGCAGCTTGCGGGAACAAGCCCTGTCCCTGGGTGTGTTCTTAGATTTCGGGGGCACTGATCAGTTCCCGGCGGCGGTGCCGCACGCGGTGGATGGGTCACGCAAGGGCACGTTTGTCCGGCGCGGCGAACCCGAGCCGACGGGCCAGTACGGTGTTTTCTGGGCGAGATAAATGATCCCTATCCGCGATGATTTGATCTTCCACCAGCGAGCGATTCTCACGCTCACGCTGGTGGGGCTCATCGCGGTGCTCTATTTTTGGGATCGAGAGGGGCGCATCTGGGGGGCCAGCATCGCTTTTGCGGACCTCGCCATGCGGCCGGGGCAAATCACGGATGTGCTGCGCGGCCAGGGCGACCCCGTGGACCTCAGCCGACTCTTTACCTCCATCTTTTTGCATGCAAACCTGCCGCATATGGTCACCAATGTGGTGTTCCTTTTTGCGTTTGGGCCGAGCGTGGAAGCGGCCCTGGGCGGCGTGCGGTTTGCCTTGTTCTATCTGTTTTGGGGCGTGGTGGCGTTCCTGGCGCAGATCCAAGCCGCGCCTGAGAGCATGGTGCCGGTGCTGGGGGCCTCGGGAGCCATCGGGGGCGTGCTGGGGGCGTACTTCTTGCTGTTCCCCGGCAACAACATCAAGTTGCTCATCATCCCGTTCCTGTGGCGCACGTTCGTCTTACCGGCGTGGGTGCTGCTGGCGTTCTGGTTTGCTACCCAGCTGTTGGTGCCGCAGGAGGGCGTGGCCACCTGGGCGCACGCGGGCGGGTTCCTCGCGGGCATGGCCACGGTGTTGGTCTTGGGGGGGCGAAACGCCATCCTCAAAGACTTGAAGTACGATACGATCTCAGAGTTCGATGAAGACTAAGCTCCCCATTTGGTGTGTCTTGGCGTGGGGGCTGATGTGCCTGGCCGCGTTGGCTGCCTTGTCCTATCGCCATTCCGTCGAACACTCCAACCGGGCCGTCGGGATGCTGCTGGAAATGAAGGCGGTGCACGAGCTCTCGGTGGCCGAGGGCATGACCCGCGAGGACGCCCTGGCCCGGCTCAAAACGAGCGGACTGACCGGGATCGCGCTGAATGAGGAGCGCCTCAACGATCTGGTGCAGTCGGGTCGGTTGAAGCTGGATGGCAACCGCCTCACGGCGGCCGACAAATCCACTTATGACCGGCTGCAGTTTGCCGTGGCCCTGCGGGGGGTTCAGCCGGTGGAATGGACACCGAACGCCGTGATCTTGCCGCCCGCCGATGTGGCGCTTATGCTGGAGACGCCTTGCGGCATCAACCCGGATGATGCGGCGCTGGCCCGAGCGCAGGGGCTCGAAATCGTGGCGCGCCACGCGAACGTTCCGGGTTACAGTTCGGGCGATATCCGGGCCGTGATTGCCGATAGCGCCGATAAGGGCGCGCGGTACTACCTCCCGCTGGGCGACCAAGTGCTGGGGCAACGGAGCGCGGTGGAGTCGCTGGTCCAGGCACTCACGGACCACGACATGTTTTATCTCACGATCGAGTTCAGCAACCTGGCGGGTGACCGCCGGGTGGTGAGCGAGATTCCGGGGCGCACCATTCGCCTCCACTCCATCCAGCAGGCCGAAATTGACCGGCTGACTCCCGGGGGCATCAAAGAACGCTTCGTCAAGGCGTTCGCCGAGCGCAACATCCGCTGGCTACTTCTGCGTCCGCCGACGCTAGCGGGAGAGAATCCGATGCAAGACCTCGGCGCGACCATGCAGGTCATCGCCCGGGGCGTGGCGAATGAGAAAGGGGCCGTTCGGGCCCCCCGCGCCTTCGCCGAGCCGGTAGTGAACCCGGCGTTCCCGGCGGCGGCGATCTTCTTCGGTGGCCTATCGTTGGTCGGTTTCGTCCTCTCTGCGCCGATTTCGGGTCGTTGGCGGACGGCTCTGGCCGTGTTGGTGGCGCTGGTCACGTTGGCGGCGGGAGCCGGAGTTTCTAAGAGTTACTTTGCCCTCATGGTCGCGGTGGCCGCGCCGGTGGCGGCCTATGCGTTGTTGCGTGGCCGCGAGGGCGAAAACCCGCTCTTCGCCTTCGCGCGCACTACGCTCATCTGCATTTCGGCGGGCCTGATGGTGGCGACCACGCTCAATGGGTTGCCCTACTACATTCAGCTGCAACAGTTTGCGGGCGTGAAGCTGGCGCACTTTCTGCCGCTCATCGTTATCGCGATCTGGTTCATCCACGACCGCTACAACCTCAAGGAACTGGCCAAGGAACCCATGCGCTGGGGGCCGGTGCTGGGGTCCATGGTGGGCGGTTTCGTGGTGCTGTTCATGCTCTCCCGCACCGGCAACGATGGTCCGGCCGGCGTGAGTGGACTGGAACTTACCGTGCGATCGCTCCTCGAGTCGGTGCTCCCGGTCCGCCCGCGCACCAAGGAGTTTCTCATCGGGCATCCGCTGCTCTTGCTCGGGTTGCTCTGGCGGCACCGCACCCAAGGGCAGGGCAAGCTTGCTCCGGAGATCATGATTCTCGCCGGGTTCATCGGCCAGGCCAGCATCATCAACACGTTCTGCCACCTGCACACACCGCTCCAGGTCACGGTCATCCGGGTCACGGTGGGATTGGTACTCGGAGTAGTCGGCGCACTGGCCGCGTGGGTCGCCTTGCGCCCCTTCATCCGGCAAGAGGCACAATAAGGACAACTTATGGCGAATCTCCTTTTGGCCGGATACTTCGGCTGCGGCAATTTGGGTGATGACGCCATCCTGTTGGGGTTCCTCAACGGCATCGCCGGTAAGGGCCACGAGATTCAAACCCTCTGCGGAAGCCCGGATCGGATGATGAACGCCTACGGTGTCCGGGGCATCCCCCGGCTGGACTTCAACGAAGTCGGGCGGGCGCTGGATGATACGGACGCGCTGGTCTTCCCGGGCGGCAGCATTTTCCAAGATGTCACCTCCATGCGCAGCGTGGCCTACTACTACAAGCTGGTGGCGATGGCCAAAAAGCGCGGCAAAAAGGTGGTGATGCTGGGCCAGGGCGTGGGGCCGCTGAACGGCATGATTGGCCGCACCCTGAGCGCCAAGGCATTCAACCTCGCTGACGCCGTGGTGGTGCGCGATCCGGGCTCCTCGGATACCT
>CAZVHE010000011.1:0-9967 GCA_964627705.1 uncultured Chthonomonas sp.
CTGCACTTTGGGCGGGTGCGTGGCGGCCAATGTCCACGGTAAGAACCACCACCGTGATGGGAGCTTCCGGCAGGGCGTTACCCGCCTCGAGATGTTGAGCGCCGACGGGAGCGTGCGCGACCTGACCCCCGCCGACGGGGATGACTTTGAGTTCGCCTTCGGCGGGATGGGGCTGACGGGGATGATCCGCGAGGTCGAACTCCAACTTCGCCCCATCACCACCAGCATGATGATGGTGCGGCACTCGGTGGCCGGCAACTTACCGGAGCTGATGGCGCAAATGGACGACGAAGCCCGCGACGACCACTATTCGGTGGCGTGGGTGGACCTGCTCGCCCGGGGCGAGCGCGCCGGACGCGGCGTGCTGATGACCGGCCACCACGCCGAGATCAACGAAGTGCCGATGCGGTACGCCGCACACCCCGAAACTTTGCTTACCGACCGGCCCGGCCGCGCCCGCCCGTTCCCCTTTGAGGCGCCCACGTGGCTGCTGAGCCCCGGCAACATTCGCCTCTTCAACTCAATGTATCACAAATGGCAGGGCCGCAAGGGCACGTTCTTTACGCCGCTGCGCACGTTCTTCCACCCGCTCGATGCCATCCGCAATTGGAACCGGATGTACGGCAAACCGGGCTTTGTGCAGTACCAGTTTGTGGTGCCGTTCGAATCCGGCCGCGAGGCCGTGACCGAGGTCATCTCGCGGCTCAATGCCGCTCAGGCGTCGTCGTTCCTGGCAGTGCTGAAGCGGATGGGCGCCTCGGATGGGGGGCCGCTCTCGTTCCCCATGCCGGGCTACACCCTGGCGCTGGATATCCCCCTGCGGGAGGGCGTCATTGACCTGTTGAACAACCTCGACGCGCTGGTGGCCGACCACGGCGGGCGGGTGTATTTGGCCAAGGATTCGGCGCTCCGCCCCGACACGTTCCGGCGCATGTATCCCGAGTGGGAGCGGTTTGTGAACCATAAGCGCCAGGTGGACCCCGAAGGCCGCTGGCAAAGCGACCTCGCGCGGAGGCTGGAGCTGGTATGACGCCCGTGGCCCTGGAAACCAAAGGATCGGTGCTGGTGGTGGGGGCGACCTCGCCCATCGCGCGGGCCGCCGCCGCCGAATTTGCCCGGCAGGGCTACGCGGTCATCCTAGCGGCGCGGGACAAGGATGAACTGGACCGGATTGCCGCCGACCTCCGCATCCGCTCCCGTGTGGAAGTCACTTTGCTCCCCTACGATGCCGATCTCAAGGGTTCGGGGACGCGCCTCGCCGAGATTGCGCTGGAGATGGAGCCGCCCCTTACCGGGGCCGTTTGGGTGGTGGGCGACCTGGGCGACCAAGAGCGTGCCCAGGAAGACATAACCCACGCCAAGGCCATTGTGCGGCGTAACTTTACGGGGGTCATTGACGTGTTCACGCCGATCGCCAATGCCTTTGAGGCGCGCGGGGCGGGGTTCCTGATTGCGGTCGGTAGTGTGGCGGGCGACCGAGGCCGAGCGAAGAACTACGTCTACGGGGCGGCCAAAGCGGCCCTCCACGCCTTCATGAGCGGCCTGCGACAACGCCTGGACCGAAAGGGGGTGCGCGTGCGCGTGGTGAAGCCGGGCTTTGTGGATACGGCGATGACCTTTGCGATGGGGCCGCTACCCTTGCTGGCCTCGCCGGAGAAGGTAGGGCAAGCAGTAGCCCGCGCAGCCACCGGCAAAAAGGATGAGATTTACACCCCCGGGCCGTGGCGTTGGATCATGTTCTTCATCCGCCACCTGCCCGAGCGGGTCTTCAAGAAGTCCAATATCTAAACGGCTTCCTGCCTAGTAGAGCAGCTCTCAGAACCGGAAGAACGTGCCCGCCATCAGCCGGTTAGCGCTGCCCACGGCGAGGTTAAACCCGCCCAGCGACGCCCCCACGGTCCAGCCGTCCAGAGTGGAGTAGCCCGCTCGCGCGCCGAAGCCTCGCGCCAGCTGCCAATCCGCCCCAAAGCGCCCTTCGGTGCGACCGGAACCAATGCCCACCAGGTCGGCGGCCAGGCCCATCGTTTCGCGCTCCTGCCAGGCCACGCCCAGACTCATGGTGCGGCGATAGGCATCAATGCGGCTAAACCCATCGCCCGGATCAATCGTCGCGCCCTGGTCGGGCTGGAACGCCTGGAATGACACATCCGGCGCGATCAAGTTGTTAATCACCAGGGCCCCCTGGAACCGCTGCCCTGGCCCAAATGTGGTGTGCATGCCCAGGTCGAGGGCAAAGCCTTCTTTCTTGAGGAAGTCGCTCCCCGCCATCTCCGGCGCGGCGGTGTTGATCGCATTGCCCGAGATGATTTGCGCTTCGTTAGCGATGTGGTGGCTGTAGTAGGTCGTCACAATCCTCCCCATCAGGCCGACGGCCATTTCACCGTTCGGGCCGCTCGATATCACGCGTCCGTAGCCGAACTGCAGCTCACTTTGCCCCACGCCGTAGCCGTCCAGTTGCATACCCGCTTCGGGGGCCGTCAGGTTCGATCCTGCCCGCACCCCGCGCTGGAGGGCCTCGTTCGGTCGGGTGGTCACCAGTGCGACCCCCTCGGCCCCGAAGTGGAAGCCCGAAGCCGTGAAGCCCAACCCCAGCGTGCCGCCGATGTCCGTCTTGCTATCTCCAAACTGCCGGGCCAATCGCACGATACTGTCGGCGTCGAAGGCACCCTTGTCAATGCTGCTCACAAAGTCAGAGGCATCGCCCAAGTCCACACCGTCGGCAAAGTAACCAAAGGAGAGGTCACTAAACCGGAACCGTTGTTGCCACGCGAGCTGCGCCGGGTTGGCAGGGCGGCTGCTGGCCAGATTCCCCCGGAAGGCCAAACCGGCATTGCCCATCCCGGCGGCGCGAGTGGTGCCGAGCGCGAAGTCGGACGCCGAGGCCAAAGCGGACAGAAGCAACAAAGCAAGGCAGGCGAGGGTTTTCATAGGGCACTTTGCGACCGGAGCCGCATTCTCATATTCTACTGCCCACGGTCACGACCCAGGCAATTTCACGAGGATTTTCGGGGAGGGGGCGGGCTTGGCACTGGTTTTGCAACCCATTTCCTCGGCTCCTCACCGGAGTCGGAAACGGTCATCATCATGAATCTCTCCCGCATCTCCCTGCTGGCCCTCACCGCCGCCCTCGGCGCCGTGACGATGGCCAACAACAACAGTCTCCCCGTCAACCAAATCCTGACCGCCACCCAAGGCGACGAACTCTCGCTGGTTTCGCTGACCATGACCGGCACCGGCGTGGTGTTCACCGAAGAGGATTTCCAACGTTGGGAAGATGCCCGCCTCGTCACCGGTGGCAAGACGTACGGCTGGATTGACCCGATCAAGCGCGACATGAACACCAGCGGCAACAAGTACGCCGTCAACCCGGACCGTCGCGACAACGCCAAGCCGATGGCCGGCGAAAGCAGTAGCACGGGCACCCTCCGCGAAGTCTTCACCGCTCGCCCGCTGGACTACATCTTGGATAGCGAAGACTGCGCCAGTTGGTGCCTCGACCTCAAGCTTGGTGCGGGCCAATACATTAAGAACGACAAGAACGGCAAGACGCCGGAAATCGCGATCCTGGAGCGCGGCATGAACAGCGACCTGAAGGTGAAGGCGATCGTCAGCAGCGGCGGCAACGTGACCACCACCAAGAGCGTATTCCTCAGCCGCACCGCCCAGCGCTACACCAACTTCAACATGGACACGCTGGAAATCGCCGGCGCTCAGAAGGTCGGTGTGTGGGGTCTCAGTCTTGACTCCTTCGGCCCGATTGAAGGCCAAGTGATCGGCCTGCAGATCTGCAGCGACGGTTCCTACGGTGGCCCCGACCTGGTGGGGGTGGCGACCAACGCGGTGCCGGAACCGGGCACGATGATCGCCCTGGGTGCGGGACTCGCCGCCCTGGCTCGCCGTCGACGCAAGACGGCCTGAGCTTAAGGTCAGCCGTTTCCGTTCCCTGCCCCTCACGGGGTGGGGAACATTTTTTTGCGTTACACTTGTCTTAGGTCCAACCCATCGGCGCGAAGTTGTTCACGTCCGTTGGCCCAGGTACATCATGATGCGTTGTCTGTCCATACTCGCCGTGGCCGCTGTAGCCTGGTCGCTCGCCGCCTGCGACGCGGCCCCGAACACGAAATCGATTGCCGAACTCAACGACCTTTACCAAAAGATTGAGCCCGGGATGGCCGAAGCTGATCTCAAGACCGTGGCCGGGGAGCCGACCAAGAAAGAGCCCAAGGACGATGCCACCGAGTGGCTCTATAGCGAAGCGGGGCTCAACACCTCTTTCCTCAGCGTGCTGGTGCGGGAAGGGGCCGTGGTGAAGGTCACTCTCCGCGACCGGACCAACTCCAGCCAAGAAACGCTGACCAAGCCCGCCGAGTAAGCGACTAGGTACCCTCAGGGGCGCTTGGAGCGCCCCTTCTTAACCGCCGCCTGGCGGAACCTCGTGGTCGTCAACTGGGAGGTCTCGCCGGATCTCCTGGTGCCCATGGTGCCGGCCGGCACCGTGCTGGATTTCTATGAGGATCGGGCGCTGGTCAGCCTTGTGGCGTTCCAGTTTTTGGAGACGCGGGTGCGCGGAGTGGCCATTCCGGCGCATGTCAACTTCCCGGAAGTGAACCTGCGGTTCTACGTGCGGCGCGCGCTTGAAGGCGAAATCCGGCGCGGGGTCGTGTTCATCAAGGAACTGGTGCCCCGCTGGGCGATTGCGGCCGTGGCCCGGACGGTGTACGGCGAGAATTACCATGCGGTGCCGATGGCGAGCGAGATCAGCGATCCGCACTTCCGCTACTCATGGCGGTGCGCCCGCCAGCGCCAGCACGTGGCGGTGGAGGTCGGTCCGGAGAGACTTCCTCTTGCCGAGGGGTCGGAGGAAGAATTCGTGCTGGAGCACTACTGGGGGTACGCCCGGCACGGCCACCTCACCCGGGAGTACCAAGTCACGCACCCTCGCTGGGAATCCCGCCGCGTGCTCAATCTGGACCTCCACCCCGATTACTCCCCCACCTACGGGGCAACGTGGGGGCGCGTGCTTCAGGGCGAGCCATGCTCGGCGATGTTTGCCGTGGGGTCGGAAATCACCGTTCAGCCCGGGCGGCCGTTATCCACTTGAATCCGACTTGCGGAAGCGCTGCTTCCACTCGGCCAGGGTCATCATGGCCTCCAGCGGGGTCATCTGGTTCACGTCCAGCGCCTCCAGGGCCTGCTCCACGGGCGAAGGCTCGGCTTCAAAGAGGCTCAGTTGCAACCGCTTGCGCTCCACGGGCATGGCCGGCGCCGGCCCTTTCTCCAGGTCTTGCAGAATGGCCTGCGCGCGGCGCACCACCGAGCGCGGCACCCCCGCCATGCGGGCCACCTGGAGGCCGTAGCTCTTGTCGGCCCCGCCCCTCACCACGCGGTGCGTCCAGATCACTTCGTCGCCCCGTTCCTGCACTTCCATTCGGTAGTTCGCGATCTCCGGGTGTGCATCCTGCAGGGCGTTGAGCTGGTGGTAGTGGGTGGCGAACAGCGTCTTGGCCCCGAGTTCGGCCAGCGATTCCACCATCGCCCAGGCAATGGCTAGGCCATCGTAGGTGCTGGTGCCACGCCCCACTTCGTCCAGGATGACCAGGCTCTGGCGGGTGGCGTTGTTCAGGATATTTGCGCTCTCCACCATCTCGACCATAAAGGTGCTTTGGCCAAGGGCGATCTCATCGCGCGCGCCGATGCGGGCAAAAATCCGGTCGCAAAGCGCCAAGCGGCACGCCGCCGCTGGTACAAACGCCCCCATCTGCGCCATCACCACGAACAGCGCCGCCTGCCGGAGATAAGTGGATTTCCCGCTCATGTTGGGGCCGGTGAGCACGATGAGGCGGGTGGTTTCGTTCAGCTCCAGATCATTAGGGACGAAGGAGGCCGAATGATGCGCCACCACGGGGTGCCGCCCTTCCTGAATCCAGATCTCGTCAGTGTCGCTCAGTTCGGGGCGCACATCGCCCCGCCGCACGGCAGTTTCCGCCAGGCCGGCCAGCACGTCCAGTTCGGCAATGGCGCGGGCGGTGCCCAGTAGCGCGGTGCTCTCGCTCACCACTCGGTTGCGGAGTTGCTGGAAGAGATCGCTCTCCACCGCCACCGCCTTTTCATCCGCGCCCAGCACGGCGCTTTCGTGCTCTTTCAGTTCGGCGGTGATGTACCGCTCCGCGTTGGCCGTGGTCTGCTTGCGGACGTAGTGCTCCGGGACCCGGCTGGTGTGGACCTTGCTGACCTCGAGGTAGTAGCCGAAGACGCTGTTGTAGCCCACCTTCAGGCGGTCAATACCGGTGGCTTCCCGCTCCGCCGCTTCCAGCTTGGCAATGTAGTCGCGGCCTTCCCGGGCCTTGTCGCGCAGGGTGTCCAGCGCGACGCTGAAGCCGGGTCGAATGAAGCCTCCTTCGCGGAGGGTGGCGGGGGGCAAATCAGTGATGGCGAGCCGGAACTCGTGCGCCAAATCGTGATGGTCATGCACTTGGGCACGGAGTTCGGCAATTCGTCCGCGATTCACCCGGCGCAGGGCGTCGTCCAGGTCGGGCAGGGCCAGCAGGGCGTCGCGCAAGGCCGCAAGGTCCCGGGGCGAAGCCAGCCCGCTCATGCACCGACTCACCAGGCGCTCCACGTCCGCCACGCGGGCCAGAGCGACGCGGGCATCGGCGCGGGCGGCGGCGTTCTCAATCCAGTGTTGCACCGCATCGTGCCGGGCGGCGATGGCCGATTTGTCGCGCAGGGGCTGCTCCACCCAACGGCGCATCAAGCGGCCCCCCATCGGGGTCACGGTGCTGTCCAGCACCGAAAGGAGCGTGTGTTTGATGCCGCCATCGTGGCTGTTCTGGGTCAGTTCCAGAGCCCGACGCGTGCTGGGGTCAATGACCACGAACTCGTCCACCTCGTAGGTGGCGATGGCATCAATGTGGCTGGTGTTCAGCCCGTTGCGGTGGGCGTAATCCAGAGCCATGGCAGCCGCGCGGACGGCCTGCTTGCGCTCGGCAATCCCGAAGCCTCCCAAGTGGGTAGTGCGGAACTGCTCCGTCAGCCTCCTCTCCGCCCCCGCCGAGGTGGGCGCATTGACGTAAGTTACGGCGCAGCCAATGGCCTCGAACAGCTCCGCCGGGAGCGTCTTTTCGTCCTGCGGCAGCAGGGCTTCGACGGGGGTCAGGCGGGCCAGTTCCTGCGCCATGCGCGCCTCGCTGGCCTCGCCGGCAAACTCGGTGGCCAGGAACTCACCTGTGCTCGGGTCCAGCAGCGCCCAGCCGATGCAGTGCCCGTCGCGGGCCACCGCCACCAGAAAGTTGTTCACCCGCGCCGAAAGCAGCGCGTCCTCCACCAGCGTGCCAGGGGTCAGCACGCGCGTGACCTCGCGGCGCACCAAGCCCTTAGCCGTCTTGGGGTCTTCCACCTGGTCGCACAAGGCCACTTTCTGCCCGGCCTTGATCAGTCGCGCCAGGTAGCGCTCCACCGAATGATAGGGCACGCCCGCCATGGGGATGCGCCCCGCTTCGGCATCTTCGCGCCCGGTCAGCGTGATTTCGAGGATCGCGGCGGCCGTCTCGGCATCTTCCCCATAGAACTCATAGAAGTCACCGACGCGCATGGCGACCAGGGTGCCCGGATGGGCGTCCTTGGCCTCGAAATATTGCCGCATCATGGGGGTTCGCGGCCGCACGGACTGGCAGGATACATGATGCTTGGCTACAATGAAGGGAGAAATGGGCAAGTTCTTCCTCCGCTGGGTCATTCTCGTGGCCGCGCTGATCGGCGCGGCGACGGCGACCGGCGCGATCATGACGGCGATGGGCTGGCAGAGCGGCTTCCGCGTAGAACTCGTCCCGGTCAACGCCACGACAATCCTTCAGTTGTTCCTCGGGGCGGGCTTGCTGGCCTTGGTGTCGGCGGTTTTGGGTCCGATCCTCAAGTTAATGACACTCCCCCTCAACTGCATGACCCTGGGCCTCTTCACGCTCATCATCAATGCAGGCCTCTTTATGCTGGTCGGGAGCTGGGGCATTGGTTTTGTGGTGGAAAACTTTGGAAGTGCCTTGGTCGGCTCGATCCTCTTCGCCGCCATCAACGGCATCTTGGAGAAACTCTTCGTCAAAGACGACGACAAGCGAGACTAACGCGTGGCGAAGCGAGCCGGAACCTACCACCGATGGCGTCGCCGGCTGGCGCCAGCACGGAATCTACGCACCCCCTTCTTCCGTTTGGGGTTCGGCATATTGGTGGGGCTCATCGGGCTCGTCCTTAGTTTTCAATCTCTCATTCTCCCGGGCGTCATGGCCGTGGATGGCTGGTGGATTGAGTTCAATCGACGGATTTTCGGCAACGAGCGGGCGGAATACGCCACCCACTTCTTGGGCGGCATTCTCATCTTTGGGGGCATCGCGGTGGCAGTCTCGGGTTATCGCATGGGCCTCCGCCGCCTGCGGGAGATGCTGGACCCCAGTACTGTGAACACCGGGCCGGGGTCCGGGTCGACCGTGATGGACGCTTATAAGCGCCGCGCGCAACTCGCCTTGGGGCCGCGCGTGGTGGCCATCGGGGGCGGCACGGGGCTCAGCACCCTCCTGCGTGGCCTCAAGAATCACACCGCCAACATTACCGCGGTGGTGACGGTGACCGACGACGGGGGCAGCAGCGGCCGGTTGGTGCAAGAAATGGGCATCCTGCCACCCGGCGACCTGCGCAACTGCCTGGTGGCCCTGGCCAATGCCGAAGGTCGCATGACGGACCTCTTTCAGCATCGTTTCCGCGATGCCGCCGGCTCTCTCTCGGGCCACAGCATCGGCAACTTGCTCCTCGCCGCCCTGATTGACCAAGCCCGGGGCGACGTGGACGAAGCCCTGCGCGTAGCCAGCGAAGTTCTCAACATCCGTGGACGTGTGGTACCCACCACCACCCGCAGCGTGGTACTGCGCGCGCAGATGGAAGACGGGAGCGAACTGACCGGCGAAACCCGCATTGCCGCCTCGGACAAGCGCATCCGCCGCCTCTATTTGGATCCGCCACACGTGGAACCGCACCCTGCCGCCCTGGAAGCCATCGCCGAAGCGGACCTCATCGTCATTGGCCCAGGAAGTGTTTACACCTCGGTGCTGCCCAACCTTTTGGTGGAGGGCCTGGCCAACGCCCTCAACCAGGCGAAGGTGCCGCGCGTGTACGTGTGCAACGTGATGACCCAAAAAGGGGAAAGCGACTCCTTCACCGCCGCCGAGCACATCATGGCCCTGGAGGCCAACATTCCGACCCGAGTGGTGGACCACGTGCTGGTCAACACGGGGGTCCCGAGTTCGCAGGCGCTGGAACGATATCGCGAGAGCGCCCAGGAGTTCGTCGCACCCGATATTGACCGGATCCATGCCCTGGGCTACATCGTCGTGCCGGGCGACCTGATGAGTGAAACGGACGTGGTGCGGCACGACCCCGTGCGGCTGGCCGACCGCGTAATGGACATTCTTTACCGATGAGCCGGGGTCAGTTAATCATTCTGAGCGGCCCGAGCGGGGTGGGCAAAGACACGGTTCTGGACCGCTGGCGCGCCCGGAACCCGCTGGTGAAGCGCGTGGTGGCCTACACGACCCGGGCTCCGCGCCCCGGCGAGGTGGATGGCGTGGATTACCATTTCCGATCGCGCTCGGAGTTCATGGCATTGGCCGAGCAAGGCGCTTTCTTGGAATGGAAGGAGGTGCACGGCAATCTCTACGCCACACCCCTGGCCGACATGGAACAGATGCTGGCCGACGGCCTGTGGGCGATCCTGAAGATTGACGTGCAGGGCGCGGAGGAAGCCATGCAACGACGGCCCGATGCGCTTTCGATCTTCCTGCTACCCCCCTCACGCGAGGAACTGGAGCGTCGCCTGCGCGGCCGAGGGACGGAAGACGAAGCCAGAGTGCAGCAACGCCTGGAGAACGCCCTGCGCGAGCTGGACGCCGCCGCGGACTATGCCCACCAAGTGGTGAATCTGGAC
>CAZVHE010000011.1:9999-27545 GCA_964627705.1 uncultured Chthonomonas sp.
GGAACGGATCGCCCGGGAGCATCTGTGCCCACCGTCGTCTTAGGCATCACCGGCAGCGTGGCCGCCTACCGCGCCGCCGACCTGGCTCGCGACCTGATGCGGGCCGGATTCACCGTGCGCGCCTGCCTCACCGAAGGCGCGCAGGAGTTTGTGCAGCCGGCCTTGTTCGAAGCGCTCACTGGTCAACCTGTATTGCAGTCGGCCTTTGACGAGCCCGAACCCGGGCGCATGGCGCACATTGACTGGGCGCGGCAGGCCGATCTCTTGCTCATCGCCCCGGCCACCGCCCACACCCTCAATCGCCTCGCCGCCGGCATCGCCGACGACATGCTCACCACCATCGCCCTGGTTTACGATGGGCCGGTGGTGGTGGCCCCGGCCATGAACCCCAGCATGCTGGCCCACCCGGCCACCCAGGCTAGCCTGCAAACCCTGCAAGAGCGCGGCGTGGTGGTGGTGGACCCCGTGGGCGGGCTGGTGGCCTGCGGCGAAGATGGCCAGGGCAAGCTGGCCGCCAACGAGACGATTTTGCAGACCGCGCTTGCGGCTGCCCAGCAAGGCAAGGTCTTGGAAGGCCAACGCGTGCTCATCACGAGCGGCCCTACTCAAGAGGCCATTGACGATGTGCGCTACCTCAGCAACCGCAGCAGCGGGCGCATGGGAGCGGCCCTGGCCCAAGCCGCCCTGATGCAAGGGGCGGAGGTGACCGTGGTGACCGGCCCCACCGCTGTGAGCCTGCCCGGCCGCGCGAGAGTGATCCGCGTGAAATCGGCCCTGGAAATGCAAGCCGCCGTGCGGGCCGAGGCCCCTTCTGCGAACTGGGTAGTAGGTGCCGCCGCCGTGGCCGACTATCGCCCCGTGCAACGTCTGAGCGGCAAGCGCCGCCGCGATGGCGACCGCTGGACGCTGGAACTGGAACCCAACCCCGACATCATCGCCAGTGTGGCCGCCGTGGCCCCCGGGGCCGTGCGTGTGGCCTTTGCCGCCGAGAGCGGCGAGGACCTAGACTATGTGCGCCAGAAAGCCGCCCGCAAAAGGGTGCACGCCATTGCCATGAACGATGTCTCCCAGCCCGGCATCGGGTTCGAGAGTGAGTTCAACGCCCTCACGCTCATCACCTCGGCGGGGGTGGAGCAAAGCGGGCACCGGCCCAAGCTGGGCTGCGCGCAGTGGTTGTGGGCGCGGTTACTCGCGCACCATCACGAGGGTGGCCTTCGCGCCGGTCTCGCCGGCGAAGTTGAGGACTGACGCCTCTAGCCGCTGGGGGGTGCCGGTTTTGGCGTCCAGGGTCCAGGTGCCGGTGGCGGTGGCGCCGTTGGTGCCCTTCTCTCGGTAGTTCATGGTCACCGTGGCCAGGCCGTCGCGCTGGGAGGCCAGAACGTAGCGGATATCCGCGCCCACCTTCAGGCCGTTCGCGCCCGGCTCCACCATCACGGTCCAGCCTTCGCCCACTTGCACCGCCTTAGGCGGGGTGATGAAGGTGGTGAGATAGGTGAGTTGGGCGGCATTGGCGGCGGCCGCGCTGGCGGGCTCCCACCGCACCAAGAGCCCGTTGGGGCCAAACCAGGCCGCCTTCTCGCGCGGGGTTTCGTCCAGCAGGCTATCTGCACCCACCGTGATGCGGGTGCCGAGGTTGCGGCTGCGCATCATGTAAGTGCCATCCGGGCGCACCGAAGCGACGCTGCGCTCAATGCGGCCCTCGCTCTGCAGGCTGTTGGCGGCTTCTACGCGCATGGTGAGGGCGTAGACCGCTTTGTCGCCCGCGCGGGTTTCGGTGCGGAGCGACCAGGCTTCCTGCGTCCACAGGGCCCCGGCCAGGGGGAGCAAAGCGAGGAACGGTGCCATGGGTATCTATTGTGACGGCTGAAAAAGGCGCGAGATTCATTGGCCTTAGCCTGCAATCCCCCTTATAATACGGATATGTACGGGTTGCCGTTGATTCTTGCGATGGGGTGGGCGTGGAGCGGCGCGCAGGAATCCACCGGGCTCCACCCCGACATTGACGCCTTCCGTATGGGTGAGAAGGCGTACCTCATCGCGCCGGCCCGCCCCGTCGCCGCCTTTGATTACATCGAGATGGTTTACGCCGCACCGGGCAGTTCCGAATGGCTACTGGTGGAGCACCGTCAACGAGTCGCGCAGGACGCCCAAGGGCGCATGAGGGAAGAGGATGCCCTGCGCCCCACCGAATCCAGCCTCTACCACCCCGGACGCAACATGGTTCGCCCCTTGCCCACGTCCATTCCGCCCGGACGACGCTACTTGGGGGACAGCCGGGGCGATATCGTGATGATGACCGTGACCCCCAAGGACACGGTACGGCCCGAGGAGCAACGTCTCTTCGCCATTCATGCCCCTTCAGGGAGATTCATGGAAATGCAAGGCGAAAACCAGGTTTGGATCGTGGACGACGCACGTTTCCTCACTGAACGCGAGGGCCGGCTGTGGCTGGTGAATTGGAATGGAGAGCGCCAAGCGATCCCTTGGAATCGAACTCCCACCTGGGTGATCCCCACCGGCGAGCCGGGGAAGTTTGCGGTTTCCATCCGTGGCCCGGAGAGGACGATGGAGTGGCACCTGCTGGATGTGAACACCCAGGAGTTTCAATCCCTCGACAAAGCGGGGGTGGAAAGAGCCTACGAGGGGTTGCGGGGCGCGCCCCAGCTTTTGCTGATCCCAGAACCGGGTCGGCCCGACACCCATTCGGCATGGTTCGGCAACGAAGAGTCCACGGACCTGTTCAACTACGAAGACCCACGGGCGCTGTGGGGCACGGCCGATGGCCGCCTGCCGCACGAACTGGACACCCGGGGGCACATCGCGGGTGACCTGGCGACGCTGAACCTCCAGGTGCCAGCGGGCTACTCCCGAGGTCTGGGGAACAAGCTCGGCGCCGCGTGGTACGTGCGCGACCGGATGATGTTTGTGCGGGCGGTGGAGGAGATGCCGCTGGCCGATTACAGGAATTACATTGCGCGGTTTGTCCAGAACCGGGCCATGAACATGGCGAAGCAGGCGGGGATAGCGCTGAATATCTTTAGCGCGGACAACGACGACCGCCTGCCGGAGAACGTGGGGTGGCGCGAGGCGGCGGGCCCCTATCTTAAGAACAACAACATCCTGGAGCGGGTGACGTACCTGGGTAACGGGGAGCGATTGACCGAGGTGCAGGATCTTCGTGGGGTGGTGGGGTTCATTGACACCCCCTACGGCCGCGCGAACATCTCTTACGACAGCAGCGTCCGCTGGGTGCCGAAGGTGACGCCGTGACGAGCTAGTCGGTTCCACGTTATCTTGCTCGAGTTGTAATCACCTTTCTATATCCAGGTAAAATGACTTATGGCATCAAGCGAACTGAATCGACTTGCATCTGCAGCTTGGCAGGCACAACTTGAAGCAGCCAATATAGCTTGTGCTGTAACTCCTTCAGTTCCAATCCTGTATTTCGGGAACATGCCCGAATACCTTTCGTCATCAATGCGAGTGGTCACTGTTGGCCTCAATCCCTCGAAAAGAGAGTTTCCGGAAGAAGGTCCAATGTCTAGGTTCTCACGTGCCGCCAACCTGGCAGAAATGGGCTTTGGCCGACAGCCCAGCTCATTCGAAGACTACTTTGCGGCATTGGATTCGTATTTCTGTGTGAGCCCGTATTCGTCTTGGTTCAATCGTGCTTTTGGCAGAATTCTTCGGGGGCTTGACGCCAGTTTTTACGGAAATCTTCCAAATCGTGCCATTCATACAGATATCTGTTCGCCCGTTGCTACGGATCCTACTTGGAATAAGCTTGACAAATCGAGTCAAAGACAACTGTTTGCAACTGGGTGCCAGTTATGGCGTGAACTCATCGAAGAAATTCAGCCAGATTGCGTACTTATCTCAATTAGAAAGGAGTATCGAGATCAAGTTCCTCTTCGTCTGGAGAAAGACTGGCAAGTCGCCATTACTGTGGAACGAAAGAATCCATACTTGATTTGCAAAGCATGCACCAGGCTCAAGTCTGGAAAGACTTGCTACATGTTTTTCGGCACAGCTGCGCAGGTGCCATTTGGCACGCTTAGCAATGTACATCGGGAATGGGCTGGCGAGCAAATTCGAGAACTTCTGAAGCGAGCCTAGGCTAACTCACACTATACACAGCTTCTCACTGGTTTAAGCTACAACGTCACGCCGGCGTAGTCGCTCAGGCGGCGCAGGTCAGCCATCAGCCCGGCAAACTGCGCCTGGTCCAGGGTCTGGCTGCCGTCGCTCTTGGCTTCGGCCGGGTCCGGGTGGACTTCCACCATAATCCCGTCCGCCCCCGCCACCATGGCCGCCTTGGCCATGCCGGGCACAAACTTCGCCACCCCGGTGCCGTGGCTCGGGTCCACAATCACCGGCAGGTGCGTTTGCGCCTTCAGCACCTGCACCGCCGTCAGGTCCAGCAGATTGCGCGTGTACGTGCGGTCGAAGGCGATAATCCCCCGCTCGCACATGATCACGTTGGGGTTGCCCTCGTTCAGCACGTATTCCGCCGCCAGCAGCCATTCGTCAATGGTGGCGCTGGGGCCGCGCTTCAGGAACACCGGGCGCTGGCTCTTGCCCGCCTCAATCAGCAGGGGGTAGTTCTGCATACTGCGCGCGCCAATCTGCAGGATGTCCACGTGCTCGGCCACAACTTCCACCATGTCGGCGCTCATCACCTCGGTGATGGTCACCAGGCCGGTTTCGCGCGCCACCTGCTGGATGATCTTGAGCCCTTCCACGCGCAGGCCTTGGAACGAATACGGACTCGTGCGCGGCTTAAACGCCCCACCACGCAGGATGCGCGCGCCGCACGCCTTCACCATCAGCGCGGCCTCGCGGTACTCCTCGTAGCCTTCCACGCTGCAGGGGCCAGCCATCACGGCAAAGTGGCCCGCACCAATCTTCTCTTCGCCCACCTGGATGAGCGTGGGGTCGCGGTGGTATTCCTGCGAAGCCAGCTTGTAGGGGTGGCTGGTTTCGCTGATTTTGTTGACGCCTTCCAGGCGGCTGAGCACGCCTTCCAGCGTCATGCGCTGGTCGGGGGTGAGGCTGGCCGGGATGCCGATGGCGGTGCGGTCATCGCCGGGCATCACCAACGGCTCAAGGCCCTTGGCGCGGATAGCTTCGGCGACGGCTTGAATCTGGGCCTCGGTGGCCCCCAGCTGCATCACGACAATCATGGTATGCGCGCAAGGTACCCGCGTTTAGGGAGCGGAGGCCGGGAGTTCAGGCCCCCTGGCCAGCCGATCTAGCCATTGTACGGTGCCCAGCTTATCTAAAGGTTCGTTGCGGCTTTCGCAGCGGGGGCTCAGGATGCACCGGGGGCACCCATCTTCGCACTTACAATCCTTCACCATTTGGTGGGCTTGCTGCAGCCACGTTTCGCGGCGTTCATACAGGGCTTCAGCAAACCCCACGCCCCCCGGCACCGCATCAAAGATGTAGAGCGAGGTGGTGAGGGTGGCGGGGTCGGCCACAAACCAGGCGTGGCCCAGGTCGTTGCGGTCCGCACCGCACAGCAGGGGGGCCAGGGCGTCCAGGGCGTGCTCCACGCCGTGCCACGCGCCCATTGCCTCCACCTCGGTGGCCAGGGGCACCTCCAGGCGCACGGCCACGGTGCTGTATTGCTGGGTGGGGAGTTCCAGTGGCTCTTCGTCAATCACGCGGCGGCTACGGGCTTCCAGGCGTCGGTAGCCCGTCACGCGGCTGGTCACTTGCACGCTACACAGCTCCCACAGGTGCCCCTCGGCGGATGCGGATTGGATGACCATGGTGCGCTCCACCAGGCTCTCGCTGATGGGCTCCGTCTCCTCGTCTTCGGGCACGTCTTCGGTGAGGATGGCCTCGTGCCGGGCCAGGTCCAGCTTGGCCACCCGGTAGGCGTTGCCCCGGTGCAGGTAAATCGCGCCCTCGTGCACTTCGCGCAGCGCCCGCCAGAACTCGATCGCCCCCATCTCCTGGCCGTCCTTCCACAGGCGGATCTGGCGGTTGTCGGTGTTGCGGATGTTGACGCGCGAGGCCGGGCTGTGGGGGTGCGCCCAAAACCACCGCCCCGCCCCGTACTGAAGCTCGCCTTCCCCGGTCAGTTCATCCCGCAGGGCCTGCACCTCATCGGGCCACGCGGCGCTCTCGCTTTGGTCAAAGGCGCGCTCATGGGCCAGGCACGAAATCTGCGCGCGCCCGACAAAGGGATTCTCCCATCGGCACGGCGAAGGCTCGGCGGGGCCGAACACCGTCTCCAGCGGGTGCCGGCAGAGGTGGATTTCCAGCGGGTCGCTGTGCGCCACCAGCACGGTGAGCCCCTCGCGGCCACTGCGCCCGGCGCGCCCGGACTGCTGGCGGTAACTGGCCCGCCGCCCCGGCCATCCGTTGATGACCACGGCGTCCAGCCCGCCGATATCCACCCCGAGTTCCAAGGCGTTGGTGCTCACCAGCCCCCGCAGCTGCCCGGAGGCAAAGGCCCGCTCGATGGCACGGCGCTCTTCCGGCGTGTAGCCCGCGCGGTAGCTCTCCAGGCTCCGGGGGTCCAGGCCCTTTTGCTCCGCATAAGGGCGGGCGCGGCGCAAGACCCGCTCGGTGGTGCTGCGGCTGCGGCAGAAGGTCAGCACGCGCTGGCCCTCGGCCATCAGGTCCACCATCAGGCGAGCGGTGGTCTCCGTGGCCCCCAGGCCGACCACCTCAGGTGGCTCCAAAAAGACGTGGGTGTGGGTGCCCTTGGGTCCGTCGTCGCGGCTCACCACCAGGGGGTCTTGCCCGCATAAGTCCCGCATCACCTCGGCGGGGTCGGCAATCGTGGCGCTGGTGGCGATGACGGTGGGCGCACGGCCGCTCGCCCATTCGGCTAGGCGCAGCAGACGGCGCAGCACCCAGGCCACATGCGCTCCAAAGATGCCCCGGTAAGCGTGCATCTCGTCCACCACCACGTAACGCAAGCTCTTGAAGAAGGTGTTCCAGGGCTCGTGGTTCGGCAGGATGCCCTGGTGCATCATGTCCGGGTTGGTCAGGATCACCTGCGCGTGGCGACGGGCGCGGGAGCGTTCATCGCGCGGTGTATCGCCGTCGTAGAGCGCCACCGGGATGGGGGCATCGGGCATCAGCTCGTGCAGGCTGCGCAGTTGGTCTTGGGCCAGGGCCTTGGTGGGGAACAGCACAACCGCCCGGGCGCGAGGCTCGCTCAGGCAAGTGTGCAGCACGGGCACCTGATAGGTCAGGCTCTTGCCGCTGCTGGTGCCGGTGGCGGTGACCACGGGTTGCCCCTGCAATGCCGCCGCAATGGCCGTGGCTTGGTGCCGATAGGGTCGTTGGAGGCCCCGGGCTCGCAGGGCCGCCAGTAGCCGGGGGTGCAGGTTCTCGGGCCACTCGCCGTAGACCGGATCGACCCCGGGAGTGGTGACGACATGGGCTATGCCCTCACCCGAATAGGCGAACGGAGGGGTTGGGTTCAGCTTCGTCACCCCCTAGCATGGGGGCGCATCGAGCTGATTGAGCGCCGCATCACGGCCCGCGCTTTTCATGCTCCAGGTGGCCGCAAACACGCCCAAGTAGAACAGCGCGATGATGGGGATGGCCATGGCCGCCAGCGAAACCGGGTCACTACCCGGCGTGATGATGGCCGCCACGATAATATTGCTCACCACCACGTGCTTCCAATAGGTGCGCAAAGTGTCGGGCGTCACCAAACCCAAGCGAGTGAGGAAGAACACCACCACCGGCATCTGGAACGCGAGGCCAAAGCCCAGCAGGGTCTTGACCACCAGCATGATCATCTTGCCCGGCTCTTGGTACACCTCGAAGCCGCCCGCCTGGGCATAAACAAAGAACCACTGGAACATGGCCGGCAACGTAAACCAGCCGATGGCGAGCCCCAGGGCGAAGAGCACCAAGCACACCGGGGTGAGCATAAGGATCGGCTTGCGCTCAGTGGGTTTGAGGCCGGGGGCGACAAACGCCCAGATTTGGCTGACCGCGTACGGCAAGGCCAGAATCAAGCCCAGATAGAACGAGAGCTTGATTTGGAGCATGAACGGCTCCGTGATGTGGGTCGTGACTTCCTTATAGACCAGCCCCTTGGGCACCGAACTGCGGACGAGTTGGTCGATAAAGTTGTAGGTCGGCCATACGAAGACCCACGAGAGGACCATCGAGATCATGATGGCGATGACCACGCGGATGGCGCGGGTGCGGAGCTCGTCGAGGTGTTCGGCTAAAGTCGCGCGCAGCTCCTCCTGAGGCGAAGAACTGCGCGGCGTGTCACGGCGAGCGAGAGGCATGCCTCAGTTTCGCTTAGCGTTCCAGCGTTCGAGTGATGCGGGCAGAGATTCTCATCAACCGCGTGCCGGAGCGAGCGCCCCCAGCGGCGGCGTTCCCAGCCTGACCCGCACCGAAGCGCGAACCCGCGCCAAAGCCAGCCCCGTCGTCGCCACCGCGACCACCCGGGCCACCGTCGCCGCCACCCGGGCGGTTCTGCCAGATGCTAATGACTTCACCCTTGTCGTTGAACATCGGGTTGAACTCGAACAGGTTGCCGTCCATCATGAAGTTGAGCGAACCCGGGAACATCATGGGCGAGTTGAATTTGTCTTCTGCCAGTTCCCCGCTTTGGCCGCCACCGCCGCCACCGGCCGCACCGGCCCCCGGTCGTCCGCCCGCACCTGAGCCACCCGTGTTGCCACCGGTACCGCCGGCCGGAGCCGCCACTGCCATGGTAGTGGTGTATTCAAGCACCGAATTGAGAACCACCCCGGCCGTAAGGTCGAAGTAGTAGGTTTCCTTCAACGTGAGGCTATTGCCCTGGGCACCGCTTGCGGCTTGGGCTGCGCCACCCGAGAACGTGGTCAGAGAGACGTCAGCCTGGCCGACTTCCATGGTGATCTTGGCGCACGGCCGACCTTGGAACCATTCGAAGTTCTGAAGCGTGGCGCGAGCCGGGACCGGCGTGCCAAAGAACTTGCGTTCACCCGCCAGCTTCTCCACGCCGCCGTCGGCGTCCAGCATGGCACCTTCCCACACGTCGCCGGTGTTAACTGGCTCCGAAGGAAGTACGGGCATCGGGATGAAGGCGTACAAGTTCACGAGCGATTGGCTCGCCCCGGAGCTCTCAAGGCCGGCCGAAAGCGGGATTCCGCTGAAAACTTCGCGGCCCGTATCGGTCATACGCATGTACCACGGGGCCATGTCCTCACGGTAATACTTCTTCGGCGTGGTTTCGCCGCTCGCGGTGATCCAGGCGTAATCCTTATCCTTGTCCGGGCGGGCTTGCACGCTAATCAGCGCTTCGCGACCCGAGGCTCCCGCATACGTGTTGTGCACGGCGTAGGCCAGGCGCACGCGTTCTTCTTCGCGACCCACCAGGGTGCCCGGGCGGCCCGAGTTGCCACCCATCGTCAAGGACGAGCCCACACGGATTTCTTGTTCCAGCTTGGTTTCGTAAACGCGCTCTGTGTTCGCCACAAACTTGTAGCGGAGCAGCTTGCCTTCAATACCCGGCGTAATGCTGGTGTAGTTGTCCACGTTCAGGCGAATCGAGCTGCGATCGCGCTCCACCGGCGGCTCACCATCTTGGTAGAGCACCACGTCCAGCGTCATTTCGCCGTCCGGGATGCGCATCTCCTTGGTGTTCAATTCGTACACGGCGTCCGCACCTTCCGCCTTCGGAATCACAGCTTCCACGAACTTGCCATTGATAAGAATGCCCAGATACGAGCCTTCCGTCATGCTGTTCAGCGGGATCCGGACCTTGACGGTTTCGCGGACGGTGGAGCCATCCACCGGACGACGAATGGTGAAGGACCCTTGAGCCCAGGCCGATCCGGCCAGGGCGGCGATCAGTAACGTACCTGCCAACTTATTCATGCACGAACTCCGATGCGTGAGGAACGCAGTCTACTCCCTCATACGCAGAACCGTATGCTTATGTTACTCCCTAGACGTTTTGCGGGGCTAGGGGGTCGGCGAGAGAATAAGATAGACATATGTCTCTCCCTTTTGATCTGAACTCCCTAAATCCTGAGCAAAAGCGCGCCGTGGAGTGCAGCGGCGGCCCGCTCATGGTGTTTGCGGGGGCCGGGTCGGGGAAGACCCGAGTGGTGACCTGCCGCATCGCCAAGCTCATTGCCGAAGGGGTGCCCGCCAGCCGCATCATGGCCGTGACGTTTACCAACAAGGCCGCCCGCGAGATGCGCGAACGCCTGGAGCAGATGGTGGGCGAAGAAGCCAAATACCTGTGGATGGGCACCTTCCACTCCACCTGCGCCAAGCTACTGCGGATGGACGGCGCGGCCATTGGGATTGACCGCAACTTCGTGGTTTACGACGATACGGACCAGCTCAGCATCGTCCGCGATCTCATCAAGCGCCGCAACCTGGACCCGAAGGCGATCCAGCCGCGTGCCGTGCTGGCCGAAATCAGCCGGGCCAAAGAACGACTGGAGAGCCCCACCAAGTACGCCGAAACCGCGGCTGGCTTCTTCCCCAAGATCGTCGCGGACATCTATAAGGAGTACAACGACGCCCTCCGCCGGGCCAACGCGCTGGACTTCGACGACATCCTGCTCTTCGCCGTCCGGCTACTGGAGCAAGCCGAAAGCGTGCGCGAGAAGTACCAAGAGCGCTTCTTGCACGTGATGGTGGACGAATACCAAGACGTGAACATGGCGCAATACCGCCTGACGCACCTGCTGGCCGCCAAGCACCAAAACATCATGATCGTGGGCGACGACGACCAGAGCATCTATGCGTGGCGCGGCGCGGACGTCTCTTTGATGCTGCGCTTCGGGAGCGACTACCCCAATGCCCAGGTCATCACGCTGGCCCAAAACTATCGCTCCACGCCCAATATCCTCAAGGCCGCCCACAGCATCATCCGCCACAACCACGGCCGCAACGAAAAGCAACTGTGGACCGACAACCCGGAAGGCGCGAGCGTGCGCATCCGGGGCTACGGCACCGAAAACGACGAGGCGATGGCGGTGGCCGATTCGATCCTGCGGGAAGTGCGCACCGGCAAGCGCACCTACGGCCAGTACGGCGTGCTCTACCGCACCAATGCGCAGAGCCGTGCGCTGGAAGAAGCCTTCCTCACCATGCGCATCCCCCACGTGCTCGTGGGCGGGCAGCGGTTCTATGACCGCAAGGAAATCAAGGACGCAATGGCGTACCTGCGGCTGGCCTGGAACCCCGCCGACGACGCCTCCTTCCGGCGGATTGTCAACGTGCCCGCGCGAGGCATCGGGGCGACGACCGTGGACCGCATTGCGCAGTACGCCAGCAGCCTGGGCCAATCCATGCGCGACGTGATTGGCGACCCCACCTTCCGCGCCACCCTGACGAAGCGCGCCGCCACGGCTCTGGGTGACATGCACCGCTTGCTGGAAGCTGCCACCGCCCTGGCCACCACTGGCCCGGTGACGCCGGTGCTCCAGATTCTCTTGGACAAGAGCGGCTATCTCGATGAACTCCGCAACGAGCGATCGGACGAATCCATCAGCCGCCTGGAAAACCTTCAGGAACTCCTGAACGTGACGACCCAGTTCGACGAGGGCAACGTGGACGCCGATGAGGCGCCGACCCTGGGCGGGTTCCTTGAGCAAGTGGCCTTGGTCAGCGACGTGGACATGCTGAAGGAGAGCGGCGAGGCCGTGACCCTGATGACCCTGCACAGCAGCAAGGGCTTGGAGTACCCGGTGGTGTTCCTGACCGGGATGGAAGAGGGCGTGTTCCCGCACTCTCGTTCCCTGGGCGATGACCGGCAGCTGAGCGAAGAGCGACGCCTGTGCTACGTGGGCATGACCCGGGCGCGAGAGGAACTTCACCTCACCTACGCCCGCCGGCGCAGCACCTTTGGGCAGGCCAACTTCAACCACCGTTCGCGATTCTTGAACGACTTGCCTGCCATGGAAGTGGACGACGACGCGGGATACGACCACGAGAGCATGGCGCCTACCCGCCGCGTGGAATCCGAGCGCATGGGCACCTACCGGGTGATCGAAGCCCCGCGCCCGCAGGCCGAGCCCGCCGCGCCGTGGCAGGCTCCTTTCACCGTGGGCCAACGGGTGGAGCACCGGAAGTTCGGGATGGGCGTGGTGATTGCCTGCAACCCGCTGAAGAACGATGCCGAAGTGACGGTGGCGTTTAGCGGGGCCACTGGCATCAAAAAGTTGGTTCAGAGCTTCGCCAAACTCGAAGCGGTATCTTGAGCACAACTTTGCGCGGAATACGGAGGGGACTCGTCGGGCTGGCGGCACTCGTGATGGCGAGTGCGGGGCTCCTCGGCGGGTGCCGGAACCAACCGCTTACCACCCTCATGCCGCTCTCTCTCAACCGGCAATGGACGTACGATGTGGGGCCAGTGCTACAGGCCCGCGTGCGAACTTTGACCGTGAATGGACGCGTACCGGTGAGCCGCAGCGAGGGCTGGCGACTGGAAACCCCTGAAGGTGAAAGCCACCTGGTATGGGAGGATGGGCAACTCTTGGCCTCGCAATGGGGCGGAGTGCGCTTCACGCCGCCGCTGATCTTGATTCCCGCGACTGAGCAAGCTCAATGGACCGGCACCATGGGCTGGCCGGGGGCCGAAACCAAGGCCACCGCCTCGATCACTCGCAATGTAGTGCAAGAACTATGGCGCGGGAGCGAACGCGACCTGCATGAGGTGATCCACACCTTTCAAGGCGAGAACTCCATGCGCATTGACAGCGCCTACCTGCGGGGGGTCGGCCTGATCCGGCAGGACGTCTATGAAAACGACCTGCAGGTGCGGCGCCTGCGTCTGCTGGCCCGCGACGCCGGCGAGACGGCTTCAAAGGACCCCGCCAAAGACCCGAAGTAATCGCTTAGGCGTAGGTGCGCATCAAACCGATGACGCGACCGACGATGCTTACGCTCTCACTGGGATAGATCTGCTCCTGGTAGGCCGGGTTGGCCGGTATCAGATGGATGTTGGGCCGCTGGAACTTGATGCGCTTCACCGTTGCTTCGCCTTCCACCATTGCCGCCACCAGGTCGCCGTTGCGGGCGTCGTCCTGACGGCGCACCACCACGAGGTCACGCTCGAAGATGCCTTCCTCGATCATCGAGTCGCCCTTGACGCGAAGCAAGAAGGCCTCGGGCGAACCCTTCAGCATCCTGGATGGAACGGGCAGATACTCTTCGATATGGGCTTCGGCCGTAATCGGCGCCCCCGCCGCAATCTCACCCAGCAAGGGCAAGGTGCGGAAACTAACTTCCGGCGCCACCACGGATTGGTAGTCCGGGTGCAGGATGCGGATGGAGCGTGGCGTGTTCTCTCGGCCAATCGCACCCTTCTTCTCAAGGGCGTCGAGGTGGACCGTCACGCCCCGAAGGGAGCCAATTCCGAATTTGTCGCCGATTTCCCGAATGGAAGGCGGATAACCCACCGAACGCGTGTAATCCGCAAGGAACGCGAGAATCTCGCGCTGTCGATCCGTCAATCCCTTGGCCATAGTGCTCCTAGCAGACATGAGTATACGCACTCTTTGTCTACATGTCAAGCCTTGTCTGCTAAAAAGGTTACGGGAACGTTAGACCCTGCCCGCCCGGGCCCGGGAACCATCGTCTAAAATTGAGCCCTTAACTTCGTTAGGAGTCCATCCTTGTCGATCGTACAAATTCAAGAGCTTTTCCAAAAGAAGGGTTGTCAAGTCGTCCTGGGCATCGTGGCGCTGTTCGTCATGGTCGGCTTGCTCGTTACGGGCCAATGCGCGGGAATGAACAATGCCGGGGCCGGCCCAGACACCGAATCCATCGTGACGGTGGACGGCAATCGCCTGACTTTCCGCGAATACCAGTCGCTGGTGGATCGCCAGCAAGAGCAAGCCTCCCAGCAGTTCGGTGGCTTCCAGTTGCCGCAGTCCTATCTGCTGATTCAGCGCCCTCAGATCCTCACCGGGGCCGTCCGGCTCCTCGCCTTCCAATCCATAGCCAAGGCCAAGGGCTTGAAGGTGGACGAAGCGAGCGTGACCGCGTTCCTGGAAACGGAACTCGATCGGCAAATCAACATCGAGAAGGCCACTCTCATCAAGGAAGGCAAGCTCAAGAAGGACGCCGACCAGGCCGCGTTCGAGAAGGCCTTTAAGGACAAGTTCACTCGCACCCCGGCGGAGATTAAGACCGAGCAACTGAACCAGATCAAGAACCAGTTCCAGACCGATCCGGTGGAGGCCGTGCGCAGCCAAACCCCGCTGATGCTGATGAACCAGATCACGGCGGGCATCAAAATCAGCGACGAAGAATTGAAGGCGTCTTTCGACAACTTCTCGGTGGAAGTCATGGCATTCAGCAAGCCCGACATGCCGGAAGACGAACGCGAAAAGAAGGCCGAAGAAGCCAAAGCCGCTCTCGCCGGTGGCAAGGCCTGGGCCGACGTAGCCAAGCAGATGGCCATCACACCGGAAACCAGCACCTTCACGCGCAGCGAGATTGAAGCCCAAGAAAACATCAAGTCTTTGCTCGACCTCAAGGCGGGCCAGGTCAGCGACGTGCTGATGACCCCCAACGGGCCGACGATCTACCGCGTCACCAAGATTGAGCCGAAGCTGCCGAGCGACTTTGAAGCCAACAAGGAGTCTCTGCGCCGCTCTCTGGCGCAGGGCCGCGCCGCCGACCAGTTGAAGAAGGAAGCAGATGCCCTGATCGCCTCGGACAAGGTGAAGTGGAACGACAAGGGCTTCAAGCTAATGTTCGACCTCGGCATGGCCCTGGAAGACCCCAAGCTGCAGGCCAGCGCCGCCGCGCGCAAGTCCCGTATGCAGGCGATCGAATCCGAAGCGGTGACGCTGGCCAACTCCAACGAGCCAGGCTCCGGCTTTGCCCCGCAGGTTCGTCTCATCGCCCAACAGGTGTATTGGAACGACCTGACCGACCAGGAGAAGAGCACGATGCGCAAGGACCGCATCGAAGCACTGGAAGACTTCTTCACCTACAGTGAAGATTCGGCCTTCCGTCTCGAACTCTACGACCTGTACATGGCCGAAGGCGACAAGGACAACGCGGCCCAGCAACTGGCGGCGGCGGTGGACAGCGGGATCGGCTACGACCAGATGGGCCAGCAGCAGATCAGCGAGATCCGTGGCAAGCTCTTCGAAGCCGAAAGCAACAAGCGACTGGAGCCGGAGCAAATTGAGGTTGTAAAGAAGGCGCTGCAAACCTGGGCGGCGAACAAGGCGGAGTACGACAAGGAGCAAGCCGCCATCGCGGAAGAGCAAGCGAAGATCGACGCCGAGATGGAAGCCGAACGCAAGAAGATGGAAGAGGAAGACAAGAAGGCGAGCAAGACCCCTTCCAACCCCACCACGCCGACGAACCCGGCCCCCAGCAAGCCGTAAGGTCGCGCCCACCAGGATGCCGCTCGTACCCCAACCGGGTGCGGGCGGTTTTCTTTTTTCTGCCTACGCGGGCGGCGGTAGGGGCAGGTACACCAGCGACATGGCAGAACTCTGGATGGTGGCCGGACCCATCGGGAACCTGGGCGACCTCTCGCCCCGGGCCTCGGAGATTCTGCAGGCCGCGACGCTGTGGATTGTGGAAGACACGCGGGTGTCCTCGCGCCTGGCCGCCCACCTCGGCGTGAAGCCCGTCTACAAGGTGCTCAACGACCACACCAGCCCCGCCCGCGTGCAAGTCCTGGCCAACGAGATTGAAAGCCACGAGCAAGCCGCGCTCCTGACCGATGCGGGCACCCCCGGCATCAGCGACCCCGGCGCCGAACTGGTGCAAGCCTGCCTGGAGCGTGATATTCGCATTGACGGCATCCCCGGCCCCAGCGCGGTCACCTTTGCCCTGTCGGTGTGCGGGTTCTATGCGCAGCGGTTCGCATTCCTGGGGTTCTTGCCGCGCAAGGCGGGCGATATCCAGCGCACCTTGGCCCCCTTTGCGGAGAACAGCATGACCCTGGTTCTGTTCGAGAGTCCCCACCGGCTGACGAAGGCCGCCCATCTGTGGGCGGATGCCCTCGGCAACCGCCGCGTGGTGGTGGCCCGCGAACTCACCAAGCGCCACCAGGAACTGTGGCGCGGCACCCTGGAAGAGTTGGCGGGAGCCCCGCGCGAGTGGAAGGGCGAAATTACCGTGGTCATCGAAGGTCACCGCCGCTTGATTGTCGAGTAAAGAGACGGGTACCTTATGCCAAGAATGTAACTCGGGCGGATTCCGTCTGCCCGTTGGGTTCGAAATTTTATGCGACGTCTCACCGCGCTGTTGTTAGGAATGGTCCTGGCCGTCTATTCGATGGCTCAGGTCACGATGCCTGATACCTACCGGCTCCAACCGGAAGACGTGCTTCGCATCCAGGTGTACGCTCAGGGCACCGATTTCGAGCTTTTGGTAGACGTTCCGGTCGGCCAAGACGGCAACATCACGGTGCCGTTTGTGGGTGTGATGCCCGCCGTGGGCCTGACGACCGACGAACTCGCCAGCAACATTCGCGCTCGGTTCCAACAGGAATTCCGCCTCCGCGACCCCAAGATTGGTGTGGCCCTGCTCAGTGCTCGTCAACGCAAAGCCGGGGTGACCGGGGCCGTAAACCGACCTGGCACCTTTGTGATGCGCCCCGGCGCCACGGTGCTGGACCTGCTGGCCGAAGCCGGTGGCTTCATTCCCGACCGCGCGGACCTGCGCCGCGCCACCCTGCGCCGCAAAGGATCGGACGAAATCATTCCACTCGACCTCTACGCCCTGATGGTGCAGATGGACACGAGCCAGAACTATCCGATCATGGATGGCGACACGCTCAACGTGCCCGCCAACGTACGCAATCGAATCTTTGTGCTGGGCGCCATTCGGGCGCCGGGCGAATACGCCTTCCGCGAGCAGATGACGGTGCTGGACGCCTTCGTCACCTCGGGGGGACCGATTGACCGCGTGACCAAGGCCAGCGACATCAAGATTTTCCGCCGCGACCTCTCGGCTCCGGGCGGCACGCGCACCCTCAAGGTGGACCTGGTCCGCTTCTTGGAGCGCAACGACTACATCCAGAACATCGAGCTCGAGCCCGGCGACGTGATCTACGTCGGCAAGACGCAGAACTTGGACCCGGCGCTGGTCCGCCAGATCGCCGACGCTCTGTTCATCCTGGACCGCGTAGGCATCCGGCTGTTCAGCTTCTAAACAAGCTTACGCACAACAAAATAGGCTCCGGAGTGAAAACATCACCCGGAGCCTTCTTCTTTGTTGCGCTTTTGGATTACGAGCGCACTTCGTCGGTGCTTTCAATCGGCGGAGAGAGGCGCAGGGTTGCCATCACCGTGCAGTACTTTTCATCGCTGAGCTGGATGCTGCGCGCCACGGCCTCGGGGTCCACGTTCGGGCCCGTCACCACGTGCCGTACGCTGAACTTGGTGATCGGGCGGGGCCATTCCCCTTCCGGCGCACGTTCGTACGACACTTCCACGGTGTAGCTGGTCACTTCCTGGCGCTTCTTCTGCAGGATCGAGATGACGTCCATCGCGCTGCAGGCGGCCAAGCTGGCCACCAAGGCTTCTACCGGCGTCGGGCCGGTGCCGCTGCCGCCGCTCTCGGGGTGGGCATCC
>CAZVHE010000011.1:27560-28989 GCA_964627705.1 uncultured Chthonomonas sp.
AAACGATGCGAGCCCCACTCGGCGCATCCCCGGCGAAGCCCATTTTTCCATCCCACTGCAAATTGATGCTCATACAGCTAGTAAGTCTCAATTCCAGCCCGCCCGATTCCGGGGTTAGGCCCCTCGCCTTACCAGCCTCATCACCCGGCCTGCCGAATGCACACACAATGGCGGCGTGGTTGCCTACGTCAAGGACCTCAGCATCATCCTCGCTGGCCTCATTGCGCTGGTGACATTTATGACCGGGACGTGGCAATTTATGCGGCAGGCCCGGTACACGCGGGTGCAAAACTTTCTGGAATTGCGCCGGCGCTTCCTGGAAGACCCGGTGTTCCGTGACCTTCTCAACCGCCTGGCCGTGAATGACCCCACCCTGGCCGAGGCCCCCATCCAAGATCGCCGCAACCTCGTGGGCTTCTTTGAAGAGATTGCCCTGATGATCAACTCCGGCGTGCTGCGCCCGCTCGTGGCGAACTACATGTTTGGCTACTATGTGGCCCTCATCGGGCGGAGCGAGCCGTTTTGGCAAGGGCTGGACCGCGACAGCGTCTACTGGACGGTATTCCGGCGGCTCGAAGCCCGCCTCGCCAAGCTTGAGAAGGAAGCCGGCCGCGCCGACCCGCTCAAGTTCTGACGGCGGTTTCCACCAAGTCTAGCAGCCGGTCAATGTCCTCGTGCGAGTTGTAGTGCACGAGGCTGGCCCGCACCACGCCCGTCTCCAGCGGAATCCCGAGCGCCTGGCACAGCCGGTAGGCGTACATGTGGCCGTAGCGGATGGCCACGCCCGCGGTATCGGTGGCCTGGCAGATCGCCGGCGGCGGCACGCTCTCGTGCAGGAAAGAAACCGTGCCCACGCGGCCCTCGGCCCCCTGCGGCCCGATGATGCGGATGCCCGGGATGCCCTTAAGCTCGTTCACCAGTTGCGAGGTGAGGGATTGCTCGATAGTGCGAATGGTGTCGAAGGCTTGCGTGACCAGGAACTCGTCCGCCGGGGCCCCCGGGGCGCCGGTCAGCTCCCGAAAGTAGTCCGCCAGCGCCAGGATGCCCGCGCAGGATTCGTGGTTCGCCCCGCCCAGTTCGAACTTGTACACCTGGTCGCGGGGGATGAAGAAGTGGTTGGGGCCTTCGAGTTCCGCCCAGGCATCGTGCCGGCCGTAGAGCATGGCCGCGTGCGGCCCGAACACCTTGTAATTGCTAAAGACGTACCAGTCCACGTCCCACTCGCGGGCCTGTACGGCCAGGTGCGGGGCGTAGGCCACACCGTCCACCATCACGCGGGCGCCGTATTGGTGGGCTAGCTTGGTAATGGCCGCCACATCCACCACCTCGCCCAGGAGGTTGCTGACGTGCGGGAAGGCCACCAGCCGCGTGCCACGGCTCAGCATCCGGCGCAGCTCTTCCAGGTCGCACTGGGCGGTGGTGGGGTCCA
>CAZVHE010000011.1:29034-32848 GCA_964627705.1 uncultured Chthonomonas sp.
AGCTTGGCCCAGGGACCAGCGTTCGCTTCGTGCGCCGTCTCGCAGATGATGACCTCATCGCCGGGCTGCCACACGCGGCGGTAGCAATCGGCGAGCATGGTCACCAGTTGCGTGGTGCTCGGGCCGATGGCGGTTTGCCCCGCCCCTGTGCCGCCCATCAGGGTGGTCGCCCAGGCGTGGGCGTCGTCCACCACCGCCGTGGCCCGGCGGGAGACCTCGTAGGGAGCCCCCAACTGTACATAGGAGTTCATCATGTAGTCGGTCATCGCGTTGATGACCACGCGGGGGAGTTGGCTGCCCCCGGCATTCTCTAAGAAAACCACCTCGCGATCGAGGGCCGGAAAGGCAGCGCGAATGGCCGAGAGGGACATCATAATTGGGAGTATGCGCGAGGCGCGATCGCTCTTGACCCAGAGAACGCCCCGCCCTGGACTTACGCTCATGCGCCCACTTCTCGCCTTTGTCTTGTTGGCCAGTTCTTTCGTGGCCTGGGCCCGCCCGGCGGAGGAGGCCAACCCGGCTCTCGCTGCGGTGCGTGCACTCTCGGCCAAGGGGGTTTCCGGGGCGGCCACAGCGGCTACTGGACCGACGAAGTTCACCTACTCCGGGCAACGCCTCTTGCTCAACGACTTCGTCAAGAACCTCTTTGACGATGCCGAAACCCAGCAGGTGGTGCGCGAGGCGTTGGTGCAGTTCCTGAACGACTACGACAAGAAAGCCGCCACCCAAGGCCGCGCGCACGATGTGGCCGGGGCCGCCGCTGACAGCCTGAGCTTGTTTGTCACGATCGTTTCGGGCAAAGAGATTCCGGACGAGCAAGTGACAAAGGCGACCGGGCAACTACGGAAGGCGCTGGACACGCCCGAGATGCGCGCGGCTACCGACCGCCAGAAGCAAGAGGCCAGCGAGACCCTGCTTCTGCAAGCCGGTTTGGCCGTGGTGCTGGCCGCGGGCGCGAATGACGAGAACCAAGACAGCATCGTGAACGCGGTGAACGAGATGACCAAGGCGCTGATCGGCGTCGAGGCCAGCAAGCTTTCGTTTAACGCCGATGGCATCCGCATCCCCGCTACGGCGGTGGCCGCACCTGCCCAGCCCACCGCTCCTGCGACCACCGGGCTCGCCCCGGGGTTTGCCTACACCGCGCCGGCCGACTTCAAGAAGAACGGCGCGTGGTACATCAAAACGACGGTTGAAAACCGCAGCTCAGCGGAATACACCAACTGCCTCATCCGGTTCCCGAACGCCATCCCCGCCCAGGGCAACATGGGCGACGCCCTACGCAAGCTCTGGGAAACCGAAGTACCGGCCGAACTCAAGGGGCGTCATGGTCCGCTGGTTTATCGCCGCTACACGGGGCAAAAGCTCCTCACCCAGTTCATCTTCGGCTCGGGCAAGGAGAATGGACGACGAACGGACACCTTTTTCACTTTGTTCTTGATCGACTGCGGCCGCTACTGGCAACCGGTGGTGATGGCGCAAACCTACGAGGACACCGGGAGCTTCCTCGCGGGTGAATCCATGTCGGCCAGCTTTAGCTTCAACGATTCCGTGATGTATGCGGAGCCGTTCTTTGCCACCTTCCGTTGCCCGGGCCAAGAGCGGGCTTCGCTCGTGGACAAAGCGGCCATGGTTGGCGATTACCATTTCGGGAGCGGGGCCAGTGCCTCGTGGATCAACACCTACACGGGCTCATCCTTCATGACGGCCGTTTCCTACGGCGGCGACCTCTTCCTGAAGGCTGACGGCACCTACAGCTATCGCTTTGCCTCGGCTTCGGGCGTGGTGGGGGCGCAAACGTTCGGCAGTGAGAATGCGAAGGGGCGCTGGTCCGTCGAAGGCGACCTCCTCACCCTAACGCCCACCTCTGGCACCGTGACGACCGTACGTCAGTACCGCGTGGCTGGGGTCACCCAGTTTGCCGATGGCAACAAGTCGCTGGTCCTGCTGGAGCCGCGCGATCCACCGATCCCCCAAAAGGTCTCGGATGGTAGCAACGTCTACACCACCAAGAAGGCGGACTAGCCATGCCAAGTTGGTTGAGTTTGTGGGATTACTCGGACCCGGTCGCGAGTGAAATCCGGCTTGGTGAAGCAGCCGAGGCGGCCACCGACCCGGATGAGGAACTGGTGCTACTCACGCAAGTGGCGCGGGCTCGGGGACTGCAGAAGCACTACGAGGCGGCGCAGGATTCGCTCGATCTCGTCGAAATGAGCCTGCCCGAGGGGGACGCGCCTTCGCGGTTCTATTGGCTGCTGGAGACCGGGAGGGTGCTGCGTTCCAGCGGTCGCCCCCACGAGAGCCGCCCTTGGTTCGAGGCGGCCCAAGGCATGGCCGAGCGGCTGGGCCTGGAACACGGCGCCATTGACGCCGCCCACATGGTGGCGCTGGTGGCCCCGCCCGAGGAAGCGCTGGAGCTGCACGACCGGGCCATCGCCATGGCGAATGAAGCGACAGACCCTGATGCCCGGCGCTGGCGTGCTTCGTTACTGAATAACCAGGCGTGGACCCGGTTCGAGCGGGGTGAGCCCGAACTGGCCCTCGGCTTGTTTGCGCAGGCGGTGGATGCCCGGCGCGAGATGGGCGACAAGAAGGGCCTGGCTATTGCCCAGTGGTGCCACGCCCGGTGCCTCCGCGAACTCGGGCGAAACGAAGAAGCCTGGGCTATCCAGCAGGTGCTGCACGCCACCGGGGAGCCGGATGGCTTTGTGGCGGAAGAGCTGGCCTACCTCAGCGAAGCCCGGGGCGATTTGCCGCTGGCCGCGCTGCACGCCTTTGAGGCCACCACGCTTCTCAAGGCCATGGATCCCGACTGGCCGGAGCAAGAACCCGAACGTTACGCCAAGTTGCTTGAGCTCCAAAACCGCTAACTGCACAAGAAAAATGCCCCCGATCCCATCGCTTGTGGGGTCCTCCGACCATCGGGGGCAAGCTGTAGGTGTCCGCGGGGCTTAGGTTATGCTCCGCCGTTGTTGTCTGAGATGATGAGGATCAAGGGGATGGTCCGCGTCACCGAGCCGTTGTTCCCCACAATCGTCAGATCATAGGTGCCGGCCGCCGCCGTGCCCGCATTCACCGAGACCGACACCGGGACAGGACCGAACGGGCTGGGGAAGCCCGGATTCACCGAGAACGTGGCCGATGCCCCAGCGGGGAGACCCGAAGTGCTGAAGTTGACCCCGGCCACCACGCCCGGATTTTCCAGGTGCAGCGAGAACGGCAACGTGCGGGATTCACCCACGGGCACCACCAAGGTGCTGTCCACCGATTGCAGGGAGAAGTCCGGCACAACAGGTGCAACGACCAGCAGATCGAGCGTAACCGTGCGGGTGGTGCGGCCATCGTTCCCCGTCACCACGATGTCATGCTGGTTGTCCGCACCCTCGTCCGACGTCGTGTCCGCGTCTTGCGGAATCGTGATGGTCACCACCACTTCTTGCGATGCGCTCGTGCGCGGCACGGGGTTCGGGGTGGCCACGGCCGAGAAGCCCACCGGCAAACCGGAGAAGGTGAGATCCACCGGGAGCCGCTCCACGCCGCTGCGGTTGCCCGTCACTTGGCTGCCCTCGTCACTCACCGTCACGCGGTACGTCACGGTGCCGCCGGGGTTACCCACGTTGGCGTCATCGACGGCCAGGGCAAACGGAACGTAGGTTCCGCCCGTAGTCGCGGTGGCCGCCGGGACGAAGGGGGCGTTACCGCCGCAACCCGCCACGAACAAAGCCAACAAACCGGTCAGAAAAATCCAGAGGGCTCTCATCGGAAGTTCACCCCGAAGTAGAAGCCGGGCTTGGCATCCAGGCTGGTACTCAGG
>CAZVHE010000011.1:32915-33224 GCA_964627705.1 uncultured Chthonomonas sp.
GGTGCGGTAGCACAACGCGGCCGTGTAGATGAGACGACGCTCGCGCGCGCCATCGCGGCTGCGGAGGCCGCTGTTGCCTTCCAGCAAGGTCGTGAACTCAAAGGGCACGCTCCAACCGGAGTTAGACTGCCATTCGCCGCCCAAGAACAGGCCGATGACTTGGGTGTCGTCGGTGGCCAAGCCCCGCGCACCCAGGCGCAGGTCACCGAAGCCCGAGGCAAGGCGGTAGGCCGCGCTGCCGGTGATGCCGGGCAGGTCGTTGGCGGGTGTGTTGGGCAGGCTTAGCCCCAGGGAGTATTCCAGCGGCAG
>CAZVHE010000012.1:0-1567 GCA_964627705.1 uncultured Chthonomonas sp.
ACCCAACGGGCGCCTGCGCATGACGGCGCTCAACGGTGTGAACTGGCCGACGGTAGAAAGCGAAGGTGTAACCATCACCACGCGCGCCGGGCAACAGGTTCGGGGAAGCATTGTGCTGACCAACGGGGCCGTTCATGTCAGCCGCCATGCCATTGATTCGCCACGCAATGCGGACACGCTGGAAGTTCGGATTGACGAGCGCACGCTCTCGGCCGAAGAAACCCGTTTGCTGGGCATTGATGTGGGCGATCCCATCGCCTTTGACCCCCGATTTGAAACCACGCCCAGCGGTTTTGTCCGCTCTCGCTTCTTGGATGACAAAGCGGGCGTGGCGTGCCTCTTGGCCGCACTGAAGGCACTACGCGACCTCGGCCTGAGCGCCGGGCAAGACACGCACCTGCTCCTCAGCGTGCACGAAGAAGTCGGCCACGGTGGCAGTGACGGGCTTCCGGCGGACCTCAGCGAACTGGTGGTGGTGGACATGGCCTGCGTGGGCACTGGCCAGAATGGCGACGAATTCCACTGCTCCATCTGCCTCAAGGACAGCAGCGGTCCCTACAGCAGCGAACTCTCCAACAAGCTACGCGGCATGGCCGACCAAGCCGGCATCGAGCTCAAGCCGGACATCTACCCGCACTACAGCAGCGATGGCAGCCAGTATTGGCGCGCCGGGGGTCGGGCCCAGGTCGCCTTGATCGGCCCGGGCGTGGACACCAGCCACGGCTACGAGCGCACGCATATTGACGCCCTGCGCGATACGGCGAATCTTCTCGCCGAGTACCTGCTGAGCGAATAGTCGCCCGGCCCCAAAAAAAGAAAAAACCCCGCCGCCCTAAGAGGGAAGCGGGGTTTCTTTTCGCGAGTTCTGAAGCGTTAGAGGCCCTTGTCGCCCAGGAACTTGAGCAGGTCAGCGATGCGGCAGGAGTAGCCCCACTCGTTGTCGTACCACGCCACGACCTTGATCATGTCGTCCAGCACCACAGTGTCCACCGCACTAAAGACGCTGCTGGCCGGGTTGCCCTTCAGGTCACTGCTGACCAAAGCCTCTTCGGTGTACTCCAGGATGCCCTTCAACGGGCCCTCGGCGGCTGCCTTCATCGCTGCGTTCACTTCTTCGGCAGTGACGGTGCGGTTGAGCAGGGCGGTGAAGTCCACCACGCTCACGGTCGGCACCGGCACGCGGAACGCCATGCCCGTGAACTTGCCCTTCAGCTCCGGAATCACCAGCCCGACGGCCTTGGCCGCCCCGGTGCTGCTCGGCACCACGTTTTCGGCGGCGGCGCGGCTGTCGCGCAGGTCCTTCTTGGCGGTGTCCACCGTGCTCTGGCTGTTGGTGTAGGCGTGCACCGTGGTCAGCAGGCCCTTCTGGATGCCGAACGAGTCGTGCAGAACCTTGGCCACCGGCGCCAGGCCGTTGGTGGTGCAGCTCGCGTTGCTGATCACGTTATGGTTGGCCGGGTCGTACATCCCGTCGTTCACGCCCAGCACCAGGGTCACGTCTTCATTCTTGGCCGGGGCGCTGATGACAACCTTCTTCACACTGCCGCCCAGGTGGGCCTTGGCCAGG
>CAZVHE010000012.1:1696-3351 GCA_964627705.1 uncultured Chthonomonas sp.
CGTCGTAGCTCACGCTGCCGTTGTAGTTGCCGTAGCAGGTGTCACGCTGGAACAGGTACGCGTTGGTGCCCACGTCGGTCAGGTCATTCAGGGCCACGACTTCGATATCTTTGCCGTGCCGTTCGATAATGGTGCGGAGCGACAACCGGCCAATGCGGCCAAATCCATTAATGCCAACGCGAACTGCCATAAACTTCAGAATACACCCTCTTTCGGCGCACGGGCATGACCTCTCGGCACGGGGCGAACCAGGGGCCACCGGTATCCTTGAACTCTATGTCGTCGTCGTTCCGATCTGAGTTTGTGCGCACCTTGCACGAGCGCGGATTTATCCACCAATGCACGCACCTTGACGCCCTGGACCAGCGGGCCGCCGAAGGCCGCATCGTGGGTTA
The DNA here is from genome assembly GCA_964627705.1 of uncultured Chthonomonas sp. GTDB lineage: Bacteria > Armatimonadota > Fimbriimonadia > Fimbriimonadales > Fimbriimonadaceae > JAHBTC01. Next base: position 2,092 of record CAZVHE010000012.1, read on the forward strand.
TATCGGCTTCGACCTCACCGCCGACAGCCTGCACGTGGGGAGTCTCTTCCCGCTCATGCTGCTTCGCATCCTGCAGCAAACCGGCCACCAGCCCATCGTCGTCCTCGGCGGCGGCACTACCAAGGTGGGTGACCCCAGCGGCAAGGATGAATCGCGGCAACTGATGACCGACGAGCGCATCGCCGCCAACAAGGCCAAGCTGCAAACGATCTTTAATCAATTCTTGACCTTCGGGCCGAACGAAGCCCTGATGGTGGACAACAGCGAGTGGCTGGATGAGCTCAAGTACCTCGACATGCTGCGCAGCGTGGGCACGCACTTCACCATCAACCGGATGATGACGTTCGATAGCGTCAAGACCCGCCTGGAACGCGAACAGCCGCTCACTTTCCTTGAATTCAACTACATGATTTTGCAGGCGTACGACTTTGTGGAGTTGAATAAGCGCTACGGCTGCACGCTACAAATGGGCGCCAGCGACCAGTGGGGCAACATCGTGAACGGGGTGGAACTCCACCGCCGCATGGTGGGCCGCGAGGATGAAGATGATTCGCTCATCGGCCTCACATGCCCCTTGCTCACCGATAGCCAAGGCAAAAAGATGGGCAAGAGCGCGGCGGGCGCGGTGTGGCTAAACCCGGACCGGCTGAGCGACTTTGATTTCTGGCAGTTCTGGCGGAACGTGGACGATGCGGACGTGGTGCGGTTCCTGCGCCTGTTCAGTGAGCTTCCGTCCGAGGAAATTGATCGGCTGGCCGCGCTGGAAGGCCGAGAGATCAACGATGCCAAGAAGGCTCTGGCCACGGCCGTGACGGCTTTGGTGCGCGGACGAGAGGCGGCCGAAACGGCGGCCCGCACCGCGCAAGAGACCTTTGAACAAGGGGCATCCTCGGAGGGTCTGCCGACCATCGTGGTGGACCTCAGCGAACCCGTGCGCGTAACTGACCTTTTGGTGAAAGCCGGTCTGGCCGATAGCAACGGCGCGGCCAAGCGTCTCATCCAAGGCGGCGGGGTCCGTGTCAACGATGCCAAGGTGACCGACATCCAGGCCGCTCTCTCCCTTGCCGATTTGAACGACGGTGTGATGAAACTCAGCAGTGGCAAGAAGCATCACGTCCTCGTTCGCTCGTCCGAGTAAATGAACATGATCAGCACCCTCATCGCCGCGTCCCTGCTGGCCGCTCCGGCTTCGGCCCCCGCCTCGCAGGTATCTCACCAAGTCAAGAACTCCACCATTGACGCCTCGGCCCGGTATCCGGT
>CAZVHE010000012.1:3361-23983 GCA_964627705.1 uncultured Chthonomonas sp.
CTCTTTCCCTACACGACGCTCTTCCGATTAACACGCCGCTCATCAAGGGCTTCAACCTGCTCATGAAGAATGCGATCGAACCGGATTACCAGCGAGCCTTGAAGGAATCGAAAGAAGGCGAAGCCGAAGCTCGCAAGTACGGCTACCCGCACCGCACGTGGTACTTCCACATTCAAGGCCAGGTTTCTCGTCAAGAGAGCTGGATGATCAGCGGCTGGACGACCGCCGAAACCTACTCCGGCGGCGCCCACGGCTACGCTTACCGTAAGCAGATTAACCTGGCGATCTATTTGGACGAGCACCCGCGCGAGTTTTCGCTTAACGCCCTCATCCCGAACGAAAATGAACGAAGCCTGTTCTGGAACGGTGAGGTGCTAAGACGCCTGAACGCGAGCAAGTCCAAGCGCGAGTTGGAGCCCATGGCCGAGCTGGATGAATCGCTGCAGGGCCGCTTTGTGGTGAGCAAGAAGGGATTGGTTTATCAGTTCGACCACTATGACGTTGGCTCGTACGCCGAGGGCACCTACGAGTTCACGGTGCCGTGGTCGGCGCTCATGGATTACCAGCCCAGCAACCTGGCCAAGCGACTCTCCATGCCCTAAGCGGGACGCACCCTAAGCGGTAGATTCGAGTGGCCATGCCACAGTTTCGGCTATACGATACGATGTCGCGCAGCGTGCGTCCGGTAGAGACGCAGGAACCCGAACACCTCCGGTTCTACTGCTGTGGCCCCACCGTGTATAGCTACGCCCACATTGGCAACTTCCGCACCTTTTTGAGTGCGGACCTGGTGGTGCGTACGGCCGAATCCCTCGGCTGGCGAGTCAGCTACGCCAGCAACATCACCGACGTCGGTCACCTCACCGAAGATGACGTGGCCGACGCAGGCGGCGAGGACAAGATGGAGCGCGCCCTGCGCAGTAAGGAGGGCGAAGCCTTTGCCAACATATGGGATCTCGCGCGGCATTACGCCGATGCCTTTGAAGAAGACTGGCGACTACTGAATATGCGGGCTCCCACCGTGCGCCCCCGCGCCACCGAGCACATGCGCGAGCAGATCCTGGCCGTGGAGGAACTCATCAAGTCCGGCCACGCTTACGAAACGCCGACCGGCGTGTACTTCTCAGTCGAGAGCTTTGACGGCTACGGCAAGCTGAGCGGAAACAAGGATCAGGACACCTTGATGCGGGCCGTGCGTACGGTGGTTCAAGACGACAACAAGCGCCACCCCGCCGACTTTGCCCTGTGGAAGAAGGACGACAAGCACCTGATGCAGTGGTTCAGTCCGTGGGGATGGGGCTTCCCGGGCTGGCACATCGAGTGCTCCGTGATGGCGCGGCAGTACCTGGGCGACACCATTGACCTCCACGCGGGCGGCGAAGACCTCGTGTTTCCGCACCACGAGTGCGAAATCGCGCAAAGCGAAAGCTGCACCGGCAAGGCGTTCTCCAACCACTGGATGCACGTGCGGTTCTTGCAGGTGGAAGGTGAGAAGATGGCCAAGAGCAAGGGCAACTTCTTCACGGTGCGTCAGCTCATTGAAGCGGGCCACGACCCGCTCGCCATCCGTCTGGCGCTGATGGGCACGCCTTACGGCAAGCCCATGAACTTCACCATGCAGGGACTGCGAGATGCCGGGGGCATCCTGGCGCGCATCCAAGAAGTTGAGCGCCGCGCGGCCAAGGAAGCGGGCACGCCGGGGGCCGACATCCAGCGCATCTACGATGAACTTCTGGGCGCGATGTGCGATGACCTCAACACGAGCGTCGCGGTGGCCAAAATGATCGAAGGGATTCGGAGCTTCCTCCGCGATGACACGCTCTCGGCCACCCAGGCCGGGGAAGCGCGATGGTTCCTGGATCGCATCGAGCAGACCCTGGGGATGCACGGCCGTACCGCCGAGCCCACCACCGCCCCCGAGGTGCCCGAGATCAACGGGGTGCTCATCACCAAGTGGATCGAGGACCGCGCGGAAGCCAAGCGCGCCAAGGACTTTGCCCGCGCCGACGAGATCCGCAAACAAATCGAGGCGGCCGGCTTCGAACTTCGCGACACCCCGCAAGGCACGGAGTGGAAGCGGCTGGCACCGGGTAGTTAAAGGGGGCTAGTCTCGCCTAGCTCTTGGGCGGGGCGTACATCTGCTCGATGAGACGAATGTACTCATCGAGCGGCCCCAGCCCGACTTGCCGTCGGCGTTCATCCACCCGGCGTGGGTCACGCAGGCGGATGGGCATGGCTTTGCCGTTTACCAGCGACATCTGGGTGCCGTAAGTCTGCATCCCGCCCGTGTTGATGGCCACCCGGTCGGTGAGATAGGCAAAGTCCCTCCCGCTCACCTCGCCCTTGGCCACCAGGGGCTCCATCAGGCGCAGGCAGTGCTTCTGAAACTCGGGGTCCGCATCTTGGTGCTGCACAATCAACCACGCCATGTGCCCGGCTTCCCGTCCCACGCGGGTGTAGGTAGGCCACCCGACGCTGGCCACGATGCGCTTCATCTCAGCTCCGTTGAGGCGATCTTCGCGCTTCATGTCGATGAATGCCAATTCCATCGCGGGTTTGTCGTCCCTTTGCATCGCCGCCACCATGCGATTGCGCACTTCTTGGTCGGCCATGGCCATGGCGATGATGCGCATGGAGAGGTCGGGATCTAGCGGGGCACTCGTCGGCGGAGGGGCCAGCACGATCGCCAATGTCACCGGGACAAGCGAAAGGGCCATATTGCGATGACGAATCCGATTGGCGTCGGGTTGCGAGTTAGATCGGCTCGCCGTCCATCTCTTGGCTGGCGATCATGTTATTCGGGTCCAGCGTGAGAGCGTGGCGGAAAGCGCTCTGTGCTTCGGCTTCGCGCCCCAGGCGCCGCAGAGTGATCCCAATCAAAGCGTAAGAATCCGCGTAACCCGGGTTCAATCGTGCCGCTTCTTCAAAGGCCGCCAACGCCGCCTCGGATTTGTTGCCCTCAAACAAGGCTTCGCCCAGCCTCACATGGAGGTCAGGGAAACTGGGCGCGAGTTTTATGGCGTCGCGCATGCACTTCTCGGCGCGTTCAGGGTCTTGCGCCAGCATCGCATTGCGGAACTCTTCCACCAACGACGGGATATCAAAATTGCCCGCCGGACGGAAGCTGAGCAGCCACTGGGCCACTTCATCCCAATTCTCGGCCTTTGCCTGGGCGACGATGGCCTCCCACTCGGGGGATTGCATGCTGGAGAACCGCTCCATCGCGCTTTGTGCCTGGTTCCAGCCGTTTTCGACGTCCCCAAGCTTCATCAAAATGCCCGCCCGTCGGATATGCGCCAAAGCGTATCGGGGATTGATTTCGAGCGAAGCATCCACGTGCTGCAGCGCCTTGTCGTACTGCTCCACCCGGGCGTAGGCGGTGGCCAAGCTGGCCTGAACGTCGGCAAATCGGGGACGAAGTCCGGCGGCCTGCATCAGTACGGCGACGGCGTCCTCGTATTGGCCTTCGGCCAGGGCCGCGGTGCCCATTCGAGCAAGGGAACCGGCAAGATAGGAGATGGCTTTCTCGCGAAGGCGATCGTTGGGCTCGGTTTCTACGGCCTGACTAAAGTGGGCGGCGGCTTCGGCAAAGCGCTTGTTCTCGTAGGCTCGCAAGCCCCGGTCAAAGTGCTCGTTCTGCCCAAAGCCAAACCATTTCCCGACAAACGTCATTCAATCCCCAAAATCCAGTTGGACTGTGCAATCCAAAGGAGGTGGCCCTCCTTGGCCGCTCGCCCGCCAGTCCTTTGGCATCATTCAGACGCAGTTGACCGGCGGAAAGGCGCGTTACACTTCTAAAACGAGACCGTCATACCCCACTTGGATGCCATGGGGTGCAAACCATTTGACGAGTTCTTCGTGCGTGGCATCCCCGTTGTGGCTGTGGTGGGTGGTGACCACCTGGCTGTCCGGTCCGAGGGTGCCCATTTGTCGCAGGCGTCCGACCATGGCCAAGCACTCGTGAACATCGAGGTGCCCATTGTAAGGGGTGTGGACAAAGCCTTCCGAGCATTCAATCACCAAAAGGTGGATATTGAGCCCCTGCAAGAACCGCCACGTGCGTTCATCCCAAATGCCGGTATCGGTGGCATAAAGGAGCGTGCGTCCACCTTGCTCGATCACGAGGTTCTGAGTATCTTCAGCGGGGGAGCCGTGGTTCGCCTTGATCGGAGTGATGACGTATTCGCCGTGGGTCACACGAGCAAAACTCTGCGTGGTCACCATCTCCATCGGCCAATCGGGATAGCGCTCGCGCAGCCGCCGAATGATGGTGCCGTTGGCATAAATCGTAAAGGGGCAGGCGTCTTCCGCCGTAAAGGGCACCACGGCGTACTGAAGCTCTTCAATGGCAAAGTGGTCCGCGTCACTGTGGGTGAACACCACGGCCGACCAATCGCGGGGGCAGCTACCCGTGGCAATCACTTGCGAGAACGTATCCGGGCCAAAGTCAATCTTGAGGTCCTCGTTCACCAGGGCGGCGGTGCGGGTCCGCACGTCGCGCCCCTTGTGCTGGCGGGCATATTCGCTCACGCGGCTATCGCCAAACAGCCCCGGAATCCCGTCGGCCCCGCCCGTTCCTTGCAGCGTGATCTTCATCGGTCTCTTCGGCTCCAAAACACCGGCCCCGAAGGGATGCGCGGCAAGACCTGCGCCATGGCGGGGGCCAGGGGGTCGGTGGACTCAAGCGTGAGGGCAACGGGGCCGCTGTCGTGGTCGGCCATGCGCTCCCAGCCGGTGCCGCCCAGCCATTCGCCTAGTGTCGCCCAAAACGTGGCCTCGCGCGGACGGAACGCCCACGTGCTGCCATCCGCTTCCGTGACCTTGAGGGCCGGATCGTTGGGGGCCATGCTTGCGAGTTCATGACCGCTGAAAGTCGTGCCATGTTCCGCGCACCGGGCCTGCAGGTTCGGTTGGGGGTAGCGCTTGAGGCGGAGGGGTACTGGTTGCGCATGGGTCTCCGCCACGATGGCGACGAGCGCGTGCGTGGCCTTGGGGTTTTCCTCCGTAAAGCTCCGCACTGCACCCAATCGGTCCGGGCTGTCTACCACGCGCAAGTTGCGGACGGTTATGGGCTCGTCCGTGAGTTCGCTCAGCACGGATTCTTCCAGGTTCGATAGGGCGGGCAGATCACCCACCGCGACCAGCGGCTCCAAGTAGGTGTCGGTGGACTCCAGCAACCGGAGGCGGTCATCCCCCCGCGAGGGCAGCTCGGCCCCGCGCGGAACGAGTTCGCTCACCGCCACCAGGCCGTAGAGCACGGAGATGCCTTGCCAAATCAGGCCGTAGAGGCGGGGTTCCTCGGCAATAGAGAGAGTGCCGTCGCGCCGCCACATTTCGAGCTGCGCCGCCGCCCGGGCGTACTGCACGAACTGGCTTCGGTCATCGGATTCACGGCGGGGGCGCACCAGATGGATCGCGCTCAGGGGGTTTGCGCGGTGGCGCTCCACCTCGGTGGGTGACATCATCTCCACGGGGGGTACCCAGCCGGCGGGCGGAAGCCCACTCAGGCCCCGGAACGGCCTCACTTCCACCATGCGGGAATCATACCGATGCCGTTGCCGATGCAACGGGCCCCCTTTGGGGCACCCGGGTGCCAACGTCCCTGCCGGGATGTACGTAGGCTGAGGGAAGCATGAGTACACTGGCCGTGATGAGTCTTCCTCGGCACTTTGCCGATTGGCAGAGCCGCGTGGACGCCCGGATGTCCGTCCTCCTCCCGAGTGAGGAATTGCCCGCGCCCGCCCTCAGCCAGTCAATGGCCTATAGTGCCTTGGCTCCCGGCAAGCGGGTGCGCCCGCTTCTCTGCATGGCCAGTGCCCTCGCCGTCGGGGGCGACCCGGAAGCGGCGCTGGACGGCGCTTGCGCCCTCGAGTTCCTGCACGTTTTCTCGCTCATCCACGACGACCTGCCGGCGATTGACAACGACGACTTGCGCCGAGGCCGCCCCACCAACCACAAGGTCTACGGCGAAGGCATGGCGATCTTGGCCGGGGATGCTCTCTTCGCCCTTGCGCTCAAAGTGGCTCTCACCAGCCACGCCGAGCCCGCCATCGCCCACCGGGTCGGGCTGTGCTTGGCCGAGTGCGCCGAGGTACTGGTGCGCGGCGAAGTGCTGGATGTCCTGAGCGAAGGGGAGAACCCGGACCTCGCCCTCGTCCAGGAGATTCACGCGATGAAGACCGGAGCTCTGCTGGGGTGCGCCTGCGAAATGGGTGGCCGACTGGGCGGCGCTAACGAAGCCCAAGCCGCTTCCCTCCGCGCCTACGGTCAACACTTGGGGCTGGCGTTCCAAATTGCGGACGACGTTCTGAACGAAACCGGCAACGAGGAGCAGCTGGGCAAGGCCAGCGGCAGTGACCGCGCCCGGGGCAAGCAAACCTACGTTGCCGTGATGGGCGTGGACGGAGCCCGCGCCGCCGCCGGACGGGAAATCAGTGCCGCTCTCGCCGCGCTGGATGACATGCCCGGCGAGACTGACACCCTGCGCACCTTCGCGCGCTACGTCATTGATCGGCAGCACTAGACCGACCGGGGCAATCCGAACCCCGCGCGGTATTCTTGAGAACGACATGGCGTTCCAAGAAGGTGATCGCGTACGCATCCAGACCCCTGACCTCGGGGCCGGAGCGGAGCTCAGCGGGGTCTACCCCCACATGCAAGGGCTGACGGGAAAGATCGCGAACATCTATAACAACGATGAGATCGCCGTCGAGATCGACCTGGATCAGCTGAAGGGCGTGCCGCAAGACGTGCACGCCATTTCCACCCAGCGCATGCGCGACAAGCTCGACAAGAACCTGCCGCAAGAGGACCGCAAGTTGCTGACCAAGGAAGAAATCCAGTTCACGCCGCACTACGTGTTGCTCGTGCGCGCCAAAGACTTGCAAAAGGTATAAGTTCTTCACCCTAAGTGGGTGGAGGCGCAATGGAAATCTATCTGGCGCAGTCGGTCCGCGATCTGATGGTCAGCCAAGCGATGGCCATCATGATCTCCATCCCGTTCGTGGGGATCTGCGGCGTCGTCCTGCTCCATTGGTGGATTGATGGCGAGATCCATTGGTCGGTGGCCATCGGGGGGTTCTTGTTTTGCCTGGCCATGTTCGCGGTGGCCCTTTTCTGGCCCGACCCAACGGTGCTCGCCCCCACTCTGCTCTCCATGATCATCACGGTGGTCTTCTTCCCCTATGCCCGGGAGAAGGTCGCCGAATCGGAAATCCGCCGCATTTCCACCCGCCAACTCGACCAGGCGCACCAAGCGGTGGTGGAGCGCCCCGACAACATGACGGCCTGGTTCGCCATCACCAGCCTGCTCTACGAGCACGCGCTGAAGGGTCCGGCCATTGCCGTGCGCGAACGCCTGCTCAACGGCCTGAGCAACGACATGGACCCGATCAAGAACCAGTCCGTGCGCGGGATGTACGCCGCCGAAGAGCGGATGCTGAAGGTGTGGCGCCGCAACCTGAAGGGCAAAAAAGACCCCTTCGCCCCGCTCAAGTGCCGATCGTGTGGACACATCAACCCATGTAACGAGATTGCCTGCATGAAGTGCAAGGCGCCGTACCTGCTGGAGTACGCCCGCCGCGCCCGCGCCAAGGAGCGGATGACAACCCGCCTCATCATTGGGTGGGCGACGCTCGTGGGGTTCCTGGTGGCAAGCATGGCGGTGATGGTCGAAAACGATGGACTCGGCTGGCCCATGCTCTTCGGGGGCATTCTCGTTTGCGGCGGCGTTCTCACCTGGGTGTTCCGGGCTCCGCGCATGGCGTAATCGGGGCTCCTCCCCCGCTCCTTCCGTCAACGTGCCAAAATGAAGCCAATTTATGGCCGGCCATAGTAAATGGAAGAACATCCGCATCCGCAAGGGCAAGCAAGACGCGATTCGCGGCAAGCTCTTCACCAAGCTCTCCCGTGAAATCATCGTGGCGGCGAAGATGGGCGGCGCAGACCCCGAGACGAACGTGCGACTTCGCCTCGCCATCGCCAAGGCCAAAGAAAACTCCGTGCCCCGCGACAACATCGAACGCGCGCTGGCCAAGGGCGCAGGCAACGTGGAGGGGGAAAACTACGAAGAGCTGTGCTACGAGGGCGTCGGCCCGGGGGGCGTGGCCTTCATGGTGGAGGTCTACAGCGAGAACAAGAACCGCACGGTTTCCGAACTCCGCCACGCCTTCAACAAGTACGGTGGGAGCCTGACGGAAAACGGCTCGGTGGCCTGGCAGTTCAAGTCGTGCGGCATGATCGTGATTGACAAGTCCGCGGGGGATGAAGACAACGTGACGATGGCGGCCCTGGAAGCCGGCGCCTCGGACGTGCTGGCCGACGACGAGGACACCTACACCATTTACACGGCGGTGGAAGACCTTCACCAAACCAACAACGCTCTGAATGAAGCGGGGTTCGCTACCAAGGATGTGGGCCTCACCCGCATCCCGACCAACATGGCCAGCCCCGGCGATGAGGACTGGGCCAAGATCATTCGCCTCTACGATGCGCTGGAAGATCTCGACGACACAAAGGAAGTGTATATGAACGTCGAGATTCCGGAAAGCGCCTACGATTCGGTTGACTAATTGGAGCCCCCATGTCGAATCGTGCCCCGGTGCCCGCTGTCACTTTGAGCCTCATTGGGCTAAATTTGGCGGCCGCCGTGGCGACGACGCTCGATCCGACTCTGGCCGACCGGTACGGGTTCTGGGCGGTGCGCCCGGATGGTTTTCGAGCTTTCACCTCGCTCTTTCTCCACGCCAACCTCCTGCACCTGGCGGGCAACCTCATCTTCCTCGCGGCGGTCGGTCCGCTGGTGGAGTTCCACGCTCGGGCGTGGCGGCTCGGCACGGTTTACATGGCCAGTGGCCTGGCCGGAGTGGGAGCGCACTACCTGGTGGCCCGCTCGCTCGATTTTTCGCCGCCGCTTGTCGGGGCCAGCGGTGCCATCGCCGGGGTGGTGGCCTACGCCACGCTGCTTTACATGGGCATGAAGGTGCCCGTCGCGCCCAAGCTCGGCCTCAAGGTTTCGGTTCTCACGCTCATTTGGGTGGCGATGCAAGGCGTCGGGGCCCTGATGGCCAACAGCGCCGAGGCCGGGAGCACCGCGTATTGGTCGCACCTCGCGGGGTTCTTTGTGGGTTTGGTACTGGCATTCTTGTTCCGCGCGCCCAAGCAAGCCAGCTTGCGCATTGGGCATGAGGCACTCGACCGCATGAATCAGCGCAGCCCCGCGGCGGTGCTGGCGACGGCTGAAGCGATTTTGGCGAAGCACCCCTCCGACCCCCGCGCGCTGCGTGACCGGGCGATCGCCTACGGTGACCTGCACGAGCCGGAAAAAGAAGCCGTTGCCATCCGGGAATGGGTCGAGCGCACTCAGGGGGAACCACAGCGGGAAGCCCTGGCCTACATCCGCGATCACCGGCTCTGGCAAGCCCTTGAGCCTCTCGACCGTGCGCGCCTGGCCCACGCCTACCAAGAGGATTCGTTGGGCGAGGCCCTGCTCGAAAGTCTCGTCAAAGGCCCGGACAACCCGCAACGCGCCGACGCCCTACTCAGCCTGGCCGAGTGCCTGCGCGACCGTGACCCCGTGCGTAGTCAAGCCCTGCTGACCGAACTGGCCGAAAAATACAGCGGCCACGGCGCCTTTCAGCTGGCGCAACAGAGAGGGCACTGGCCGCTGCCCAAATCTGGGGCCAAATCGTGAGCCCATCCCGACTCAAAAGCTGGTGGCGCGGCGTGCGCCCGCGCGTCCTGGCCTTTCCCATTTACTGCATCGTGCGCGCTTTGCTGGCCACGGTTCGTATCGAAGTGATTGGCCGCGAAAAGTACACCGGCGGCCCCTACCTGCTGGCCGGGTGGCACGGGCGCACCATGCTGGCCACCAAGGTGTTTCGCGGCGAAGGCATCTGGACGATCATCAGCCTCAGCAACGACGGCAACATGCAAACGCGCATCTTTCAGCGCTTTGGGTTCCGCGTCATCCGGGGCAGCACCGGGAGGGGCGGCGCCCGCGCCCTCGCTGAGAGCATCAAGGTGTTGCGCCAAGGTGGGTGGATGGCCTTCACCCCTGATGGCCCGCGCGGCCCCAGCCAAGTCGTTCAACCGGGCATCGTGCGGATGTCGCAAAAGGCGCAAGCCCCGATGGTGCCCATGGGCGTCAGTGCCAATCGCCGCTGGCTCATCAACTCCTGGGATCGCTACATGGTGCCGAAACCCTTTAGCCGCGCGGTGATGATCTTCGGCGACGCGGTGACTGTGCCCGCCGACGCCGACGAAGAGACCCTCGAAGCCGCCCGCCTCCAACTGGAAGCCGAAATCAAGCGCGTAGAAGCCGAAGCCGAAGCGCGCATGGGCCACGCCCACTAGTCGGCCCATCCGGAAAGGGAAGGCGTCATAATTCGGGGCATGAGTGTCGTCCTGATGGATGCGGCGGCCATGCGCCGAACCTTGGGGCGCATGGCGCACGAGATACTGGAAGCCAACGAGGGCGGACAGGACTTGGTCGGGGTCGGGATTCTGAACGGGGGCGTCCCCATTGCCCGGCGCCTGGCCTTCTTGATGACCCAAGTCGAGGGCTTCACCATCCCTTGCGGTAGCGTGGACATTGCGGGCTACCGCGACGACCGCCCTGCCAATGGTGACGACCGCACCGACATTCCGTTCAGCCTCAAGGACAAGACCCTCATCCTGGTGGACGAAGTCGTGTTCTCCGGGCGCACGGTGCGCGCCGCCATGGACGCCATTCTTCACCACGGCCGCCCGAAGTGCATCCAGCTCGCCACCCTCATTGATCGCGGGCACCGCGAGCTTCCCATCCAGCCGGATTACTGCGGCGTGACCTTCCACACCGAGGCTTCGGACCACATCCGGGTCACCACCAAGGAGCAAGGCGACGCCGACGACTGCGTGGTGCTGATCGAAGCCGAGGAACGCAAATGAAACGCAACCTCTTGGCAATACGCCACCTGGATGTGGATGACATCCAGTATCTGCTGGCCATGGCCCAGATGCACAAGGACAACGTGGAGGCCGGTGAATATCCCGCGCCGCCGGCGGTGCGCCGCAGTGTGGGCCTGCTGTTCTTTGAGAACTCCACCCGGACCCGCGTCTCGTTCGAGAAGGCCTGCCACTACCTTGGGTACCAGCCCGTGAACTTCTCCGGCGATGGCAGCAGCATGAGCAAGGGTGAAACCCTGCGCGACACGATCTTCACGCTCAAGCACGAGCGGCTGGATGCCCTGGTGATGCGGCACCGCTCGTCGGGTGCAGCCAACCTGGCGGCGGAGTACTTTGGCGGGCCTACGGTGAATGCGGGCGATGGCCAGCACGAGCACCCCACCCAAGCCCTGAGCGATGCCCTCACGGTGCTTTCCCGCAAAGGGCAAATTGAAGGGCTAAACGTGGCAATCGTGGGCGACATTCTCCACTCGCGGGTAGCCCGCAGTGACGCCTGGATCTTCAGCAAGCTCGGCGCGCACGTCCGGTTTGTCGGCCCGAACACATTGGTGCCCAGCGTAATGAGCGGCCTGCCTGGCAGCGTGCACTACGACCTCAAGGAAGGCCTGGACGGCGCGGACGTGGTGATCTGCCTGCGCCTACAACGCGAGCGAATGCGCGGCCCGCACCTCAGTTCTAGCCGCGAGTACACCAAGCTGTACCAAGTCAATCGCGCCGCCCTGCGGGTGGCCAACCCAGAGGCCATCGTGATGCACCCCGGCCCAATGAACCGAGGCGTGGAACTGGATGACGCCACCGCCGACGGCCCGCAATGCGCGGTGCTGGAGCAGGTCACCAACGGCATTTTTGTTCGCATGGCCGCCCTGCAATGGGCGCTGGGCGACGACCGAGGTGACGCATGAAGACCGTCTTCAAGAATGGTCGCATTCTCGACCCGAGTCAGGATCTCGACGTCGTCGGGCACGTCGTCGTTGAGAACGCCCAAATCGTGGCGTGCGGACCGGATGTCGACATCAGCGACGCCACCACGGTGTACGACTGCACCGGCCTCTGGATCACTCCCGGCTTAGTGGATATGCACGTGCACCTGCGCGAACCGGGCGAGGACTACCGCGAAACCATTAAGACGGGCACCCGAGCCGCCGCCGCCGGTGGCTTCACCACCATTTGTTGCCTGCCCAACACCACCCCGCCGCTGGACACGCCGGCCCTGATTGACTTTATTCTCGATAAGAGCGCGGCTCCGGATGCGGGAGGCGTCTTTGTCGCCCCGGTCGGCGCCCTGACAACGGTGAAGGACGGCCAAACCCGGATGGCGAACCTCGCCAGCCTCAAGAGCGCGGGCATTGTGGCCGCTAGCGATGAGGGCGTGCCGGTGCAGGACGCGAACCTGATGCTCCATGCCATGGAGTACTGCCGCCAGCTGGACCTGCCGATCATGGCGCACTGCGAGGACCTCTCCCTCAGCGCCAACGGGCAGATCAACGACGGGGCGATTAGCGCTCTGCTCGGCCTGGCCGGGATGCCACGCACCGCCGAAGAGGTGATGGTGATGCGCAACTGTCTGCTGAGCTTGCAGACCGGTTGTCGCGTGCACATTCTCCGGGTCAGCAGTTGGGGTTCGGTGGAACTCATCCGGCAAGCTAAGTATCTCGGCGCGCCGGTGACCGCCGAAGTCTGTCCGCACCACTTCTGCCTCACCGAAAACGACCTCGGCGAGTTCGATACGAACTTTAAGACTACGCCGCCGCTCCGCACTGAACTGGACGTAGACATGGTGTTGCAAGGTCTATCCGACGGCACCATTGATGCCATCGCGAGCGACCACAGCCCCTATGCGGCTCACGAAGTCCGGGTGCCTTTTGACGAGGCCCCATTTGGGTGCGTAGGTTTGGAATCGGCCTTGGGCGTCACGCTCACGTTCGTCACTCATAAGGGCGTGCTGAGTCCTTACGAAACCGTCCGCCGACTCTCGACCGCGCCGTCGCAGATTCTGGGTCTGGATGCGGGCACTCTCCGCCCCGAAGCCACGGCCCTCGCCCAGGTGACGGTGATTGACCCCGAGGTGGACTGGACTTTCGACGTCAAAAAGACCTTCTCGCGTGGGAAGAACAGCCCCTTCGATGGAATGAAATTGAAGGGCAAAGCGGTTCTCACTTATTGTGGGACGGAAATCTACCGGGATGCGCTCTGGGATTCGAGTCGGGATAACGCGGCCCTCTAGTCTCGGGCTGGCATCGCTGGGGCTGGCCCTGGCCGTCCTGGTCTCCGGGTGCCAGACCGGCGTGATGGCGTATCCCCTCGACCCCGAGCAGGTCGGCCAAGTGGATGCGGATCTGGTGTTACGCACCTACAATGCCCACCGCGAGCGGCTGGAAGTAAGGGTGGCCAAGCAAGGGCTGGACCCGAAAGAAAAGGATCGCCTGCTCAAAGAGTTCCTGAAAACCTACACCGATACCACGGATACCGGGCTCATTCCGATTGAGCAGGCGTACCAGTACGCGGATATGTTCCGCTTGGCGGGTGACTGGAAGACGGCGGAGAACCTTTACGGCGCTAGCGTGAAGTGGGCCGAGGGCCGCAAGGATTACGACCGATTCACCAACGATGCCCTGCGGCAAGCCTGGTGCTTGGCTGAGCTCGGGCAAGTGAAGCGAGCGCTGGATCTCGCCCGCCGCACCTACACGGTGCCTCCGGCGGCCAAGGCTCCGATCTTGTTTGCCGTGCTTTATGAAATCACGCCGGCCGCGCGGGGCAAGGGTCACGACCAAGAGCTCGCCGAGCTCATTGCTGACGCCTGCGCCCAGCACGTGCAGGTCCGCGTGGACCCCGCTTCCGCCAGTGGGCAAGCGCTCATTCAGGGCCGGGCGTACCACATTGGTGTGGCGATGAAAACGGTCATCGAGCTTTTTGGCAACGACGCCCGCAGCCCCAAAGCGCGCGAACTCGTCGGAGACATCGGCACCCTTTTGGCGTCGGAGCGGCGCTTCTAAATCATGCTTCCCGAATTCTTCCAAATCGGCAATTTCCCGGTCCGCTCGTTCGGTGTGATGATGATGATCGCCGTACTGGTGGGGGCGTACCTGGCTATGCGGCGCGCACCGCGGTACGGGCTGGACAAGGACGCCGTTATCGAGCTGATGTCGTGGTTGGTCTTACCGGGGATCCTCGGAGCGCGTCTGGCCTACATCATCTTCAACTGGCAAACCGAGTTTGCCGGTCACCCGGAGCGCCTGTGGACGCTCCGCTTTGAGGGCCTGACTTCGTTTGGGGCGCTCGTGCTG
The DNA here is from genome assembly GCA_964627705.1 of uncultured Chthonomonas sp. Classification (GTDB taxonomy): domain Bacteria; phylum Armatimonadota; class Fimbriimonadia; order Fimbriimonadales; family Fimbriimonadaceae; genus JAHBTC01. Next base: position 17,590 of record CAZVHE010000012.1, read on the forward strand.
GGCGGGCTAGGGGCGTACCTGTGGGCGCGCCGCCGCAAGATTGCCGCCGCCCAGGTGCTGGACATGATGGCCGTGCCCATGCTGGTGGGCTGGGCGATTGGCCGCGTGGGGTGTTTGCTCAACGGGTGCTGCTTCGGGCGGGTGTGCCACGAGGGTTTCTGTGCTCATTTTGTTGATGTGGGCTACCGGGTGCCCGCCCAGTGGGTGGATATCGTGCTTCTTAGCGTGGCGGCGGTGCTGGTGGCGTGGTCCGAGCGGATTGCGCTTAGCAAGGGCCAGGTATGGCGCGTCGGCACGTCGTTCACGCTGGCCGTCATTGCTTTTGCAATCAGTCGGTTTGGGTACGAGTTTCTGCGGGCCGGCACGGCGGAGGAGTATCAGCTTGGCCTGGCCAGCGGGCGCGTCATCCCGGGATTGGGCGTGACCGAAGCGCAGATTGCTTCGCTCGTTCTCGCTCTGATTGGGGTGGTGTGGCTGATTGTGCGGCGAGGCTCGGGGGGAAGCACCGAGCCCCCGGCCGAACTCCCCGAAGCCCCGGGGGCGTAGTTGCCGCACTTTTTCTTGCTAGGGGATGCCGGATTGGCTACCCGAGAGGAATGGCGAGCCGCGCTGACTACGGCGGAGATTCAACTCAACGCCAAGGCGCTATCTTGGCTGAGCCACCCGGTTTTCCATTCGAGGCCGTGCCGTCGCTTGAACTGGTTATTGCGACCGTCAGCGATTTGGGTTTGCCCGAAGGCGGCACGCGCGCTGAACTAGAATCCGCCGCCCTCGTAAAGGGGCTGGAGCCGTGTCCGGTCATGGCCGCATTGGCTTTGCGCCTGGCCTGGACCGACCAACCCGAAGGCCGCCTGGCCCGCGAACACCGCGCCCCGGATGGCTCCGTCACCGTCATGAGGCTGCCGTTCCGCCCCGAACCTCCCGGCGAGCCCGGAGACGACTACGGTTTCTATCTCCTCCCATCGAAGAGCCAACTCTGGCTGCGCGGCTGCGCCGCTCCCGCCGACCATATCTGGGCTCCCCACGACGCCCTTGCCTGGTCCAAAATCACCTCCCATTAGGCCACCCACACGCCGAGCCGAGCAGGGAGGTAAAATCCAAGGCTCTTACCCACGGGAAGTTTTATGCGAGTTCGGAACAAAGAATTGCGAGCACGGCGCAACCGCAAGGCCAAGCGCGTGAAGGAGCTGATTAAGGAAGCCATCGCGGCCAAGAAGGCGGGCGCGACCAAGAAGGCCCCCAAGGCCACGGCCGTCGAAGCCAAGCCCAAGAAGACTGCCGCTCCTAAGGCTGCTCCCAAGAAGAAGAAGGAAGAAGCGGCTCCCGAAGCTGCCGAGTAACTTCAAGGAATCAAACCTACGTCGTCGCCCGCCGTCCCCGCCTTTCAGGTCCGCGACCTCGGTCGCATGGGATATCACCCCGCGTGGGATGTGCAGCGAGACGTGATGGAGAGTGTCCGGGCCGGTGGTCCGGACACCCTTTTGTTTGTGGAGCACGACCCCGTTTACACATTGGGGGCGGCGTTCCAAACCCAGAACCTCAAGTGGTCCGAGGAAGAGTGCGCCGCACACGGCATTGAGCTCGTTGTCACCGATCGCGGGGGCGATGCCACCTACCACGGCCCCGGCCAAGTGGTGGCCTATCCGATTTTCAACCTGGAAAACCGCGGGCGTGACCTCCACCGCTGGATTCGGAGCATCGAAGAGGCCGTCATCCTCGCTATCGCCGAGTTCGGGATTAAAGGCCGTCGGTTTCCCCCGCACACCGGCGTTTGGGTGGAGGACGCCAAGGTGTGCGCCATCGGCATCAAGGTCAAGCGCTGGGTGAACCTGCACGGTCTTGCCCTCAATGTCCACACCGACATGACGCACTTCGAGGGGATCATCCCCTGCGGCATCCAGGGTTACGGCGTGACGAGCCTGCACGAACTCCTGGACCCCGCCCCGAGCATGGAACAGGTCAAGGCCGCGCTGGTGCGCGGCTTCGCGGCGCTCTCGCCTTAAGACTTGATGAGGTCGAGGGTCGGGAATTCCGAGCCCAGCACCAATCCGGCATCGTTCCCCAGCCAGTTCTCCAGCGTGGTGGCGTAAACGCTGCGGAAGTCCGTCTTCCACGGCACGTCGCCGCGGCTGAGGTTGGCCAGGTCCGGGTTCGGGCCGTGGAGTCCGCCCTTCACGCGGCTACCAATCAGGAACATCGGAGCGGCTTCGCCGTGGTCGGTGCCCAGGCTGCCGTTTTCTTCCACGCGGCGACCAAATTCACTGAAGACCAACAGCGTCACCTTCTTGTCCAGCCCGGCGGCTTCCATTTCGCGCTGGAAGGCCAGCACCGCATCCGAAAACTCTTGCATCAGCTTGGCGTGGGCTTCCTTCTGTCGGGAGTGGGTGTCGAACCCGCCGTGGCTAAAGTAAACGACCCGCGTTTGAGGGGAAGCCATCAGCAGTTGGCTGATCTGGGCGAACCCGCGCCCAAAGCCATTCTCGCCGTAGGTCTGCTTCGGCTTGGCTCCGTCCAGCTTGGCGTTGAGCAGATTCATGGCATCCAGCGCGGCGCGGTTGGCATCCTGAATGGTGCGGATGGCGGAACCCTGTTCGGCGTCACGCCCTTGGATTTGGCGGAGCAGCTTTTCGGCATCGGCGTTGCCCACCAGCGACTTGATGTCCGCCAGGCTGGCAAAGCACGGAATGCTGGCATCCTTGGCCTGCAGGGCCAGGGGGCGCTCGGTGCTGAGCCCCACGCACGCCACCGGGTTGTACATCTGTTGCGCCAGGCGCTCGTCCATGCTGCGGCCAATCCAGCCGAAGGGGAGCTTGGCGTCGGGGCTGGCGGACTGCCAGATGTCCATGGACTTAAAGTGCGAACGATTGGGGTTGGGGTAGCCCACGTTCTGCACGATGGCCACCTTGCCTTCCTTATAAAGCGTGGCAAGGCCGCCCATGGAGGGGTGCAGCCCCATCGACTCGTTGAGATGCAGAACCTCGTCCCCCTTCAGCGCCAGGGTAGGGCGGGCCTTGGCGTAAAGCGGGTCGGCGTAGGGTACCACGGTGTTCAGGCCGTCGTTGCCGCCGCTCAGCTGGCATACCACCAGGATGTTGTCCGGGTCCACCTTGCGGCCCCCGGCCGCGCGGATCAGGTCGCCGTGCGCCACCGCCGCCAGCCAGCGCGGAGTGCTGAGGCCCACTGCAATCATGGTGCCTTTGGCAAGGAGTTCTCGACGGGTCAAATTGCTTTCACTCATGGCGGACCTACAAGGTAGTGTACGGCAAGATTGGACGATACACAAGTGCACAAGTTCAGTAAATGGCCATCGGATATTCCGATTCCTTCGGTCATTGCGGCTTTGTGCTTGGCCGTCCTCACCCTGGCTGTCTTCGGTCAGGCTCAAAACACCGGCCCGGAGAGCGCCATCCGCCAGTATCATCAGGCGCTTTTGGCTTCGCCCGGGGGCAATGATCGGGGACCGGTGATGCCTCTACAGCGCGAAGACGTGACCCAACCGTTCAACCAACTCATCGAACAGTTGCTGAAGGCCGGGGCGCAGGTGCGGTTCGGGCGCATCACCAAGCATCTCCCGGATGCCACGGTGGAGGTCGCGTACCTCCGCCCCAATGGCGAAACCTGGGCGTTCCTTTATGTCTTGCGGCGTGAACAAGGGGTTTGGCGAGTAGACGTGGAACAGACCGCCCGAGGCAGCCTGAACCGGACCTGACCTCACTACGGTCCCGTTTTTGGGGTTCAATGAAGGCAATATGCGGCGCCAAACGGGACGCGTTCACTGGATTGTGCTCACGGGTATTGTGGGGGCCGTGGTGGTGGTTGTTGGCTTTTTCGCCACCTTCTTCTTCGGCTCGTCTCCCGAAGTCCAAGCCAACCGCTTCTTGGTGTCTCTGGCGAAAGGCGACAAGGCGGGTCTCATGAAGTACGGAGCGTCCGATGTGGACCCCGCGACGCTCGAAAAGCAGTGGGACGTCACCCTTGAGCGCGGTGAGTACTACCGCTTTGCTTGGAAGATTTTAGGTTCCACTAAGCAATCCGAAGATGCCGCCGTGGTCAATATCCTGATCAACCGGGGCATGAACAACTCGAGCTACGACGAGCCGATGAGCATCCCCATGATCAAGAAGGATGGCGAGTGGAAAGTCGCCCTTAGCGAGCTCAGTCGCAAAGTCTATCCCTCCCTGCCGTAAGCAAGGCGCACGGATTTTACAAACCATTAACCCGTTTTCCCGGAGGCGCGGGTAAACCTCCGCCGTGCCCAAACTCTCGCGACGTGAACTCATGAAAGCCGGTGCCCTTACGGCGACTTCAGCCCTTGGCGTAGCGGCAATGCCGTCTTTGCAGACTCCCTCGCCGGTGGCCGAACGAGTGCTGCGAATCGGCCATCTCACCGATATCCATGTGCAACCGGAGCGCAAAGCGGCCGAGGGTATGGCCAAGACGCTGGAGATCGTGAACGGCCTGAGTGACAAGCCCGATTTGATTCTCACGGGTGGCGATCTCATCATGGACGCCTTTGGGCAATCCAAAGATCGCGTCAAGACGCAGTGGGACATCTTCACCCGCGTGCTACGGGAGAGCAACAAGATTCCGGTGCGGCACTGCCTGGGTAACCACGATTTCTGGAACGGAGCGGGCGGCCAGGGCAAAGAAGACCCCATGTTCGGGCACCGCTGGGCGCAAGATGTCTTGGAACTCGAGCAGCCGTACTACGAGTTCGAGCAAGCGGGATGGAAGTTCATCGTGCTGCAAAGCACTTTTCCCGAAGGCGGTGGCTATAAGGGCCGGCTGGATGAAGAGCAGTTCGAGTGGCTGACCGGCGTCTTGCAAAGCACCCCGACGACGATGCCCGTTTTGGTGCTGTCTCACATCCCCATCCTCAGCGCGTCCACCTTCTTTGATGGCGACAACGAGAAGTCAGGCAACTGGCAAGTCCCCGGCGCGTGGATGCACATTGACGCGCGGCGCATCAAAGATCTGTTCATCAAGCATCCGAACGTGAAAGTGTGCGTTAGTGGACATATCCACTTGGTGGACCGCACGGATTATCTCGGCGTCTCCTATGTGTGCAACGGTGCGGTGTGCGGCGGCTGGTGGGGCGGCAACTACCAAGAAACGGCCCCAGGCTATACCATCATTGACCTGTTCGCGGACGGCACGTTCCGCAACACCTACACCGAAACCGGTTGGGAGGCGCAAAGCTAATGGCCATCAAATCCACGCGACGAGAACTCCTGGCGGCGGGCGGGGCTCTGGGTGGCTCGCTCCTGGCTTCTAAGGTGCTGGGGACCTGGCAGAGCCACCAAGATGCGGCACCGAAGCGCGTACTTCGCATCGCTCATCTCACCGATATTCACGTGCAGCCCGAGCGCAAAGGGGGAGAGGGCATGGCCCACGCGTTCGAGCTCGTGAATGACCTCAAAGATAAGCCCGACCTGATCCTCACCGGAGGCGATTTGGTTATGGACACGTTTGGGGCGGACAAGGCCCGGGCCAAGGTCCAGTGGGATCTCTTCGATTCGGTCATCCGCAACCACAACAGCCTGCCCGTGCGGCATTGCCTGGGCAACCACGACTATTGGAATGGTGCGGGCGGCGGCGGCAAGACCGACTCCATGTTCGGCTGGAAGTGGGCGCAGGACGTCCTCGAACTTGACGCACCGTACTATGCGTTCCGTCAAGCCGGCTGGCAGTTCATTGTTTTGCAGAGCACCATGCCGCTCGAGACCGGGGGCTACACGGCCAAGCTCGACGATGCCCAGTTTGAGTGGCTGGAGGACACCTTGGCGAAGACTCCCAAGGAGGTGCCCGTGCTCGTGCTCTCCCACATCCCCATCCTCAGCATCTGTGCGACATTGGCTGGCGATACCGAGAAAACGGGCAACTGGGTGACGCCGGGATCGTGGATGCACATTGACGCGCGCAAGCTCAAAGACCTGTTCCACAAGCACCCCAACGTCAAGGTGTGCCTCAGCGGCCACGAGCACCTGGTGGACCACGTGGAGTATTTGGGCGTGACCTACGTGTGCAACGGGGCGGTGTGTGGCGGCTGGTGGGGCGGCAACTTCATGGAGTTCGGCCCCGGCTACGCCCTGGTAGACCTCTACGAGGACGGCACCTTCCGGAATGAGTACGTTCCTACGGGTTGGGGCCCGGCGGCGGAGTAAGGCGGGCCGTTTGCGGCAAGTTCCCGAGGCCGAACTCAGAGCGATAGGTACAACCGAAGGCGCATGAGCGCCCCGAACCTCCGCAATATCGGCATCATTGCCCACGTTGACCACGGCAAAACCACCCTGGTTGACGCCCTGTTTCGCCAGTCGGGGCTGTTCCGCGAGAACGAGTCGGTTCAAGACCGGGTGATGGACCGCAACGACCTGGAGCGCGAGCGCGGCATCAC
>CAZVHE010000012.1:24001-32885 GCA_964627705.1 uncultured Chthonomonas sp.
GCCAGTACCAAGTTCCAGGGCACCAAGATCAACATCGTGGATACGCCGGGCCACGCCGACTTCGGGGGCGAAGTCGAGCGCGTGCTCAGCATGGTGGACGGCGCCCTGCTGGTGGTGGACGCCAACGAAGGCCCGATGCCGCAAACTCGGTTTGTGCTGAAGAAGGCGCTGGCCAACGGCCTGAAGATCGTGGCCGTCATCAACAAGGTGGACCGTGAGGGCGCGCGCCCCATGGAAGCCTACGACAAGCTACTTGACCTCTTCATTGACCTCGGCGCCAACGAAGAGGACCTCGAATTCCCCTATGTGTTTGCCAGCGGGGCCTCGGGCTGGGCGCGCCGCAGCCTGGACGACACCGACATGGACATGCGCGTGCTGTTCGAGACGATCGTCGAGCACATCCCCGCGCCGAAGGTGCAGAACGACGGCCCCACGCAATTCCAAGTCAACAACTTGGACTATAACGACTACGTGGGTCGCATGTTTGGCGGCAAGCTCCTTCGGGGCCGCCTGCGCGTCGGCGACCGCTTGACGAGCGTGGGTGAAGGCGGCAAGCTTCAATCCTTTAACGCCACCAAGGTGTGGACCTACGCCGGTTTGCAACTGCAAGAGTGCGACATGGTGGAAGCCGGTGAGATCGTGATGGTCTCCGGCCTGGATGACGTCTTGATTGGCGATTCGGTGTGCGACGCCCAGTTCGTGGACCCGCTGCCGCGCATCGAAGTTGAACCCAGCACGCTCACCATGAGCTTCTTTGCTAACACCAGCCCGCTTGCGGGCAAGGACGGCGGCAAGTTCCTCACGATCCACAAGATTCGCGAGCGGTTGGAGAAGGAAGAGAAGGTCAGTGTGACCCTCAAGATTGACCGCGACGCCCCGGCCGACACCGTGAAGGTGGCCGCGCGTGGCGAAATGCAGCTCTCGGTGCTCATCGAAACGATGCGCCGCGAAGGCTTCGAAATGGCCATCGCCCGCCCCGAGGTGATTTTCAAGGAGAACGATCGCGGCCAGCGGCTGGAACCGATTGAGCTCCTGATTCTGGAACTGCCCGATGAAGCTATGGGCGGCACGCTGGAAGAACTCAGCCGTCGCAAGGGTGAAATGACCGCGATGACCCAGATTGGCAACGACCGCTCGCGGGTGGAGGCCACCATTCCGACGCGCGGCCTCATCGGCTTCCGCAGCGTCTTCCTCACCCTCACCCGAGGTACGGGCACCATCAGCAGCTTGTTTGAGGGTTACGAAGCCTACCGGGGTCCGGTGCAGAGCCGCGCCACCGGTTCGCTCATCGCCAAGGACGATGGCAAGATGACCCGCTACGCCTACGAAGACGTGCAGGAGCGGGGCACCCTGTTCTATCCCGTCGGCACCGACGTGTACGGGGGGATGATTGTGGGGCAGTGCAGTCGCGACGAGGACATGGTGGTGAACATCACCAAGACCAAGGCCGCCACCAACATGCGCAGCGCCAATGCGGACGCCACCACGGTTCTGGACGCGCACCTGGACTTCTCGCTAGAACAGGCTCTGTCTTGGCTTCGAGATGACGAACTTCTCGAAGTGACGCCGAAGATGCTTCGGTTCCGCAAGAAAGTGTTGGACCACAGCATGCGCAAGGTCAGCGAACGCAAGGCTCAGGTCTAATCTGCGCCTTCACTAACCGCCAGACAAAAAAATGGACGCAAGTCTCCTTGCGTCCGATGTCTGCTTGTTGTGATCGCAAACCCGACTTGTCCATCAGGCGTTACGTCACTCTCAATGATGGCGAAGCCCGCGTTAAGAATTAGTGAAACAAGCCAAAAGGTCTAGGCGAAATGGCTTCAAATCCCCCGTAAAAGTGCGGGTGGGGAAAGGTAAACCCCGTTGTTGTAACAGCCTTGCCGGGTCAAAGGTATTCATTGCGGGGTTTTGGTAGAATGCCCGCATGAACCGACTGTTTATCCTGCTGGTGATGGGTCTTTGGGTGGCCCTGGCCGGAGCCCAGACCCGCGTTGAGCTCCAAGGCCCCCTGCGGACGCTTGAGGATGGCGGCAAGGTTTACCGGGTCACGCTGAAGGAAGCGCCTTCCGGTGTTCCCATGACCCTGGGCATTGCCGCCGAGCCGCGCGAAGCCGCCGCCGTGCGCCCGCTACCGGGACGCGCGCAGGCCACTTGGCTCACCGATGCGGCGCGCGGGCAGGTGCTGGAAGCCGCCGTTTACGTGCGCCCGGATACGCTCGGGGCCGTCAAGGTCGTCGGTTTTGCCAACCCCACCGGCTTCTTCTGGAATGCGGCGTCAGACTTTCGCTGGCTCCCCGTGGCGGCGCTGCCGGCCCCGACCCTCAGTTCGCCCATCAGCGGGCGCATCGTGTCGGCCTCACCGGTGTTCCGAGTGCGCATCGACACCCCCACTACGGTGACCGCGACCTACGAGATTGAAGTCACCAACGGCTCCACCATCAACCGCACCTACACCGTGCTGGGCACCACCAACGCCTACGGCCTCTATTACACGCCGTGGACGGCCGGTTTCCCGCTCGGCGTCTACCAGTGGCGGGCGCGCGGCATTGATGGCGCGGGCGTGCCGGGGGCGTGGTCGGCTTACCGCAGTTTCACCGCATCGGGTGGGATAGACGCCGCCGGCAGCATTTCGCAGACGGCTTTCAACAATCTACGTGCGGCGGGATGGATGAACCACTTTGCGGCGAGCTGGGGCGGCTACAACGTGTGGCCGGCGGCCCGCCAGAACATGATCAACGCCACCAACGCGGGCATGGAAGTGGCGATGTACGTCTTTCTCAACTTCGACAACGGCAGCACCATTAGCGGCGCTCCGGCCAACCAAACCGGACAGTGGCAAGTGGACCGTGCGCTGGCCAACGTGGGCTACACGGGGCCGGGCTCGCTCCCGTTTGACCTCAAGTACATCATGATCGACATCGAAAACCGGTTCTGGGGAACGATGTCGCAGGCCGACCGTGTGCAGCGCATTGCCGAAGCCGTGCAGCGGGTGCGTAACTTGGGCTTCCGCCCGATGATTTACACCCGCAACGAGGGCTTCAACCTCTGGTGGAACGACGCCACGGGCAGCAGTCGAGACTTCAAGGAGCTGTACCTTTGGGGTAGCAAGCCCGAAACGGAAACGGCCGTGTTCCAAGATGACTTGCTACTGGATGTGGGCAACCCGTGGGTTCGGTTTGGCGGCTGGACCTCGCGCGGGGGCAAGCAGCACCTGCTGGATAAGACCGTGTTCGGGGCTCGCATTGACATGAACGTGTGGGATCCGGCGGTGTGGGATCAACCGGCGCTCAGCCCAGGCGCCGTGAATTTTGCGGCCCCCACCCACAACATCGTGCGATTGGCCGACGGTTCGTACCGTCTCACGATGACGCTACGCAACACGGGGAATGTGGAAGCCTATGCCGTGCGCGTGGACCAACCCCGCCTCGCCTTCACCACTTTGCCGGGTCGATTCTCGATGGGCATGATCCCGCCGGGGCAATCCAGTTCGCTGGTGTTTACGTTCCCGGCCAGCACCGGGTTGCCGGGCACCCGCACGGTGGCTCAGTTCCGCGTGCTCACGGGCGATGGTCCGCGCTACTTGGCCGCCAGTGTGACCCTGCCGTGATTCTGGTTATTGACAATTACGACAGCTTCACTTACAACCTGGTCCAGTACCTCGGCATCCTCGGGGCCGAGCTGGATGTGCGCCGTAACGATGAAGTGACGCTGGAGGAAGTGGTGGCCATGCGCCCGGAGCGCATCCTGCTATCCCCGGGGCCATGCACGCCCCACGAAAGCGGCGTGTGCTTGGATGTGCTGCAAGAAGCGCTGAACGGAACGCGACTGGCCGGGACGCCAATCTTCGGTGTGTGTCTGGGGATGCAAGCGATGGGGTTGGTGGCCGGGGCCGAAATCCGGCGGGCCCGTACCATCCGCCACGGCAAAACCTCGCCCGTGGAGCACGATGGCGAGGGCGTTTTTGCGGGCGTGCCGAACCCCGTGGCCGCCATTCGTTACCATTCGCTCGTCATCGAGCCCACCACACTCAATGACGCCTGGAAAACGACGGCCTTCACCACCGATGACCAGGAACTGATGGGCATCCGGCATCGCACTTTGCCGCTGGAAGGGGTGCAGTTTCACCCCGAGAGCGTACTCACGGAGGCGGGCTTGCTGATGGTGGAGAACTTCCTCGCCACCCCGGCCGCCCCGGTGCTGGTTTAGTCGGTTTCCAAGGGTGCGTTCAGCCGGGCGGCAAATTCCCGGGTGGCCGCCGGTGTTGTCAGGTGAATCCACTGCTTGCCCGCGTAGCGGGGTTCCTGGCGCATGGCGGCGTACTGCCGACGGCGACGGAAGTAGGTGCGGAAGAACCACACCCAAAGCCCATCCGGCCACTTGATGAGCTCCCACAAGCGCTGCTGGTTGCCGTTGCAGATGGGGCGGCCGGTGCGGCAATCCACCAGCGTGCGCCGAAGTAGCTGCCGCGCGTTCACAAAGAACGGCAAGTCAATCCACACGATGGTGTCGGCCCGCTCCCATATCATTTCCCGCACCGCGCGGTAGTTGCCTTCCATCACCCAGCGGTCTGCGGCAATCGCGGCCTGCACATCGCGGATGAACTCCTCCGGCGGGGCGGGCTGCCAGTTCGGCCTCCAGTGCAGCGTATCCAGGCTGGTGTGGGGGAGGTTATAAGCTTGGGCCAGCGCCCGGGCCAGGGTCGTTTTCCCGCTCCCCGTAGTTCCCACCACCACCACGCGATTTGGCGCCGCCATGCCCGGGAGTCTATCTCAGCCCCAATGAGGTATCAGAGGTCATGTTTCGGTCGTTAAGGACCATCCACAAATGGGCGGGTCTCATCAGCTCGCTCATTCTCATGACGATTGCCTTCACAGGCTTCTTCCTGGCGGTGAAGGGCAAGGTGAGCTGGATGCGGCCCCCCGTGGTGCCCGCCACCAAGGTCACAGACTTTAAGACCGTGGTGAGCCCGGGAGTGGCGATGGAGATCGCCTTTGCGCAAAACCTGCCCGACCTGCAAGAGCCGAAAGACGTTGACCGAGTGGATTACCGGCCCAAAGACAACACCTTTAAGGTGCTGAGCAAGAAGGGGTACCACGAGGTGCAGGTGGATGGCAGCACGGGCCAAGTGCTGCAGGTGGCCACCCGCAACGACTCGTTGATGGAAGACATCCACGACCTCAGCTTCTTTGCCGAATGGACGCACGAATGGCTGCTTCCGTCGGTGGCGGTCATCCTCTTTATGCTCAGCACGAGCGGAGTGGTGATGTTCTTCACGCCGGTCGTGCGGCGGTGGAAGTTCAAGCGCCAAGGCCAAGCGGCAAAAGGGCCGCCCGCCGGTAAGTCCCCCGCGTAAACTAGGCGTTATGCAAAAGTTTTGTGTTTTGACCCTCGGGCTCGTGCTCCTTGCCGGATGCACGTCGTCGCCGACGATGGCCGAGGAGCCCGCCGCGCACAACGCAACGACGCCGGCCGCCGGAACCCCGGAAGCCACGGCCCCCGAAGCCGCCCCCAAGGATGAGACGGTGAAGATGCCGGCTGAGGGCGCATCGGAACCCGCTCCGGCTTCGATCCCGGCCGCCCTCACCGGTGAGTTCAAGGTCGTGGGCACCGAAGCCATCATTGCCGCCATCACCCAGCGCGAAGGCGAACTCACCGATGCCGATAAGAAGGGTGCGAAGTTCAACACCCTGCGCGAAGCCTATGGCGACGCGGGCATGCTGATCAGTGCCGACGGCGCCTTCGTGGTCAACGAACCCCAAGACCTGAAGCCAGCCCTCCGCAAAGAAGGCATCATCTCCCTTGCGGGCGACAAAGTAACCCTCAAAGTGGCGAAGGTGGACGGGAAAGAGAAGGCGGAAACGATGACTGGGCGCGTTCTCCCCAACGGCCACATTGTGCTCACTCTGGGCGGCATCGAAACCGAACTCACGAACCATAACCACTAAGGCTTACGCCAGCGAAAAGTTCGCGTACGACCCATAGCGATCTATAAACAAAGGAATGTGTGTAAAATGCGCGCGATGAAGATGAAATCTTTCATTCCCCTCGTGGGCTCGCTTGTGCTTGCTTGGGCATTGTTCGGTTGTGCTCCCTCCGCCACGGCGGAAGGCGAAACGGGGACCAGCAACGGCACCTCGACGGAAGCTCCCAAGAAAGAAGCTCCCGCGCACGTGGGCAGCTACAAGATCACTCTTTCGGCTGAGCAAGAGAAGCAGATGGCCGAAGCCGACAAGGCTCTGGCTGACCTGAAGGCGAAGGATCCGAAGATGGCCGAAGGCATGCCGAATCCGCGCGAGATGATGGACAAGATGGTGATGGAACTGAAGGAAGACGGTACGTTCTCCTTGGCTATTCCGAGTGCCAACGGGATTTCTACTGCCACTGGTAAGTACACCATCGAAGGCGACAAGATCACCATGACGGCGGAAATGCTGGACGGCAAGAAGGCCGAAGGCAACGATGCGAAGCCGGAATCGGCCAAGTACGATGCCGCTGCGGGCACCATCACCCTGGGTGAAGGCGCCAACCAAGCCATCTTCAAGAAGGCCTAAACCCCCGTTCGTCTCTTCATACAAAAACCAGCGACCCGGTCGGCGATGGAGCGCCACCCGGGTCGTTTCCTTTTGCCTCGCCCGCGTGGTTAGCGGGCCGGGGGCATCACGCCCAACTCCAGTCGGCTGGCGTAGTTGCCGCCGGTCAGCACCCGGATGGTGGCGCGCTTGTAGTCCTCGGGCTTGGCTTCCGCGCGGCTCACAAACGTGTTAGGGTTGCGATCCACGATGGGGAACCAGTGGCTTTGCACTTGCACCTTGATGCGGTGCCCCTTCTTGAATGTGTGGAACACGTCGTTGAGATCGAACTTCACCCGTGTCGGTTGACCAGGCACGATCGGAATCGGCCGCTCGAAGCTCTCCCGGAACTTCGCCCGGATCACCTCGCCCCGTACCATGTGCTGGTAGCCCGCCATGGTGCCGTTGCCGCTGGCCCGGGGTTCCGTGCTATCCGCCGGGTACTCGTCAATGAGCTTCACAATGAGGTCGCAGTCGGTGCCGCTGGTGGCAATCCACATGTCGGCGGTCACCGGCCCCGCCACACGCAGATCCTCGCCAATCACGCCGAGATCAAAGGTCACTGAGTCACCGCGCCGGGTGGAGAAGCTTTGGTCGCGGGCCAGCCAGTCGCCGGGAGCGCGGGTGCTGGTCAGGTAGTCGGCCAGGTACGGCATCGGCTGGGCCGGGTCGGCCACATAAAGGTGTTCACCGGATTCACGCGGGGCCTGCCAAGTGAGTTGTTTGTTGCGGTCGAGGTAGAGAGAACGCTTACGGGCTTCCTGGGGTGGCCACTGCGCCAGGCGGTGCCACGTGTTGGCCCCGGTTTCGAACATCGTCACCTCGCTGATGGGCTTGGCGTTCTGGTCGCCGCGTAGGTAGCGCTCAAAGAATGGGAATTCAATCTCTTCTTGATAGAACTGACCCGTTCGTCCGCCGAAGCTGAGGTCGCTGAGGCTCGATCCGTTGCCGCTGGCCCACTGCCCGTGAGACCACGGCCCCATCACCAGGTAGTTGGAGATGCCGGGGTTTTGGACTTCGCCAGCGCGATAGAGTTGCAAGGCCCCGTACATATCTTCCTTGTCGTACCAACCGCCCACGGTCAGCACCGCGCAGTTCACGCCCTTAAAGGCCCGCCACAGCGCCCGCGACTTCCAAAAGTCGTTGTAAGTGTCGTTGGCCACCACCTCGTTCCAGAACGGCACCTTGCCGCTCAGGTACTTGGCGTCGAACTGGCTGGGCGGCCCCGCCTGCAGAAAGAACTTGTACGCGGGCAACCCCATGCGGTCGATCTGCGGGGGCGTTTCGCCGCGCCGCACATCAAAGAACAGCATGAAGTCGAACATCTCTTGCAGGAACAAGGCGCCCCGGTGGTGGACGTCATCGCCCAGGAACCAGTCGTTCACCGGGGCCTGCGGGGAAACCGCCTTCAGGGCCGGGTGATTGCGCACGGCCCCCGCGCCGGCATAGAAGCCCGGATACGAGATGCCCCACAGCCCCACATTGCCGTTGTTCTTCGGCACGTTCTTCAGCAAGAATTCGATGGTGTCGTAAGTGTCCGTAGACTCATCCACGCCGGTTTGGCCTTCGGGGAGGAGCGGACGCACGTTCACATAGTCGCCTTGGCTCTTGCCCTTGCCCCGCACGTCTTGGTAGGCAAAGATGTAGCCCGCTTCGGCCATCTTGGGGTTGGTGCGGCGCGGCGGGCGCGTGGGGCTGCCCGCACCGTAGGGCGTGCGCTCCATGATGATGGGGAACGGCCCCGGCTTATCCTTGGGGATATAGACGACGGTGTAAAGCTCGGTGCCGTCGCGGGCGGGGATGGAGAACTCGCGCGCATCCCACTGGTCTTGCCAAGACTGGGCGAACGAAAACGTGGCGGAGAGGGCGAGAACGCATCGCCAAATGGACATAAATCATCTTGGCCCAAAACGGGCCCCCCGATGCTATTGCCGCAAGAATTTTGCGATTAGGCCGCCTTGGGTTGCGAAGCGAGCACGAGCGCGGTAATCACGCCCGGCACCCACCCCAGCACCGTCAGGATGGTCGTGATCACAATCGCCTTGGGTCCCCGGTCCAGGACGCCCAGGGGCGGGATGACGCAACAGACGATGGCGCGAAGCGGATTCACGTTCCCAGTGTACCGGGCGGGCCAACCTCGCCCGGTACACTCGCGACTTCGCATGGACTTTAAGCAGACCCTCAATTTGCCGGATCCGGATTTCACCATCCCCATGCGTGCGCAGCTTGGTCAGCGCGAGCCCGAGTGGCAACGAGCATGGAACGAGGCGGATGCCTACCGCGCCATGCAAGACGCCCGGCGCAACGACCCCGCT
>CAZVHE010000013.1:0-13127 GCA_964627705.1 uncultured Chthonomonas sp.
CCATCGCCCGCAGCAAGGAATCCGCCTATCGCACAAGAGAAGAGGCCTCCTTGCGTCAAATCTACGTCGCCGTCAATCTCTACGAGGCGGATTTTGACCAACAGGCTTTGCCCTCTTTGGACCACCTCAAGGATGGCTATCTCAAGCTCAGCTTCCTTGAGAGCCCCACCGACGTTCGTGCCGCCACCAAGCTTTCGGACTGGCCCGCCAACCCGGGCATCTACATCAAGGAATTCGACAAACCGGAACACTTGGAGCAGCGTTCCACCGCCCGGATCGCCTATTCCTATCTCAAGTCGTACGAAGGCCGCTACGCGGCGGGCCGCACGTTTGCCGAATATCGAGACAACCCTGAGCTGGGCATGATTGCCGGCCTGGGATTGCTGAAGTGCAACGGGGCGTGCGAATACGGCAAGCGCAACCCCATCAATTCCGGGCATCCGCCTTCTAACCTCTATGGCTACGTGGGGGCCGTGCGGATGGATGGCTCCATCTTCTTCCGGATTCGCCCCCAGGAGTGCACATCCGCCACCATGGGGCACAACAACCTCTTCTTTGCCAAGGACCTCACCTGCAAGGTATCCCCGGTCACGCCGATCTAAGTCCGCGCCGCCACCAACCTCGACGGACACGATTCAGCGCGGGTCGTTGCATCCTCCGGCTGGTGCCGGGGATGTAAAATCGTGTCTTAAACTTTGGGGCGCAGGGATATACTTTGCGTTATGGTCGCTGCCGCCCTGTTCCTGGCTACCGTGTCGCTCGATGACCCGGTGATTCCCGACCTCGCCGAGGACTTCATGTCTTCCACCTACGGGTTCGGCACTTCGATCGAATCTCAACCGCGTCCCTACGATGGCCCTTCTGTGCTCAACCCCGATGTGCGGTTCCAGGGGTCGGAGCGGCTCACACTGCGGGTCAACTTTGAGTTTGTTCCGGTGCCGGACGGGCCACTCTCCGGCAAAACGATCGCCGAGACCGTGTGCCTCAACGCCTGTCAGGGACCGCCACCCGACCACGCTACTCACCGAGAATGTGACCGCCTCTGTGATCGCCCTTGTGACCGGGATCATACAATTTCCGTTGCCAACGGCCCCTTGGAACAGGATCAAATGGGGATCAACGAACTCGGGAAGTCAGTCCGCGACCTCGTAAAGGCCTCCAACAATCGCGGCATGCCCATGGTGATGGACGACTTTGCGGTGTTGGATGCAATTGCGGTGCCCTTCGACTTCTTGCGCAAGAACAATCAGCCAGTCACCTGGAACCCGGGTCACCTCAATCCTGAAGGCGTCTATCAGCCGTGCCACCAAACCACCCTGCGCTACAAGTCTTTGCAATACGATGTTCGAGCCACGGTGGAGGTGCGATTCATGCTCTTTCGAGGCAGTGCCGAAGCCCCAGAGTACGCAGAGTACAAGAACTTTGTGACTCGCGGTCCGTTCACTGTCGGGCGGGTGCGTGGCATCAACCCCAATCCCACCGGCACGGGCGCGACGATATGCGCCTGTGAGAAGACGGGCGATATCGGGCAGTGGCGAGACCCCATTCTCAAAGTGGGAGATGACTATGTGGTTTTGCCTACTGATGCGCACAAGAACCGAAACTCCGTCACCGCGCTGTTTCGCAAGCACGACGCGCAGATCACGGTGGCCGGCCAGAACCTAAACTACGGCACGCTGGAAGCGACGGGCTCCAGCGAAATGGAAGTCAATTTCCCGGCCGGTACGTTCCTCCAGTGCCTGGATGACGCCACGCAAAACGGGATGATTGTGGATACCGTCCGCACCACGTTCGCGTTCCAAGCTAACAAGAATCCATTCTTAGCCGCACCGACGCGGTTCCGGTTTGCATGCCTAAATATGAACAAGAAGGAACCCACGCCGAGTACGCGGTTTGTACCCATGCCGGCGCGGGATTCTAGGTTAGTTTTGCTCGCGCAGGAGATTCAAGAGTCTCGTTTCCGGGGCCCGTGGGATCAAGCCCGGGTGTGGCTGTATACCGACGAACCCACCTACGCCAAGCTCGGCGGCGTCCTGCTACCCAATGTGAGCAAAGCCACATATCTGCAATGCTTGCGAGAAGTGGCGGACTATGCGCCCCGGCGGCGCAATGGCTCGGAATGGGGAACCCTGATCACCCCCGACATCCTCTTTGATGCGAATGGCGATGAACGCGCGCTGCAGTGGGGTGCCCGGCAGATTCCGGAAAACCGTCTGGCGGAGTTCCTCAAGTTCGCTAAAGAAGGCTCGCTCCCCGATGAGTTCGATGAGGGCAGCGTAAGAACGTACCGTGCGCTGATTGCGGAGTTCGGGATGCGCAAAGCGCCCGCCGCGCAAGAGCTAGCCAAGGTCGTGGCCGAGCGCTGGGTGCCCGCCGTTGCCCGCTCCGAGTTTGCCAAACAGAACGGGTTTGACGGACTTCTTTGGATGGCCTTGCAGGCGGAAACCTCGAATGGCAAGTGGGCAAGAACTTTCCTAAATGCGCACGCCCCAGAAATTGGCACCGTCGCCGAGGAAGTGCTGGCCGAAACCCAACGAGTCCGCAACTAGTAAGCGACGGACACTATAGAATTGCTAGGTTTGGCCCTGGTAGATGTGCCAGATATTGCGTGATTCATAGCAATGACTATGCGCTAAAGTTCATCATTCAGCTGCCTGGAACTTTCTGGGCAGGATGATCCTTATGTATAAGTTCGCTTTGAGTGCCCTCGCTTTGGGTGCCGTAGCCATGAGTTCCGCCCAGGCACTGATGTATGACTCGATCCCGGCTTCGGTGACGAGCTTCTACGCCCCGGGTGGTGCCACTGACCAAGCCGGGAACATCATTACCCGGTTGATCGCCGATGACTTGGACCTGGTGGACGCTTTCGCCGGTCAGCAAATCACGGGCTTTTCGTTCACGCTAGTGAATGCGAACACGACCCAAGTGTCGTTCCGACCGCGCGTCCGCTTCTACGGGCTGCCGGGTACGACTGGCACTCAGCTAGGCAACGTCCTCGCGGGCTTCACGTTCAGTCCCGTGACGATGGCGGCCAATTCGGCCACGACTTTCACGGCCACCATTGGTCCGGGCCTGAATGTGCCAGCGGACTACTTCCTGTGGGCGGGCTTCACGTTCGACAACAACTTGGGTGCCACCGGTGCCACGGCGGCTCAACTCGACAACATCGGCTGGGCCATTAGCAGCCCGACGGTGGGCTCCAGCGACGACATCTTCTTCCAGACGACGACCGCGGGCAGCTTCTTCGCCAACAACCCGACGGGGAGCTACTTCAACTTTGGTGGCAACCCGGCCGCGAACTTCGCGTTCAGCATCACCGCCGTGCCGGAACCGGCCAGCATGATCGCGCTCGGCGCTGGCCTCCTGGCCATGCTCCGCCGCCGCCGCGCTGCGTAATCTCGCAGGCGACTGACGACGAGATCCCGTCCTTGGCCACTGGCCGGGGGCGGGATTTCTCCTTATGCCCGGCCGGCCCGCACAGGGACTCGGCCAACCTCAACCCTGCCTCGCAAGTAGAATAGGAAAGCCGCGCGGGTCTCTTTCGATGGACCAATCCCTAATTCGCAACTTTTGCATCATCGCCCACATTGACCACGGAAAGTCCACACTTGCGGACCGAATCCTGGAGGTCACGGGGGCGGTGCGCGGCCATGCCCAAGAGCAGATGCTCGACACCATGGACCTGGAGCGCGAGCGGGGCATCACCATCAAGATGACCGCAGTGCGGATGAACTTCACGGCCAAAGATGGCAAAACCTACCAGTTCAACCTCATCGACACGCCGGGCCACGTGGACTTCACCTACGAAGTCAGCCGTGCGCTTTACGCCTGCGAGGGTGCGCTGCTGGTGGTAGACAGCACTCAGGGCGTGGAAGCCCAAACCATTGCCAATGCGAGCATGGCGATGAATCAGGACCTCGCCATCATCCCGGTGGTGAACAAGATGGATCTCCCCCATGCCGACCTGGAGATGGCGAAGGGTGAAATTGAAAACGCGCTGATGATTGACGCGAGCGAGGCGATCCCTTGCAGCGCCAAATCCGGCATGGGCATTACCGACATTTTGGAAGCGGTGGTGGAGCGCATTCCGCCCCCGAGCGGCAACCCGGATGCCCCCCTGCGCGCGTTGATTTTCGACTCGCACTTCGATACCTATCAAGGCGCGGTGGCCTATGTGCGCGTAGTGGACGGCGAAGTGAAGCCGGGCGACAAGATCCGCATGATGTCCACGGGCAAGACCTTTGATGTGGACGAAGTGGGCGTGTTTCGCCCGCGTCTGGAGCGCGGTCAGGCGCTGCGCACCGGTGAGGTGGGCTTCCTGACCGGCGCGATCAAGACGATCGGCGATGCGGCGGTAGGCGACACCATCACGAGTGCGGAGAACTCGGCGGTTGAGCCACTGCCGGGCTATCGCAAGGCCAAGCCGATGGTGTTCTGTGGTCTCTATCCTACGGATAGCGACCAGTACGCGGACTTGCGCGAGGCTATCGAGAAGCTTCAACTCAACGACTCGTCGTTGCAGTTCGAGCCCGAAACCAGCGCGGCGTTGGGCTTTGGATTCCGGTGCGGCTTCTTAGGCTTGCTGCACATGGAAATCGCCCGGGAGCGGCTGGAGCGCGAGTTCAATCTTGACCTCATCCTCACCGCGCCGAGCGTAGACTACCAGGTCTACATGAATGACGGCTCGATGATCCATATCTCGAACCCGAGCGAACTCCCGAGCCCGAACCACATCCAGCGCATTGAGGAGCCGATGGTGGACGCCACCGTGATGGTGCCGAACGATTACGTAGGCGCGGTGATGAACCTGTGCCAAGACCGGCGCGGGGTTTACAAGAAGACCGAATATCCCTCGCAAACCCGTTGTCTTATCTACTACAGCCTGCCTTTGGGTGAAATTCTTCTCGACTTTTTCGACAAGCTAAAGTCCAGCACACGCGGCTACGCCTCGCTGGATTATGAGTTTAGCGGCTACCAAGAAAGCGACCTGGTGAAGGTGGACATCCTCCTTAACGGCGACCAAGTGGACGCGCTCAGTTTCATCGTCAACAAGCAGTTTGCGTACACGCGCGGCAAGGCCATCGTGGAGCAGCTGCGCAAGGTGGTCCCGCGCCAGCAGTACGAGGTCAAAATCCAAGCGGCCATTGGCTCCAAGATCATTTCGGCGGACGTCATCAAGCCGTTCCGCAAGAACGTGATCGCCAAGTGCTACGGCGGCGACGTTTCGCGCAAGCGAAAGCTGCTGGAGAAGCAGAAGAAAGGGAAGAAGCGCATGAAGAACATCGGCAGCATCGAGGTGCCGCAAGAAGCCTTCCTGTCCGTGCTGCGCGTGGCGGAATAACGTTCGTGCAAGGTGCTGACCCTCGCATAAGTACCAGAAATGCGTTTCTCACGTCATCTGTACCGATGCGGCGTGGTACCCTCTGGGAATCTAGAGGTCATCTCTGCTTATGAAGAGGACATTGCTTTTGTTCGCGGCGTTGGGAGTTGTTGGCTCCGCTCATGCCGTCGTCATTGACGATTTCACCACGGGGCTGTTTTCAGCAATCTATGGTGCAAACGCCTATTTCACTGGTGCGACGACGGTCCCCAATGCGGTTGGGCCGCTCCGCTATCACAGCACCTTTTTCAATGCCAATCCAATCCCGGCCCAAGTCTACGTGGACATCCTGGGCGACGGAAAGGCCTACATTGAAACGGGTCCGGGCGTGGACGCCGAAGTGACTCTGGCCTGGGCTGGTGGTCTGACCTCGGGCACGGGTTCCTTCGGGGGTGGCTCGCTCAATGCGAACCAGTTCACGGCGATCCCGGCGAACTTCTCCGGCTACACCGGTTTCCAGGTGGGCTACGAGAATGCCGACCAGAACTTCGACCTCGTGATGGGCTTTATTGACACCACCAACAACGTGTTCGAATGGTCCGCCCCGGTTACGGTGACGGCGGGCACGGGTTCAGTTGTGGTGCCGTTCTCGAGCATCAACCTCACCAATATCAACTTGGCGAGCGTGGACGGCGTGGTTTTCCGCGCCTTCATGAACAACAGCCAAGACGTAACCCTCACCCGCCTGAATGCGGTGCCGGAACCGGCCAGCATGGTGGCGCTGGGTGCAGGTTTGTTGGCGCTTTTGCGCAGGAGTCGGCGCGCCTAAGGCGCCGGAGAGGACATCATGAAGAAGATTTTCTTACCGATTAGCCTGCTTGCCCTCGCGGCGATGTCGCAAGCAGTGGTGATTGACACGTTTACTGACAACCAGTTTGCGCAGTTTGCTTCCGACGGCTACTCTGTCAATTCTTCCCCGGTTGGTGCAATTGCAGGTGCCGGGGCTAGAACTTACAGCGCGGACATCTCGGCCAATCCGAACAACCGCTTCATCCGGATGCAAAACACTTCGGGCAACCTGGTCATCCAGGCGGGCTCGGGTGTGGCGGGCAACGCGTTCATCATCCTCACGGGTGCTTTGAACGCTGGCGCGCCGACGAGCGGTGGCGTGAGCTTCCCGCCTCTGGGCGACCACACGCCGATGAACCTCGATCTCAGCGCCTACAACGCGCTCGAGATTGACTACCTGGGCAACGACCAGGCCAGCACGGGCGTCGCGGTGGTGGTGTACGACAACATGTTCGCCAACAGCGACGTGAGCGCCGTCTTTAACCCGACCGTAGGCAATGGCACGCTGAGTATCCCGTTCAGCAGCATTTTCAGCACGGTTCCGGCGAATAGCGTGGGCCTCATCGGCCTCCGCGTGGACATCCCGAACGGCAACGACATCGCCTTCGGGGAAATCCGCGCCGTGCCGGAACCGGCCACGATGATCGCGATGGGCGCGGGCTTACTCGCTCTGGCGCGACGCCGCCGCAAGTAAACGCAAAATCCTTTGAAGCAAGAGCCTCCTCGCCCTCCAGGCCGGGGAGGTTTTTTGCTTTTCCCCTGGTGGGATTACCAGGTTTGCAATCTTTCGGTGAAACGCATGAGCCCTGGGAGAAAGAGCAGTCTTGAAGGGGTATATTTAGATTGGGTAGTTATTATGAAGAGGACCTTATTCGCACTACTTGCACTGATTGGATCCGCATCTGCGTTTGCGGTCGTCCTGGACGACTTCAACACGGGTTCCTACTATCTGGATTCGAACCAAGATTTCTACAACACGGAACTCGTGAATGCATCTCGAACGCGCTACGGCGCCCACAATATGATCACGAACCCGAACAATCGTTACGTGACTTCGGAGATTGCCGGCGGACAATTGTTCGTCGAAGCGGAAACGGGCGTCGGGGCTGTCTTTTCGTTCGCTCACATTGGTGGGCTCCTCAACGGCGCCCCGGCTTCGGCCCCGGGTGCCTTGCTCGTCGGGGACACGGGTTCCTTCCCCACCGCGTTTGATTTGACCGGGCAATCCACGATTGAAGCCGTGTTCAGCGCCAGCGACCAATCCAACGCCACCATCAACTTCTTCGCCTACGAAAAGTCGGGTAGCACAATCGGTGCGGGCTTCAGTTCCTCCGCTCTCCCCATTCCGCTCGGCGGCGGTACGGTGAGTTTTGACTTCAGCACCACTGGCCTAAATCTTGCCAATGTAGGAGCTTGGGGCTTTAACATCTATCTGCCCACGGGGAACGACCTCGCCATTGACCAAGTGAACGCGGTGCCCGAACCGGCAACGCTCATCGCTCTCGGAGCAGGTTTGGCCGCCTTCGCTCGTCGACGCAAGGCCAACTAACACAAGGAGACAAAGAACATGAACAAGAGTTGGATTCTCCTGAGCCTCGTCGCCATCGGCGCGACCGCCCAGGCAAACATCATCATTGATGATTTCTCGACGGGCAACTACGTCTACAACACGTCGGTGGACAGCTACACGTCTCAAACCGGCATCACTGCCATTGCGCCGACCCGCTACGTGGCCCACGACTTTGTTGCCAACCCGAACGCGCGACCGATCCGCACCGAAGTGGCCGGCGGCAAGCTGTTCATCTCCACGGGCACCAACGTCAATGCCAAGTTGAACTTCAACTACATGGCCAGCCTCAAGAGCTCGGTGCCGGCCCAAGGCACGGGTCTGCTCGGCCTGTCGAGCTTCAACCCGGCCAGCCCGGCGATTGACATCAGCAGCCAGTCTGCGTTCAAGTTCGATTACGAGAACAACGACCAGAACAACACGATGATCTACGTGTATGCCTGGAACGCTGATTTCACGGCCTTCAATGCCTCCGCCGGTTACTCGGTGGCCGCGGGCAACGGTAGCTTGACCATCCCTTACAGTGCGGTTTTCACCACGGTGAACCCGAACAGCATTGGGATGATCGGATTTGGCGTTTTGGCTCCAACGAGCAACGACATCACGCTGACGAACGTGGCCGCGGTGCCCGAACCGGCCAGCATGATCGCGCTGGGTGCGGGCCTGCTCGCTCTGGCTCGACGCCGCCGCAAGTAAGCCAAGGCCTCTTCAATTACCCAAAATGGGAACCCGGATCTCCCATCGGAGACCCGGGTTTCCTCTTTCCCCAACCAAGCCCGCTTAGCGGCGGGTGAACAGCATGCGGCTTGCGCGGCCCCCGGCGTCCACCCGGATGGCGGGCCACGTCGCACCTTCGCCTTCGGGGGTGATGGTCAGGAAACCGCCCACGCTCAGCTGCTTGGCATTGCCCAGGGTGGCCGCCCCCCAGTCGTGGCCATTGATCTTCACTTGCAGCGCATCGTCCTTCTCGGTCACCACAATCGCGTACTCCAGCTCTTCGCTCCAGAACTCTCCCACCCACGCCGCGCGCTGTTCGGCGGTGGCGGCGAAGGCTTCGCCCCGGGGGCCGCGTAGTTTGGCGCCGCCCTGGTCCAGCACCACCGCCGGCGATTTGCCCCCCTCGGGCGCCTCAAAGGTGAACTTGGCCTGCGCCGCCGCGTAGCTAAACTCGCGCTCGCCGGTGCGGGTCAGTTCGACCTTGGGTTGGCCCTGGGGCAGGGCAAAGAGCTTCCCGTCCTCCACCGAAAACTCCACCGGCAACTCGATCGGTTTCAGCACGTAGCGCCCGGCGTAGGCCGCCAGGATTTCGGGCGTCAACGGACTCCAATCTTGCCCGGCTGGCGCTGCCGGGGCCGCCGGCTCGGGGAGGTCTAGCAGAATTCGCGCGATCTTGTCGTTCATCTGCTTGCTCAGCTGGGTGCCGTCGTTGCCAGCCGTGAACACCGACCACCCCGTCTCGGGGAACACCGTGAACATCGCGTGGAACCCGCTCCAGTCCCCGCCGTGCTGGATGCGCGTGGCCGTCCCCAGCTTGTCAAGGAACAAGCCGCCCGCATAACGCGTGCCCGGCCCGAAGGGGCGCGGCGAAGGCTTCAGCATCGCCTCGTGCCAGGGGCGCTCGGCCTCGGTGGGGGAGGCCAAAAAACGCGACCACTTCGCCATGTCGCCGGTGGTGGTCAGCATGCCGCCGTCCCCCACAATGCTCGCCCGCAGGCGCATGGCCAAGAATCCTTGCCCGTTGCGCACGTAGCTGTTGGCGCGCTGCTTCACCAGCAGGTCCGCGCTGGCATCATAGAGCGAATCCTTCATCCCCAGCGGCTCCCACACCAGGCGGCGGGTGGCGGTGGTCAGGTCGGTCTTTTCTGTGCGCTTCACCACCTCGGCCAGCAGGGCATAGCCCGTGTTGCAATACATCGCGGCCGCGCCAATGGGGAAGTTCGTCTCCCGCTGCTTCTTCATCATTTCAATGAGCTCGTCGGGGTCGGGCGTATCGTTCAGGTCGCCGCCGTTGCTCATCACGCTCATGTTCAGGTAGTCGCGCAGGCCGCTGGTGTGGTGGATGAGGTGATGCAGCTTGATCGCCTCCATCCACTCGGGCAGCTCGGGGATGTGCTTGCGAATGGAATCCTCTTGCGAGAGCTTGCCCTCCAGTTCCAGCCGCACAATGCTGGCCGCCACAAACTGCTTGGTAATGCTGCCAATGTCAATGCGGCTTTCGGGGGTCAGGCGCGTGCCCTGCTCCAGGTCGGCCAGTCCGAGACCCTCTTGCATCACAATCTCACCGTTGTGATAGATGGCCACCACGCCGCCGGGGCCGTCTTCGGTGCGCCAGGGCTTCAGCACTTCGGCAATCGCGGCTTGCTTCTCCGCGCTCAGGGTGGGCGGCTGCAGCAGGCACAGGGCCAGCATCATCGTGGTCATTGCAATGTGTAATACCGCAGATTTTCAGCCCAGGTTGCCGGGAACGGAGAGAATCTAATCCCGGCCCGGGCTGTGTGCGGCGTTATTCTCCTCGTGTTTGGCTTGCGTTCCAACAATAATGTTGCAAGATCGAGCCATCCCGCGCATCGATTCGGGCCATACACTGCGTCGACTCCTCATTCACAAATCCGGTCACGTAGTAGCCCGGAACCAGGCGATCCTCCGGCTTGACCTTCGTGGAGTTTCCGGATCGAATGTACTGTGCCTTGGCCTGAACTTGCCGAGGATCGAAGTTAGCACCCGAACCGCGCCAAACTTCCTGTGCAATCTCCACGGCCCGTTGTTCCGAAATGGTCTCCCCCCAAGGGGCCGCGGGCGGAATAGCGTTTGAGTTGTACTTGAGGACATGCCCCGTCGCAGCATCCATGACAACGATGCCTTTGCGAAGACCCGCGGAGACATACCGTTTGTCACTCTTGGATTCCTCGAACCTTGCCACAAAGATCTTTCGCTCAAAGCCCATTACAACCTGCCGAGAAGCTTCGCCCTCGAGAGTTTGGGATTGGGTGAATTCATACGCCTCCATTTCAACGCCTGCCTCTTTCAGGAAGAGGCTCATGGCGGCCTCGGCTTGAGCCTCCGATTTCACTTCATGGACACTGCCTGGCTTAATCGGATGCGAAGTAAAAAAGCTCGTCGGTCGACTCAGTTGGATGAGTTGCCCCGTGTGCTGGTCTAGCCAAATCCGGACCGAGGGTGCTTCGAGCATGACACCCCCATTCTTCGCTATCAGCAGGTTCGCTTGAGAAGGGTCCTCTTTGCTGGCCTGCAGCACTTGCCGCATCCGCGCTTGCGTGTCCACTCGGCTTGTAGCCAGAGAGGTGAGTTGGTCGCGGTAACTCCAGCCTCCGGCCCCGAGCGCCATCACCCCCAGCGCCACCATGGCGAGCAAGGAGGGACATAGTTTCATCAACTCAACTCCATTAGGTTCAGAAAGCTCGGCTCGCCAAGCGTAACCTTCTGACCACTCAACCTACCAACAAGTTTCGGGGGTTGTCAAGCCGCGTCTCCTTGCACGTGTGGTAAAGAGAAACCAGCCTTACTCTCCGCGCATGCGGTTGGGGATTTGGCAGGAGTTCTGCATCACCTTTCCGCTTCGCCCATCAATGATCGCAAAGCAGTGCCACGAATCTGGACCAGCAGAAGCCCCGAGAACGTACCCCGGGATCAAACGATCTTCGGGCTTGATTAGCAGAGGGTTTCCGGTGCGCACATACTTCGCTCTAATGTTCACTTGAGAGCCTTCAATATTTGCCCCCGATTCGCGCCAAGCATCCAAGGCCATCTCCTTTGCCCTAGCTTCACTAATGTTAAGTTCCCACGGGTCCGCCGCGGGCATGATAACCGAGTTGAACGAGAGTAACTTTCCGGTTTGGCCGTCAACCACCATGAATCCGCTCCGACTTGTAGTGGCCTCAAAGCGAGGATCACTCTTTCGTTCAACGAAACGGGCGATGTAGACTTTCCTCGCGTGGCCGTAAGCGGCCTGGGTGGCTTCTTCACCTTCGAGAGATTTGAACTCCTCGAACTCGTAGGACTCCATTTCCACCCCCGCATCGCGGATGAAAGCGGCCATCACCGCCTTCGCCTGAGCCTCAGATCGGACTATGTGTGGGCCGTCAGGTTTGTAAGGGTTCTCGCTATAGAACTCCCTAGATCGACCTATCGAAACCAGTTGTCCAGAATACTCGTCTACGTGAGCCTCAACGACCTCATTGCCAATCTGGAGAGCACCGTTGATTGCCTTGGCCTGCGACGCCAGATTGGGATCCACCTGGAAGGCAATTAGAACCTGCCGCATCCGCGCTTGCGTGTCCACCCGGCCTGTTGCCAGAGAGGCGAGTTGGTCGCGGTAAACCCAGCCTCCGGCCCCGAGCGCCATCACGCCAAGCGCCACCATGGCGAACAAGGAGGGACGCAGTTTCATCAACTCAACTCCAATAGGTTCAGAAAGCTCGGCTGGCCAAGCTGTACCTTCTGACTTCTCAACCTACCAACAAGTTACGGGGGTTGTCAAGCTATGAGCCATGCATAGCCCCGCCCCGGAGCCCCCCGCCCCCGGCGCGTCATACTTAACCCGTGGCCATGTTTCGGGGAATGATGCAGCGGGTGGACCGGCTGCTCGGTCGGGGCGTCATTGACGAAGCGCTCTACGAAGACCTGGAAGAAGCCCTCCTCCAGGCCGACACCCCCATCTCCGTCACCGGCGAGATCCTGGAAGAACTGCGCCAGGCCGTGCGCACGGAGCGCATCACCGACCCCGCCGGCATCAAGGACCGCCTGCAAGAGGCCATCCGCCGCCGATTTGACCAAAAGGCGAAATCCGCCCTCTATCGTCACATCGTCAACCCCACGGTCTACCTGTTTGTAGGCGTGAACGGGGTGGGCAAAACCACCACCATCGGCAAGCTGGCCACGCGCCTGGTGGGGCAGGGCCGCAAGGTGCTGTTGGCTCCCGGCGACACCTTCCGCGCCGCCGCCATTGACCAACTGAAGCTGTGGAGCGAGCGCAGCGGGGCCGAATTCATCAACGCCCAGCCCGGCGCCGACCCCGGCAGCGTGATCTTTGACGCGGTGACCGCCGCCAAGGCCCGCAATATCGAATTCGTGCTTGCCGACACCGCCGGCCGCCAGCACACCAAGGCCGCCCTGATGCACGAACTGGGCAAGATCACCAAAGTGCTGGAGAAGGCCCACGGCCGTCCGGCCGACGAGGTGCTGCTGGTGCTGGACGCCAACACCGGCCAGAATGCCATCCGGCAGGCGGAAGAGTTCCGCGCCGCCGCGAAGGTGACCGGCCTGGTGCTGACCAAGCTGGATGGCACCAGCCGGGGCGGCGCCCTGATTGGGATTCATGAGCGATTGGGCATCCCCGTCAAGCTCATTGGCCTGGGCGAACGCCCGGATCAG
>CAZVHE010000013.1:13137-31352 GCA_964627705.1 uncultured Chthonomonas sp.
TGCAAGACTTTGATCCGGACGTGTTTGCGGCCCAGCTGTTTGAATAGCGCTTAGTGGCTGTGGCCTAAGTCGAGGAACTTGCGTTCCGGATTGTGGCGGCCCGGGAAGGGGAAGCCTGCCAGCGTCTGCTCGAAGCGATAGAAGCGTGAGCTGGTGTCCGCGTGGCCGTAGTTGGCACCTTCCGTAAACCGCTTCTGATCAAGGCGCTCGCTGAACCAGTTCTCGCCGTCCTCTTCGTACAGCGATTCATCGTCCCAGCTGGTTCCGTCCTCCGGCCACGGGTGGTAGTCGGTGTCTTCCACGCCCTTCAGGCGCGGGGCGAGGGCAATCTGCTCGCTCGGATACTCGAACGAGGTGAGGCTCGCGCCGTGGGCAAAGAGGCCGTTGATCAGGTAGTCCGTGGCGGGTTCATCGTCTTCGGCCCGGTAAGCGGGCGTGCGAAAGACTTGGCGGTTCTTGACGTAGGGGTAGAGCGGGTCGAACCAGTCATAGCCGGTGTCTTCGTCCTTCACCACGCTGTTGTCATCCCAGTCGGCGGCGTAAATTTGCAAGGCAATGCCGATCTGCTTGATGTTGCTGAGGTCGGACGTCTTCTTGGCGGCTTCTTTGGCCCGTGCAAAGACCGGGAACAGGATGGCGGCGATGATGGCGATGACCACCAACAGCTCGATCAAAGTAAAGCCCCTTCGGTACATACAAACAGTATGCACTTGAAGGGGCCAAGTATTGCAACTATTTGGCAATAGTGGTTTCAATAATGTGGCTTTCGGTCCCCTTGGGGGCGTACGGGGCTTGGGGTGCCCGGCCCGGGGCGGCCTGGCCGCGCTTCCATCGGAGGTACGCCACGCCGGCATAGGCTACCAATGTGGCGACCACGGCCACGTCGTCACTCCAGCCTAAGAGCGGGATGAGGTCGGGGATGATGTCAATCGGTGACGCACCGTAAATCAGCGCGGTCAGCAACGAAACAATGGTTCCCCAAGGGCGGCCTGGGGCCTGGATGGGGCGATTCTCCATGTTTCGTTAGACGGAATCCTGCGGGGCGCGGTGGCAAACCTTAGGCCATTTGGAATTCCGGTGACCCGAAGATCAGCCGGGCCACGGCCCGCGCTCCGGCTTGGGCGTTGCGCGGCGTGATGCGCTCGCCGCACGCCAGGCGGGCGGCTTCTTCCAACTGCTTGATCTTCGCGGCGGGCAGCTCGGCATCAAACCACTTCACCATGGCCGCCACTAGTCCGGCCGGATTGGGATACTGGGCAATCAGAGGGAACACCTGGAAGCCGATGGAGGGGTTCATGCCGCCACTCGGGCGATCGGCAAAGAGGCGATCCGCCCACTTCACGCGCTCGACCATGGTGGCGCTGCTGATCCAAGCCTCACCCCACAACCAGCCGGCCACATCAGGTGGCTCTAGCAGCTTCATGCCCATCCCGCTCATGCCGGCCTGGGCGATGCGAGAAATCGCCACTAAGCGGGCGGGGGCACGCTCCTCGGTGCGATTGCCCATGTATTCCCGCAAGGGATCGTTGTAAACCCCCAGTGCACGCAGAGAGGGGATGATGAAATCCACCGGGTTCTTGACCAGTGCGCGCTCGGCTCGCTCGCTCAAAAATTCGGGGTGCAGGGCCACCAGACGCACCAAGTCCTTGATCACCATGCCCTTGGTGCGCCACGCCTGGGCAATCTCCTCCACCAGTTCGTCCTTTGGCTTGGGATAGACAAAGAACTCCCAGAACTTGTAGACGAGGTGTCGAGCGGTCTGCGGGTGCTCGACCAGCATCTTCAGCACGGCATCCCCGTCAAAGTTCGCGGTCTTGCCCAAGATTTTTTTCGTCCCGTTATCGTGCTGCGCGCGGTCGTAATAGAAAACCAGTTGCCGCCCGGGTAAGATCGCACCCCGGAAGGGCGCGAGTCGCGGCCCCCGAACCGAGAACGTCCACCCTGTGAACGCGCGCGCCACCTCCGGAATATCTTCCTCTTCGTAGTGGCCGATGCCCAGCGTGAAGAGCTCCATCACCTCGCGGGCAAAGTTCTCGTTCGGTTTGTCCTTGGTGTTCTGGCAGTTGTCCAGCCAAAAGAGCATGGCGGGGTCCTTGCTGACTTCAGTAAGGAGCGTGAGGAACGGCCCGAGCGCGTACTTGCGCAGGGTCTCGACGTGTTGCATGAGCGCCGCGCTCTTGTCCACCTTCATTAGGCTGGTAGCGAAGTGGTCGTGCCAAAAGAGGGTGAGCTTTTGCTGCAGCGGGTAGCCGGTGACACCCAGGCGCGTTATCCATGCGTTTTGCACAGCCGGTGGCGGGAGGGCGTTGTTTTGACGATTCCGGAAATCCTCGACGGTCAGATCGTAGCCTTCGGATCGATCTTCAAACTCCAGCAAGCGGTCCACGGCCGTGCGGTAGCCCCGCGTGCCGTAGAACTCCATTTCGGAGACGCTCGCCCCCAGGCCGAAGCGGCGCAGAAGGTGCCGGATTTTCTGCTCGTCAGTTTGCAGCGCCATTGGAGGGGATAGACGTAGGGTTGGCGTCAGGGTTCAGTGAGACCAGGGGGAGAAAAGGAAACGGCCTGAGCTTCTCGAAAGAAGTCCAGGCCGGCTCGGAGAATGAACGATCCCCTTACTTCGCGTTCTGTTCGGGGACGTCCGTCTTGCCGTAGGTGTCCGCGCTCACGAACTTGTACAGCTTCTGCCCGTCGTGCTCTGCCCACAACATATGGCGGGTCTGCTCGCCGTTCTTGGTTTGGCGAATGGACTTCATCTTTCGCACCGCGGATTCCGGCACGTCCACGTGGGACCGGGTCTTCAAATTATAAAACCGCATAGATCTCGACTCTCAATTGGTCTGCTTTCGAGGGTTACCCCGGAAGCATGCCCTAGTTTGCCCACATTCTTCCGCGGAACGCAAGTCAATATGAACCAGAATCGCGAACTTTGTGCTGGTACGCTTGAGTTTGAGATGTCGGGAACCGCTTCTGAGTTCGTTTTGCAGTCCCTCGAGCGCATGAAATCCCGAGGTCTCCGCATCACCATGCCGCGTCGGCTTGTCCTTCAAGCCCTCGACGAGAGCGTGCAACCCCTGACGGTGGCGGCCGTGCGAGATCGAGTACTGGAGTCTGGCGGCCACATCGATACGGTGACGGTGTATCGCATCCTCTCGGCCCTGCAGGAGATTGGGGTGGCGCACCGGATTGGCATGCTGGATGCCTTTGCCCCTTGCCGGCTGGCGCACGACCACCAAAATCAACAGCTCCACGCCGTGTGCGAGGGGTGCGGCAAGGTATTCGAATCCGAACTCACCACCGCGCAGGAGAATCTGGCCACCGAAAACATGATCGCCCGGGGGTTTTCCCCCCGAGCGATCCATGTCGAGATTCTTGGTCGGTGCCAAGAGTGCGGACCCGCGCCCGCTTAGGCTTTAGTTCAGCGTGATCTTGGCCTGGCCGTGGATAGGGTTGCCATTCACGTAGCGCTGGTACTTCACCGCAATCTCGTTCGTCTTGCTGGTCAGGGCCTTGGCCACGTCCTCCAGCTCCTTGATCTCGCGGCCGTTGACCTCGGTGATCACGTCGCCGGCTTTGAGGCCGAGTCGGCTGGCGTTCGAGTTCGCCTGCACGTCGCGGATGACAAACCCGTTCAAGTTGTCGGGGAGCTCGTACATCTCGCGGTCGCTCGCCTCAATCTTCCCGAGGGTCACACCCAGTAGCTGGCGGCGCGGCACCGCTTGCGGGGCCTCGTTTTCCTCGCGGCTGTCCGGCTGCAGTCGCTCTTGAATATCCGGGAACAATTCGCGGAGTTCATCCGGTATGCGCTGCATGCGGTCCGGTACCACCTGGCTGATGTTTTGCTCAGCCGGCGGGCCTTCCACCTTCATAGTCGTCGTCATGCGCTGGTCGTTGCGGTAGTAAGTCACCGGCACCGAATCACCCGGATTGGCTTCAATCATCGCGATGCGAACGTCCAATTCACTCTTAATCTGGCGGCCGCCGATCTCGGTGAGGATGTCACCGGCCTTCAGGCCTGCCCTTGAGGCCGGAGTGTCGGCGCTCACATCTTGCACCTTCGCCCCTTCCAGGTTGCGTTGGCGCTTCTCAAATGGGCGCAGGTCGGTCGGGATTAAGCCCATGAAGCCGCGTTGCAGCTTGCCGGTGGCGATGATTTCTTCGGCCACCACGCGCACCGTCTTGGCGGGGATGGCAAAGCCGATGCCTTCGCTGGCACCCGTGCGGCTGTAGATGTAGCTGTTGACGCCAATCACGTTTCCGCGTAGGTCAATCAGCGGGCCGCCCGAGTTGCCGGGGTTCACGGCCGCGTCGGTTTGGATCATGCCGCTGTAGCTGCGGGCCGCACCGCCGCCGCCTACTATCGAGCTACGACCGAGGCCGCTCACGTGGCCAATGGTGACAGTGTTCTCCAGACCAAACGGGGAGCCGATGGCGATGGCGAACTGGCCAATCTTGACTTCGTCGCTGTTCGCCAAGCTGAGCGTGGGCAGGTCGCGGGCATCAATTTTCACCATGGCGAGGTCGAGGGTTGAGTCGGACATCGCAATCACGCGCCCATCAAACTCGCGGCCATCGGCCAGGGTGACCTTCACCGTCTTGGCACCTTGCACCACGTGGTCGTTCGTCACGATCCACCCGTCGGCGCGGTATATGAAACCGGAACCCTGCGCACCTTGGCCGCTGGAGAGGTTCACCACCGCCTGCCGGGCGTTCTCGGAGAGATTCGTGATCTCATTCTCGAAACTGGCCAACGAGGGGACCGAACTAATCTCCAGGTTCGGTTGGTTGGTCAGGCGGGCCGGAGCCGCGGTCGGCGCGCCCGCGCTCATTCGGTTCTGAAACCACTTCGGCAGAACGATAGCCGGCGCCAATCCGGCGCCAAGAATCAGGACACCCGCCGTGACGGCAATGCCTGGGCGACGAACAAAGGTTTCGATCAGTTTCATGGAACTCCTTGGTTTTTAGGGGATCGGAGCGTACGCTTCGGGAATCCGAGTCGCTGTCCCGTTCACTATTTCTGGCAACGTCAAAACGATATCGTTTCGTTCCGGGGCCCACTCGGCGCCCTGAGCTACGGCCGAAACGCAGCTCTTCAGCAGGTCTTCGCGAACTCCACCGAGCGCGTTGATACCCAGCACCCCCACGATTTTAACGGGCCCACTGCGGAAGGGACTGCGTTTGTGTTGGTCGGTGTTCCAGATGTAGACCGAGACCGGGGTCATGCCGTCCGTCAGGCGGATCGCAAGGATGGGCTTGGATTGAGTGCCAATAATTTGGGCCCCTTCCATGCGAAATCCATCGGGCCAGGCCCGGGGCAAAGGCGGATTGATGCGCGTGAAGCGTTCACTTTCGCGTACGCTAGCCAGGGTTTGGGGGCCCCACAGGCGCACGACGTCCGTGTTTTCACGAAGCGGCAAGCGGAATGACTCGCGGCTAAGTTGCCGGGGAAACTCGACGCTCACCGTGTCAGTCACGGTCATCGCAGCCCCGGTGGGCGGCTCGATGATGTACCGAAGCACAAACCCGGTGCTACGGTCAATCCACATTCGGTGGGTGGCCACGCTATCGTAGCGAGGGATGATGCGGACTTCGTTCGCTGAGCGGCCCGCAATGGTGGTGCGTTCGCCCATGCGCACGGTGTAGTTCTGCCGAATGAGCGCAATCCTGCGGTCCGGTGCCCACTGATAGGTGCGGTTCGAGGTCTCCTCGATCACCTTGTTGTCATCCGGGAAAAACGTGCGGCGCACCTTACGATCGTCATAGACAATGCGTCCCTGGGCGTCGAGCGGTTGCAGGTAGTGCGTGAGTTGGCCGTAGCTAGGGGAGGTGAACACCTTGACCATGCGCGGCTGCCCTGGGCCCTCAGGCCGCTTTTGCACCGCAATGGACGTCACCTTGGTCGACGCCTGCAGACCCTTCATCAGCAAGTCGGTGGCATCATCGGCCGCCGCCAGGCTCACCAGCAGCGCGAGGGAAAGGGCGCTACCAGCCCGAGTAATTTGCGGGAACAATCGGCGTACTCCCCATGGCCGGAGCGGCACCGGCCGCGTAAGCCTGGTCAATGCTTTCATCAAATTCAGTCACCGGGCTTGATCCCCGGGGATTGGCCAGCCAAGTTGCGAGGACCACGGCCAATACCGAAGCCGCCGCCATCCCGGTCCAGATGTGACGCGGGTAACGCGGGGCGCTCTGGGCGGCCAGCTTGGCCTCAAATCCGGCCTTTACTCGGTCGAAGCTCTCGTCGTTGACCTCCGGCATCACCATCAGCGCTAGTTTGAGCTTGAGCGACCTCAGGTCATCGTAGGCTTGCTGACAGGCCGGGCACTGTGCCAAGTGCGACTTGACCTCAAGCATCTCCTTGCCCATCAATTCGCCATCGATCAGGGCCGAAATCATGGCCTCTCGACCTTCGCAGTGGTTCACATCATCCCCCGGGCGGACGTCACGCCCATTCGCTCCATGCGGTTGCGGAGCTGCTTTCGGCCTCGGTGAACACGGGAGCGAACCGTGCCGACGCTAGTGCCCATGGTTTCGGCGATCTCTTCATACGAGAGACCCTCCACGTCGGCAAGCCAAATCGCCAGTCGAAAATCAGGATTCATTTCTGCAAGGGCGCGCTCAAGGGGTTCGGCCAGCGTGTTGTCCGCCATGGCTTGATCGGCCAGGCCGGATTCGTCCGCAATCTCCCACGATCGCTCGCTTTCCTCGTGCGCATCCAGGCTCACGGCCCACAGTCGCTTGGCCTTGCGGCGCAGGTCGATGTGGACGTTCGTCATGATCCGGAACAGCCAGCCTTGGAACGGAAGGGCCGGATCGTAACGATGGAAGAAGCGGTAGGCGCGCAGATAGGTCTCTTGCAGCAGGTCCTCGGCATCGGCGGCGTTGCCACTCAGCCGGTACGCCAAGTGGTATGCACTCCGATAAGAGTCCGCCATATGCTGCTCAAAGACCTCTTTCGAGGTGGCTTTGGAACGCGTGAAAATCTGAGTCCAACTGGCCATATTTGCCTGTCCGAGCGCAATGAATATCTGCTTTACGAAGCGGCTCGTCCCCCTAGTTCCGCACTAGGACCGGCTACTTCCGGTGAGTTCCAAACTCAGAACGTCCAGAAGCAGGGTCGGGTGGGCCGAGGCCATCAATCGATGAGACTCTTGAATTGCTGCTATCAAATTGTACCGCTCTGGGTGCGTGTGGCTCAACCAATCTCCGGTGAATTGCAAAAGATCGGTGAGGGCGGCTCGGTCGCTCACTTCCATTGTCTTTTGCCACTGCAACGCCCATTTCCGAAGCTGATCGCCCGTGCGCAGGGCCGCTCCGTCAGGTGCGTCCACGGCCGTGCGGAGGATTTGGTCGAGTTCGGCGAGGCACTCTTGCCCGGCTTCCGATTCGATGGTCTTGGACCAAAACCCCGTAGAAATGAGGGGCTCCGGCACCCCTACGCACAGGCACCGGGAACGAATGGTGCGCATCACCCGGCTGAGGCGCGTGGTGGTCAGCACGAGCCGGGCGTACGGCGAGGGCTCCTCCAAAGTCTTGAGCAGGGCGTTGGCAGCCCGGTGGTTGGCCCGGTCAAAATCGGTGATTGCCACGATCTTACGCGGCGACATCATGGGCGGCGTGCGCAAAAAGCGCCTCACCGGTACGCCCTCCCACTTCACCGGACGGTCCACCTCGGTCATCATCTCGAGGTTGATGACGGGCGGGTTGCTGGTGGGCTCGATGATCTGCACATCCACCCCGCCGTTCTCGCTACGGCACGGCCCGCAATCGCCGCACGGACCGGTAGCCGTGGGTTGCTTGCACGCCCACATGGAAACCAATTGCATCATCCAGTGCCGAATCGGGGATTGCCCAGACCCGTAGAGCAGTACGGCGTGGACCCCGCTCTCTGGCTGGACGAGGCGGTCAATCAGACGTTCCAGGCGAGGGTCAGAAGCGGACAAACTCGTCCACCGGCATCACAAAGAGGACGGCGCCGCCCACCGGTACCTTCACCGGCGCGGCCATAAAGCCCGTGGTGGCGGGGGTGCTTTCGTAGGGGGCCAGGTTCACCATCTGCTCCCGGGCCTGGCAGTTGTCGCTGACAATCGCCTTCAGCGTGTCGATTTGGTCGTCCTCGCACCCGGTGAGGATGGTAGAGTTGCCTTCGCGCAAGAAACCGCCCGTCGAGCCGATCACGGTGAACTTGAACCCCGCCTTCAGGAGGCTCTCGGTCAACCGGTTACGGTCTCGGTTATGGACGACAATGACGCCAAGTTTCATGCGCACTGTGACTTCATTATAACAAACCGGGCCCGCCATCTCTGGCGAGCCCGGCTTGAACGTACGAGTCTCTGCAGACTACGGCGAGTCGTCGAACTTCGGCGTGCCTTTCTGTTCGAGTTCAGCCGCCTTCTTTTCGCGATCCGCGTAATCCGATTGAGCGCTATCTTCCGTCACGTCGCCACCGGTGCAACCGATGGTGAACATGATGGAGGTAAGAGCGAGCAGAGCCAGTAGGTATCGCATGGATTGTTACTGACCCAGGGCCCACATCGGGTAGTTGATGCCCGTGTTCGGGGTCACGCCTGGGCGATAGGTGCCCGAGGAGATCCCGCACTGGGCGTTGGCATCCACCGGCACACCGTATTCGGCAGCGGACGGAGTGCGCGACAGGAACTGCTTGACCGGGTAAGCCTTGGTGCTGGTGTCAGCATGGCCGACCACCACGACGCCCGCGAAGGTGACCTTCGGGTTCGGGTCGCTTTGGGCCACACACGAAGCGTTGAGCTTCATGAAGTTGGCCGCCCAGAACTCGCGGATGGCCATCGGATAGACGGTTTGGTCCACCAGCGGGTTGTTGATGGCGTCCACCACGACCGGAGCGAAGTTGATGTCCGGGTTGGAGAATTCCATCAGCAACATGGCGTCGCCCACGTTCGGCACCGAGGTGCCCGTGCCGCCGAGCCAGCTGTTGCGGGTGCGACCAGCGGCCGTCGCGGAGCGGTTCCAGGTGTTCAGAGCACCGGTGAGGGCCAGGTTGATGGCAAAGCCACCCATGATTTGGCCGCACTGGCTGTACTGACCGCTCGGACAGGACGCCGTGTTCGGGTTGAGCTTAGCGCGACCCGGGTGCTCGAACAGTTGCACGTTCTTGGTGTAGGGGCGAACCCACTTCTGCCAGGAGTAGTGGTTCATGCGGAACGGGAAGCCGTTGGTGCCGTTGCACCACGGGGACGGATCCGTACCCGCGGCGATATTGTTGTTGGCGGGGTTGAGCGAGCTGTTCAGTTCACAGTCGTCGTTGCGCGGGTATACGTCATCGTAGTCGCCCATGTAAATCTGGAGCGCGGTGCCGATTTGCTTTTGGTTGCTGATGGCTGCCGCCTTCTTCGCCGCGGCCTTCGCTTGCGCAAAAACCGGGAAGAGGATCGCCGCCAGGATGGCGATGATGGCAATGACCACCAGGAGTTCGATAAGGGTGAAGGCCTTCTTCTGCATGATTCGTCCTCGAGTCCGGGGAACGGAGTCTCAAGTATGGGCCGAAACGGTTATCGAAATGTTAAGAGTAGGACTCCATGCGGGGTCCAAAGCATGGTGTAACGGACAGGTTTTCCCGCAATTTATCCACATCCTGCCTCTCTTCGACAAAGGATCGAAGGAAAGAACTCCCCCAAAGGATGTCGATGGGGAGCAGGACATCCTCGTATTCATACGGGGGATCGTTCCAGCGCATTTGACCCTCGGATTGGGCCCAAATGACCTGGAACATCCGGGCCGTCGCCTCGACCGGGCGGAAGGCGGCTCGGTCAGTCACGTGAACGTATGCCCCTCCGCACACCTGGCCGGCGTGTTTGTGGAAAGTGGGCTGGAACGTGATGGGTCGGAACCACACCCCCGGCATACTTAGCCCGTTCAACTCCTCGCACAGTTGCCAGGGATCGAGCCACGGAGCGCCGAGGGTCTCAAAGGGGCGGGTGGTGCCCCGGCCCTCGCTGATGTTAGTGCCCTCAATCAGCACCATGCCTGGATACACCACGGCCGTGTCCACGGTTGGCATGTTGGGGCTGGGCGGCACCCAGGGCAGGCCAGTGGCCTCGAACATCATGTCCCGCTGCCACCCTCGGCAGGCAACGACCTCAACTTCGGTGTCGGGATAGAACGTATCGCGCATCCACATCGCCATCTCGCCGAGCGTGCGCCCGTGACGCAGCGGGCAGGGGTGGAGGCCGACAAAACTGGCAAAGGCGGGGTCGAGAAGCGGGCCTTCCACCGCTCCGCCAATGGGGTTGGGGCGGTCGAGGACGGTCAGCGGGATGCCGTTGCGCTCGCAGGCCTTGAGGCAGTAGGCCAGCGTCCACACGAAGGTGTAGACCCGGGTACCGACGTCTTGCACGTCAAACACCAAGCGGTCCAGCCCGGCCAGCATAGAATCGAAGGGTTCGCGCGTTTCGCCATAGAGGCTATAGAAGGGAAGCCCGGTGCGCTCGTCGCGGTAGCCTCCCACTCAATCATATTGTCTTGGGTGTGCCCCCACACTCCGTGCTGGGGGCCAAACACGGCGCCCACATTCACGCCGGCTCGCAAGAAATGATCGAGGTTGTGCACCAGGTCGGAGGCGATGGCGGCTTGGTGTGTCACCAAACCGACGCGCTGGCCGCGCACCGCGGCAAAGCCCTCTTCAATCCAAACATCCAGGCCTGTTTGCGTGCGCATCGCGCTTGACTTTACTGGTCCGGAGGCGACGGGCACAAGACTAGCCCGGGGGCCAGCTTAGGTCGCGCCCGCCCAGCAGGTGCACGTGCAGGTGCGGCACGGTCTGCCCGGCCTGCGCGCCTTGGTTAATCACCAGGCGGTAGCCGTCCGTCAGGCCCTGCTGTTCGGCAATCAGGCGAGCGGCGTAAAGCAGGCGCTCGTGGTCGCCGTGGGGTTCCACCGTCGCCACGCCTTCAATCTCGGTCTTCGGGATGATAAGGATGTGCACCGGGGCCTGCGGGTTGATATCCCGAATGGCGAAGCAGTGGTCGTCTTGGTAGAGAATCTCGCCCGGGATTTCCCCGTTGAGGATCTTGGTGAAGAGGGTTGGCATTAGGGAGTGCCTCCGGCCTGGACGATGGGGTGGACGCGCATCGGGCTGGGGGTGGCGCCCACCGGCCACACCGCGCGCAAGTAAACGTAGCGAGCCTGCACGGACCGCGCGGCGTACATCCCGCCCGGGCCCGCCGCAATTTGGCTGACATAGGGAATGCGGATCCAGCGGCTACCGGTGCCGGGTTCTCCGGTGCGGCGCGTGCGAAGTTCCATGCGGAGCGGAGCGGGGCCATCGAAGGTGATGCCGCCAATTTGCCGGTCGCGGCTGATGTCGTAAATCACTTCGGTCACGCGGCCTTCCATGCCCACCGCAAAGGCGGCTTGGGCGGGCTGCGGGATGTCTACAGGTTCGGGTTCGCGGCCTTGGGTGAGGTCGCTGGCACGGTCCACGGGCCGGTCGCTCAGGTTCGCACGGAGATGAATCCAGGCGGCGGCTTGGCCCGTCACCAGGCGCTCGTACAGCAAGCGGCTGGAATCAATGACAACCTCCGCGACATCGCTGCCTTGGGCTACCGTCACGGGGACATCCTTGCCCTCGGCGTTCCAGCCCTGCTTGTCCTTGCGGGAGATCGGGAAGAGTCCGTTGGGCGTGCGGGCGACTTCGGCGCCTTGGTCTGCGTTCAAGACCATCACCCTGGCCCCCTCAATGCGCTGATTGCTGGCGTCGCGCAGGTCAATGATGAGGGTGGTGGGACCGGCCTCAATCTTGTCGAGGTCGGCGGCCTTCATCGTGGCTTTCGCGTGCAGCCACGCGGTGAAGTCATTGGGGAGGATGTTGGCGCGGAAGTCGTCCCACGGCGATTCCTCCGGCCAATCCCACACCGCCAGGGTGCGTGGAGCACTGGGCGGCAAGATGAAGTCGGCGCGGCGGTCGCGGTTGGCCGTCATTTCCCAGAATGGGATCGAAGCATCAATCATCAGCCCAGTGTGTGCAAGGCGCCCTTGGCTACCGCTCATGGCATAGGCGGTGCGGGAGGTGGGGAGCCCGACTTCATTGGCGTGGCGCACCTCGTGCGGCAACCATGCCCCCACGGCCGGCGTGGCCATCGGATAGATGCGGACCGAGTTGTTCTGGGAGATGGTGTCGCCCGCCACGTCCAGCTTGGCCACCACCGGGCCGCTATTCGCGGGCAAGGCCACCGGAATCTCTTGCGAGGCCCCCGGCCCGAGCGGCGGGGTGCTGATGGCTCCCACATTGGCGCCAGCGAACGACATCAACCCAGCGGGGAGAGTATCCGTGCCCGTGTTCCGCACAGTCACGCTCCAGCGGCGCGCGCCAGTGCTGTCCACTTGCAGTTTCGGTTCTTCCAGAGTGGCGTCCACGGCAGCCGGGGTCATCCACGAGGCTTTGACCTCCAAGCGGGGATAGCCCTGCGCCGATTCAAACGAAGGAATCTCGGCCATCTGCCCAAACTCAATCGCCAGCCCGTAATGGTTGAACGGGTGGTCAATCATCTCTTGCACCGCGCCGCGCAGCCCTTCAATGCGGACTCCATTCGGGCTCTGGCTCATGGTCACGCCGGGGATATCTTCGCTGTCCTCGCTCCCTTCGGCCCCACCTCGCTGCCACTTACGGGTGCCTTGGGCCAGGCTCCAATTGGCTTCGTCTTGCCCCCAGGGTCGCCGCACGATGCGTACCGAATTCAGCGTGGTGGGGCGTGTACCGAGCACGGTCAAATCCAGGCTCGCGAGTTGCACATTCATCAAGCCCACGGGCGCGCGGGTGTCGGCAAAGTCAATCAGCAGGACGCGACGCGGGCCGACGGCCAGTACCGGGCTCTGGCCAAAGGTTTGCTCCTTCGCGATCTCGGCCAGCACGGTGTCGAATCCGCGATCCCACACCTGGTCCGCGCTCGCGGGTTGTTGAGCAAGGGCGAGCATCGCTGTGCAAGCAACGAAGGTCATAGTCTCAGTTTAGACGTCCGTTACCAGGCAACGTAATGAACTCGGTCACTGGTCCGGGTCGGCGGGTCCAGGGTGTAGCTGGCGAGGCAGTGGATGTGCTCAAACCCGGCGTCGTAAAGGCCTTCCACGACTTCCTCGGAACGGTGCGCCCGCTGGACGTGCACCTCCTGGAACGGTTCCCCATCGCGCGGCCAAAACTGCATCCGCACCTGGATGATGCGGCTTACGGGGTCGTAGTCGCCCTTCCAGCGGTAGCGCAAGCGCAGGTGTTTGCGCTCGTCGGACATGTCGAAGAGCTTTTCTTCGAAGGCGTAGGCCGTATTGAGGTCAAAAATGAACGCCGCCCCCGGCTTAAGGTGCTTGCGCACCTGGGCGAGGGCCGCCCGGAACCCCTCCAGCGTCGGGATGTAGTTAAGAGAATCGAAGAAGGAATACGCGCCGTCGTACTGCTCGCCAAACTCAAAGTTGGTCGCATCGGCTACGCGGAACGTCAGCGGATGCGGCCCAGGATTGCGCTTGCGCTTTGCCGCTTCGATCATGGCGGCACTGAGGTCAAACCCGGTGACCTGGTAGCCCACCCGCGAAAGCGCGCGCGCGACCTTGCCGGTGCCGCAGGCGACGTCCAGAATGTGGTTCGGGTCCTGATCGTAGGTGAGCAGGAGCAAGCGGTAGTAGTCCACCCACATGTCGTAGGGGACCGACTGCATCAACTGCTCGTAATAAGGGGCCAGAAGCCCGAAGGATTTAGGCTCGCCGCTGGGCACGCATTCGCATGATGATCGCAATCGAGTTGAGGCTGATGAGGATTCCCATCAGCACGATGATGGTGCTGGCCGCGAGGTCTTTGAAATCTTGCTGCGGTCGCTGCGCCCAGTTGAACACCTGGAGTGGCAACACACCGTAGCTATCGAACGGGCCGGTGGGCACGCTGTTCACCATGACGGCGGCCCCCACCACGATGAGCGGCGCGGTTTCGCCAATAGCGCGGCTGGCGGCGAGGATGGTGCCGGCGAGGATGCCCGGAGTGGCCTGGGGAAGGACTACGCGCCGGATCGTTTGCCAGCGGGTGGCCCCCAATGCCAGTGAACCATCGCGCAGACTCGAAGGCACCGCTTTGAGCGCCTCCTGCGACACCATGATGACCAGGGGCAGTGAGAGCAGGCTCATGGTCAGAGCCCCGGCCAAGAGCGTTTTGCCCGAGCGGGCGTCCCCGGCCAAAACGGCTACGAATGGCACAAAAATGGCCAGGCCCAGCATCCCGTAGATGATGGAGGGCACCCCGCTCAGGTTGGCGATGTTGAGCTGGATTAAGCGCTTGAACCACGAGTCACGCCGGTTGAAC
Organism: uncultured Chthonomonas sp.; assembly: GCA_964627705.1. Classification (GTDB taxonomy): domain Bacteria; phylum Armatimonadota; class Fimbriimonadia; order Fimbriimonadales; family Fimbriimonadaceae; genus JAHBTC01. The sequence continues at coordinate 27,452 of CAZVHE010000013.1, forward strand.
TCTTCCAGATAAATCGCCGCCCCGACCCCAATCGGCACCGTGAACAGGAGGGTGAGTGACATGATCCAGAGCGTGCCAAAAAGCGCATGGCGCGCCCCGCTGCCCGTGGCGCGTCGGCCGGGGAATTCGTTAATCAAGTCCGGCCCGAGGTACCGCATACCGCTCGACCCGATCCGGTACAGCAAGATGACAAGCAGGCTCACGGCGATGAACGCGGCGATGCCCATGAGCACCACGAAAACGCGGTCCATCGTCTTGCGCTGGCGGATGCGGGCGGCTGCCGCCGGGGTGGAAAACCGGCTCACGAATACACCTGCCGGTACTTGCGCACAAACTTGTTCGCCAAGAGATTGAGCCCGAGGGTGATGAAGAACAGCGTAAGGCCGACAGCGAACACCGTGAAGTAATCAATGCCGCCCCGGGGCAGGTCGCCCTTGCTCGTATTCACGATGTAGGCGGTCATCGTCATCCCGCCGTCCAAGAAGTTGGCCGTGAGGTTCGGCATGAGGCCCGCCGCCATCGCCACCGCCATGACTTCACCGACCGCGCGGGAGATGGCCAAGATGAATGAGGCCACGATGCCCGAGAGCGCCGCTGGGATGACGACATCCTTAATGGACTCGAACTTAGTAGCCCCCATGGCGACCGCCCCATCGGGCAGGGAACGGGGTACGGAGGAAATCGCGTCCTCGCACAAGGAACTGACCAAAGGCAGCGTCATGATGCCAACGACAATCGCCCCGCTCAGCAGATTCAAAGGCGCAATGGAGGGGAAGATCCCGCGCAAGAACGGCGTGACAACGGTGAGTGCAAAGTATCCGTAAACCACGGTCGGCACCCCGGCCAGCAATTCCAGCGCGGGCTTGACAACGTTCCGCACCTTACGAGGGGCGTATTCGGCGAGGAAAATCCCCACCATCAGGCCAAGCGGGATGCTGATGAACGCCGACCCGAGCGTGATGAGCAGGGTGGACGAGACCAGCGGCAAGATGCCGAACTTGCCCCCGGCGGGTTGCCATTCTCGGCCGGTGAGGAACTCACCGATGGAGACCTGCTGAAAGAACGGCAGGGAATTGAGGAGAAGCACCACCACGATGCCGATGGTGGTGAAGGCAGAAACCAGGGTGGCCGAAAAGGTGCCGCCCTGGATGAACTGCTCGATGAGACGCTGATTGCCGCGCTTGGAGCGCAACATAATGGCGGCCCGATCGCCCGCTGAATTCGGAATCGGTGCCGCCATAGTCTGTGGTCTAGGTTACTTGGTGGCGGTAGCCGCTGCGCCCGAACTCAGGGCATCGGCCATCGACATTCCCGGCTTAAAGGTGTTGAAAACTGCACCGGTGATGCCCTTTTCCACTCGTTCCCACGCCTTCGCGTAGATTTCGGCGGGGAGCGGGACGAAGCCGGTGTCCTTCACCAGGCCGCTGCCACCTTCCATCGCGAACTTCACGAACGCCTTCACTTCCGGTCGCTCCAGGCTCTTCTTGTTGATGTAGATGAGCAGCGGGCGGGAGAGCGGCGAGTAGGTGCCGTCTTGCACGGTCGTGCTGTCCGGGGTCACGGGGCCGTTGCCGCCGTCAATGGCGATCACGTTCAGGCTGTCCTTGTTCTCTTCGTAGTAGGCAAGGCCGAGGTAGCCGAGGGCACCCTTGTCGCCGGTCACGGCCGGAACCATGGAGCTGTACTCAGGGAACTGGTTGTAGTCTTGGCGACCCTGGTCGGTACCGCCGTTCACGGTTTCGTTGAAGTACTCGTAGGTGCCGTGAGCGTCCGTCGGGCCGCAGAGCACCAGCTTCTGGTCGGGGAACGCCGGGTTGATGTCCTTCCAGTTGGTGATCTTGCTGTCCTTGTGCCAGACCTTCTTCAGGTCGTCAATGGTCATGGACTTGGCCCAGGTGTTCTCCTTGTTGACGACGACGGTCAGGCCGTCGAAAGCGATGGGGACTTCGATGAATTCGATACCGGCCTTCTTGAGGGCTTCGATTTCCTTGTCCTTGATCGGTCGGCTGGCGGTGGCGATGTCAATTTCGCCGCGAGCGAACATTTCCATGCCCGCGCCGGTGCCGGCTTGGTTGACTACCGTCTTCACATTCGGCGCCATCTTGCCGAAGCCGTCCTTGCTGGCAAAGGCTTCGACGATGGGATAGACCGTGCTGGAGCCGTCGATCTTGATGTCGCCGGTCAGGTTCGTGTCCGGGGTGGTCGCGGCCGCGCCGGTTCCGGTTCCCGTGGTGTCTTCGGTCTTCGCCGACGGGGCGCAAGCCCCTCCAAGCAGGGCGCCTGCCAACGCCAGAGTGCAGAGCGGAATCCAACTTCGCATAGTGTTATCCCGATTTCGAGTTTCACTAGCCAGTGTTAAGGAATTGTTAAGACTAGGGCGGGCCGACCAATTGCGCCACCGCCACAGCCATGTCTCGCTCGTGGCTGATGGACACAAGGACCCGGCAGCCGGGGGGCAAGCGATGGGGGGCGACGTGGACTTCGGGGGCACCGCTCAGGTCGTTCACCACAATGACGTCGTGCCAACCGGGGCGTGTGCCGAGGGCTTTGGCGACGGCTTCCTTCACCGCCCACCGCCCGGCGACGCGCTGCGGGCTTAACGTTTGCTCGCGCTCGCTGGGGGCGAGGATGCGATCGAGGAATCCCGGCCTCCGCATCGCCTTCGTGATGCGCTCCACGCTGACGATATCGATCCCGAGCCCGCGGACCGTCATGAGTTGGCGTCCTGCAGCATCTCGGCGAGGTCCACCAGCTTGATGTTGTCGCCATCGGGGCGCTGCTTCAGTCCGGCGTCCAGCATGATGCGGCAGAACGGACACGCCACGGCCACGGTGTCCGCGCCGGTTTCCATGAGCTGATCGAGTCGGCGGTTGGAGGGGCGCTGATTCGGTTCTTCGTCCATCCACATGCGTCCCCCGCCCGCGCCGCAGCACAGCGTCTTGCGTCCGTGCTGTTCGGGCTCGGCCAGCACCCGCAGGGGGTACGGCTCGTTCTTGGCCAGGTCCAGCAGGGTCACCGTTTCGTCCAGGTGGGTTTGGTCGCCCACCAGGCTGCGCGGGGCGTCACTGGTGTTGTTTACGCGCGCGAGATAGCACGGGTCGTGATAGGTCACGCGGCCGGGTTCGGGGGTCGCGCCCTTCAGTCGTCCTTGTCTCACCAGGTCGGCCAGCAACTCGGTGTGGTGGAGCACCTCGAGGGTGGCCCCGAAGTCGCCGTACTCGTTGCGAAGGGTATTCAGGCAGTGCGGGCACGCCGTCACGACCCGCTTGACCCCGTACTTGGCAAAAGCCGCCACGTTCATCTCCGCTTGCGCTTGGAACTGGAATTCGTCGCCCAATCGCCGGGCCGGGTCCCCGGTGCAGAGTTCTTCGTTGCCCAGGCACGCGTAGCTCACGCCGGCCTTGTTGAGCAGGTCCACGAGGGCGCGGCTGGTGCGCATCCCCAGGGGGTCGGTCGCGCCGGCACAGCCCACCCAGAAGAGCACCTCAAACGGCTTGCCGTCGCGGGCCAGGGGCACGTTCAGCCCCTTCATCCAGTCCTCGCGGTTGCCGGCGGGGGCGCCCCAGGCGTTGCCAGTTCCGGCCATCTGCCGCAGCACGGTGGCCCCGCTGCCGCTCAGGCGGCCTTCGGCCACCAGGTGGCGGCGGGCATCCACGATCATGTCCACGTGCCGGATGAGAACGGGGCAGGCCTCCACGCACGCATTGCAGGTGGTGCAAGCCCACAGGGCTTCTTCACTGACGGCGGCAGCGACTTCTTCGCCCGTTTCGGCGGCCCGGGCGATGTCGGCCACCACTTGCTTGGGGTTCAGAATCTTGCCGACGTTGTGGGCGGGGCAAACTTCGGTGCAGCGCCCACACGTCATGCAGGCGTCCAACGAAAGCAGGTGCCACTGCGTGTA
>CAZVHE010000014.1:0-6561 GCA_964627705.1 uncultured Chthonomonas sp.
CTGAAGCCCGGCGAATTCGTGACTGTGCCGACCGGCTTCCTGCTGCCGCCCTGGCCGCCGCCTCAATCTGGGCGTAAGGCAGGTCCTTGCTCACCAGCACGCTGATGTCGCGCCGGGTCGCCGGGTGGCGGTGAATGGCCTTAAAGGGTTCCTCGGGCAGTTGCGTGCCGTACCAAGCTTCCAGGTCAATCTCGGCCAAAAACGTCTGCGCAGGCAACCCCGTGGCCGTCGCCCATTGCGGGTGGATCTGCCCCATCACGCCCCCCGACCAGCGCGCCGACCGCGTGGGGTGGAAACGCCTATCCGCCCCGTCCAGGGGCGCCACGTCCAGCGGCCGCGCCGCGTGGCGGGCCACGGCCTCTAGCACGCCCTTGAGGTCAAAGAAGTCCGCCGCCGGGGCTCCATCTTTGCGCCAGTCCGGCCCGCGCCCCTGTCCTGTCATGAGGATCGCCAGTTGCGCCCGCTCGGTTACATCGGTGAACACCCGCCCCATCTCAAACAGGCGCAGGTCTTGCCCGCCATTGCGCAGGGCAGCTTCGGCCAGGCCCGGCAACAAGGAGTTGCGCAGCACGGCGTGCTCCGGCGAGTGCGGGTTCAGCAACGGCACCAAGTCACTTGCGGCATCCAGTTCGTGCGCCTTGCGCAAGGTATGGCTCAGGCACTGGTCCAGCCCTGCCCGCAGGGCGGCCTCACGCACACGGTCTTGCCAGCCTTCGTAGCCGTGCGCCCCGCCAATGCCGTTGCTCCCAGCCACCGGCCACTCCGGGATGCGCTCGTAGCCGTAAATCCGCCCGACTTCCTCGATCAAGTCCTCCTCACGGGCGATGTCAAACCGCCACGAGGGCGCGCCCACCCACAGGCAGTCTTCTTCGGGCCGCGCCGTTACGCTGAATCCCAAGCCCATCAGGGCATCCGCCGCCTCCGAAATCGTCACCGGTACCCCTAGCAAAGCCCGGCATCGGGGCAGACTCAAGTCCAGTTCGGCGGGCTGGTAAGTGAAGTTCACCACCTGGGCGACCCCGCCCACCGGCTTGGCGCCTGTGATCTCCTCCAGCAAATCAGCAAAGCGGTCCAGGGCTCGCACCACACCCTCGGGGTCCACACTGCGCTCAAATCGGTAACTCGCCTCGGTTTGCAGGCCCAGGCGCTTGCGGGTGCGGCGCACGCTCTGGTTGTCAAAGTGCGCAGATTCCAGCAAGCACGAAGTCGTCGTCTCGCTCACCTCCGTGGCCGCGCCGCCCATCACGCCCGCCACGGCCACCGGGCCTTCGCCGTCGCAAATCAGCAGCATGCCAGGTTCCAGTTCGCGCTCAATCTCGTCGAGCGTGGTCAGCCGCTCGCCTTCTAAAGCCTCGCGCACCACAATGCGCTGTCCCCGCACCAAAGCCGCATCAAAGGCGTGGAGCGGCTGCCCGAGTTCGAACATCACGTAGTTCGTCAAGTCCACCAGCAACGACACCGGCCGCTGGCCCAGCAGTTCCAGCCGCTTTTGCAGCCACTCGGGCGAGGGGCCGTTCGTGACCTCGGGAAACAGGCGCAGCGCGTATTGCGAACACGCTTGGCTCTCAATCTTGATGTGGGTTTGGCTCCAGATATCGCGGTTGTCGCGGTCGCGGCGGGGGGTGTCGGCCATCAGGCGGCTCAGGAGTTCGGTCGGCTCCGCCGTCGGGTCCTTGGCCAAAATCTCGCGCGCCAAGCCCAAGATGCTGGCCCCATCGCCCCGGTTGGCCATGATGTTCACGTCCAGCACCGGCTCGCCGTTGATCTCGAGAATCTCTTCCAGCTCAAAGCCCGTCATCGTCAGCAGATCGCCCAGCGCCTCGGCGCTCAGGTCAGTCTTGACGTAGTCCTTAAGGACGGAGACAGGCAGCTTCACGGCCGGGAGTGTACCGGGCGAGGCTGGCAGCCCCGGCCCTCCTTCCCGAGCCCTCCTTCCCGAGCCCTCCTTCCCGAGCCCTCCCGCCCCGGGCGGGGTACCTTTCCCCTCGTGAGCCGCCTCCCCTCTTGCCTGGCCGTTGCGGCGGCCTCCCTGGCGCTCACAACTCGTACCCCGGCCCAGGCTTCTCCGCAGAACGACACCTTCTTCACCGCTGGCGCGGGCACCGTCACCACCCAAAAGTGGCTGGGCAGTTCCGATATCCGACGGGGCGGCCAGTACTTCATCACCTACTCCCGCCCAGAACCCCGCTTCGCTTTCCAAAACCACCCTGCCCAGTGGGTGTGGCACGCCTATTACCTCCCCACGCGCGGCGGCGCCCACTTCCAGGCTCCGTTCCGTACCAGCCACGGGTTCGGGCTCATGGCCTCCGCCCGCTACTGGAATCGTGAGGCCCAAAATCTCCCCACCTTCATCGAGGCGGGCTGGGGCCTGCACCTGCAGGATAAGTGGACCGACGACGTGGACCTGCCGCTTTCTAGCAGCCCGTTCTTCGGCATGGGCGTGCTGGTGGAGATCGGCGGACAAGAAGCTATCTTCGCCACCCGCCTGATTCACGTCAGCAACGCGGGCATCGGCGCGCGCAACCGGGGCCTCAATGCCCTGGTGTTCTCCCTCGAATTCAAGTTCTAATTCGAGTGTTAGCGAGCCGAGGCGTACCGCCGCAAAAAGCGGAGGTCGTTCTCAAAGAAGTACCGCAGGTCGTCAATGCCGTACCGCATCATCGGGATGCGCTCCACACCCAGGCCAAAGGCAAACCCGCTGTAGCGCGTGGAGTCAATCCCGTAACGCTCCAGGATGTTCGGGTGAATCAGACCCGCGCCCCCCAGCTCCACCCACTTGCCGTTGAATAGCTTGGGCGTGCTGATGGCGTAGTCCACGCCGGGCTCCACAAACGGGAAGAAGTCGGGGCGGAACCGCACCTTCACTTCCGGGCCGAACATCGCGCGCGCAAACGTGCCGAGCGTGCCCTTGAGGTGCGCCATGCTCACCCCTTCGTCAATCATAAAGGCGTCTACCTGGTGGAACGTGTGGTTGTGCGTGCGGTCCACGGCTTCGTTGCGGAAGGTACGCCCCACCGTAAAAACGCGCAGCGGCGGCTTGGTGGATTCAAATACGCGCCCCTGCAAGGCCGTGCACTGGGTGCGGAGCAACACATCGTCGCTCAGATAGAAAGTGTCCTGCGCGTCCATCGCCGGGTGATCCGGCGGGTAGTTCAGGGCATCAAAGTTGTAGCGGAACTGTTCCCGCTCCGGGCTCTCTTGATAGACGAATCCCATGCCACCCAACACCCGCTTGATTTCGTTGGTGGTCTGCTGTAGCACGTGTTCGATTCCCACGCGCGGCTCGTGCCCCGGCAAGGTCACATCAATGCGCTCGGCGGCAAACTGCGCCGCCCATTCCGCTTCGCGCAGGGCTTCACGACGGGCTTCCAGTTCCGATTCGATCAGGGCGCGGGCTTCATTCACCTTCGCCCCAAACGCGGGTCGTTCCTCGGCCGAAAGCTGACCGATGCCGCGCATTAGGCCGCTCACGCTCCCTTGCTTGCCCAGATACTTAAGCTCAATCTCACGGAGCGCCGCCGTGCTGGTGGCTGCGCGGATGACCGCGCGGGCCTCTTCAATTAAGGGAGTAATGGCGTCCATGACGGAGTTATTTTGAACGTGCGGGCTCCTTCTTCACCCGGGACCACACAATGACCGCCAGGATCACCGCTGCGATGAACCCCATCCACTGCCCGCGCAGGGCAAACCAACCTAAAGGCAATAAGGGGAGCCACGTAAGGGCTCCCCAAAGGAAGGACCGGCGCGTGCCGGCCAGGCTCACCGCCGCCCATGCCATCGGCAAAAGCACGATTAGCATGGCCGACTTCAGCGGGTTCACGATTCGTCCGTGGTCTTGACAACCCCAGAGGCTTCGCTCTCGCCCGCCGCATCGCCTTCATCCGGGTCTTGGATGATGCGCGCGATGCTGGAGATCGAGTCGCCTTCCTGCATGTTGATCAGCTTCACACCCTGCGCCACGCGGCCCACCAGGCGGATGTCCTTGACCTTCAAGCGGATGCCCTTGCCCTTGGCCGTCAGCACCAGCAGGCGGTCGTCTTCGTCCACCACTTCGGCGCTCACGATCAACCCGGTCTTTTCGGTGACGTTCATTGTGAGGATGCCCTTGCCGCCGCGACCCTGGGTGCGGTAGTCGTCCAGGTTGGTGCGCTTGCCAAAGCCGTTAGTGCCCACCACCAGGAGCGTCGAGCCCTCGCGGACAACATCGGCCCCCACCAGGATGTCGTCATCACCCAGGCGCATGGCTCGGACCCCACCGGCGGTGCGGCCTCGATCGCGTGCCAACGTCTCGTTGAAGCGGATCGAGAGACCCCGCTGAGCCACCAGAATGATGTCGTCATCGCCGCGCGTCACCAGCACCCAGCCCAGTTCGTCGCCATCTTCGATGTCGAACGCCTTGAGGCCGTTGCTGCGGATGTTGGAGAACTTCTCCATTGCCGTGCGCTTGATCTCGCCCCTACGGGTGATCATCGTCAGGTAGCCGTCGGCCTTGATGTTCTTCACGCTCACCGCTGCCGTCACGCGCTCACCACCATCCATCGCGATGTAGTTGATCAACGGCATGCCCCGGCTGTAGCGGGTGCTTTCCGGCAGGTCGTAGGCGCGCAGCTTAAACACGCGGCCCCGATCCGTGAAGAACAGGACGAAGTGGTGCGTGTTCACTTGGAACAGGTGCGCCGGCTCGTCATCTTCCTTGTTCACCGTCTTCAGGCCCTTGCCGCCGCGCTTCTGCTGGCGGTAGGCGTCGAGGCTAATGCGCTTGATGTAGCCATCGCGGCTGATGCTGATGATCGCTTCCTCTTCCGGAATCAAATCTTCTTCGCTAAAGTCGCCAGCTTCCCGCTCGATGATGCGCGTGCGTCGCTCGTCGCCGTACTTGTCGCGCATCTTGGCGATATCTTCGCTAATGACCGCCGTCATGCGGGCTTCGTTGGCCAGGATGTCCATCAGGTCTTGCGCGGTGCGCAGGGCTTCCTTGTACTTCGCTTCCAGTTCCGACTGTTCGAGTTGCGTCAGGCGGCGCAGGGGCATCGCCAGGATGGCGTTGGCCTGAAGGGCCGACATATCAAACTCGCGGATGAGTCGCACGCGGGCTTCGGCGGGGTCCACCGATTCGCGGATCGTGCGGATAATGCGGTCCAGGTTGCGCCGGGCAATCTGGTAGCCCTCATTGAGATGAACATCCTCCAGCGCTCGGTACAGGTCGTACCGAACTCGGCGCTCGGTCACGACGCGACGGTGCTTGATGTACTCATCAAGCAGCGTCAGCAGTGGGCTCACACGCGGAGCGCCGTCCACCAGCGAGAGCATGATGCAACCGAACGTGGTGCGCAGCTGCGTGTGCTTGAGCAAGTAGTTCAGAGCCTTGTTGGGGTTTACGTCACGGCGCAAGTCCACTTGGATACGCATCCCGCGCTTGTCCGAGTAGTCCTCGACGGCCGTAATCCCGTCAAACTTCTTCTGCTTGGCCAGGGTAGCAATCGCCGCCACCAAGTTGGACTTGTTGACCTGATACGGGATCTCCGTGATGATGATCGCCGTCTTGCCGTTGTCCAGCGGCTCGATCATCGTCTTGGCCTGCATCACCACCGAGCCGCGCCCGGTTTCGTAGGCATCCTTGATCCCCTTCACGCCCATGATGAGGCCGTGGGTCGGGAAGTCCGGACCCGGTAGGTGCTCCATCACTTCGGGCAGCGTGGACTGCGGGTTGGCGATACGGAACAAGATTGCGTTGCACACCTCGGTGAGGTTGTGCGGCGGCATACTGGTGGCCATCCCCACCGCAATGCCCTGCGAACCGTTACACAGCAGGTTCGGGAACTTGGCCGGGAACACCGTTGGTTCCATCGTGGACTGCAGGTAGTTGTCCGTCCATTCGATGGTCTCGCGCTCCAGGTCCTCCATCAGCTCCATGGCCAACGGAGTCAGACGGCATTCTGTATAACGCATGGCCGCCGGCGGGTCGCCGTCAATGCTTCCAAAGTTGCCTTGGCCTTCTACCAGCGGGTAACGCATGGAGAAGGGCTGCGCCATGCGCACCAAGGTGGGATAAACGACTTCGTTGCCGTGCGGGTGGTAGTTGGCCGTGGTTTCGCCGGTCACCTTCGCGCACTTCGTGGTCGGGTTGCTGGGGGCCAGGTTGAGTTCCCGCATCGAGTACAAGATGCGGCGCTGCACCGGCTTGAGACCATCCCGCACATCGGGGAGGGCCCGCGCCACGATGACGCTCATCGCGTAGTTCACATAGGAACGCGATAACTCGTCTTCAATCTCTACGGTACGAACAATCGGATCTTCGGGCACGGTAACAACTTCCAGACGGAGCAAGCCCCGTTGAAGGTGTCAGAGTACCTCTGACCGAGACCTTCAGACGGGGCTCACCAGGTTCCTCTCAGGCAGAAAGGAGGTTATTCGGGGCGCTTCGGCGGAGTTAAACCCAGATCCGCCCATTGGGTCGCATCGATCGGGCTCGGCGCGTCCATCATTGGATCGTATCCTTGGCCCAGTTTGGGGAACGCGATGACCTCGCGGATGTTCTCGTCGTCCGTCAGGAACATCACC
>CAZVHE010000014.1:6575-11295 GCA_964627705.1 uncultured Chthonomonas sp.
ATCCCCGGGGCAATACCCCCGTGCGGCGGCGCCCCCATGCTGAAGGCGTCCAGCATGTGCCCAAAGCGGCTGCGCTGCGTCTCCTCATCCACTCCAATCAGGCGAAAGATGCGCGACTGGATGTCCGGCTTGTTGATACGGATCGAGCCGCTCGCCCACTCCGTGCCGTTCACCACCACGTCGTAGCAGTCGGCGCGCACCCGGCCTGGGTCGCTTTCCAGGAACTCCATGTCGGCGGCCTTCGGCGACGTGAACGGGTGGTGGCTGGGGTCCCAACGCTGCTCGTCGGCGTTCCATTCCACCAGCGGGAAGTCCAGCACCCAACCGAACGCCAACTTGCGCTTATCGCGCAGGCCCAGTTGATCGGCCACCATCAGGCGCAGGCGGTTGAGCGGCTCGCACGACGCCCGGTAGTCATCTGCAATGAAGGTCAGCAGGTCGCCGGCTTCGGCGCCCGTGGCCTGGACCAACGCCAGCACTTCTTCGTCGCTCAGGAACTTGCCAATGCCCCCGCGCACGTGCAGGCCGCCGGGCAGTTCGCGGCTGGCTTCGCTCGCGGCGGCATCCAGCGCAAACCAGGCCAGGCCCTTCGCGCCGTACTCCTTCACGTGGTCTTCCAGCGCCGTCACTTCCTTGCGGCTCAGCTTCGCCCCGCCGGGATAGCGGAAGCAGCGCACCGCACCGCCATCGGCCACCGCGTTCCTAAACACGGCAAACTCGCTGTCCTTTACCAAGTGGCTCACGGTCAGCAGGGGCAGATCGAAGCGCAGATCCGGCTTGTCGCTGCCGTATTTCTCCATCGCCTCGTCGTAGGTCAGGCGCACAAAATCAGCCACTGGCTCCTTGTCCAGATCGAACTCCTCGATCAAGCCGTTGATGACTTCGCGCGTGAGGGCCTCGATCAAATTCACGATGTCCTCTTGCTCGATGAAAGACATCTCCAAGTCAAGCTGTGTGAATTCCGGTTGGCGGTCGGCGCGCTGGCTTTCATCACGGAAGCACTTGGCAATTTGGTAGTACCGCTCCACCCCGGCCACCATCAGCAACTGCTTGTACTGCTGCGGCGACTGCGGCAAGGCGTAAAACTGCCCCGGCTCTAGGCGATAGGGCACCAGGTAGTCGCGGGCGCCTTCCGGCGTGCTCTTGGTGATGATCGGCGTCTCGATTTCGAGGAAGCCGCGGGCATCCAAGAACTGGCGCATCCGGCGGATGGCCGAAGCGCGGATGGCCAGGCGTCGGTACATCGAAGGGCGGCGCAAGTCCAGGTAGCGGTACTTCACGCGCAGTTCTTCATTCACACGCTCCATCTGGGCTTCGTCCGAAACCGGGAACGGCAGCGTCCCCGCCGGCCCCAGCACTTCGTAAGCTGTCAGCTCAATCTCAACGTCCCCGGTGGGGATCTTCGGGTTACGATTCTTCTCGTCACGGGCGCGCACCACCCCGGTGATGGCCACGCAGGTCTCGTGGCGCAGGTCGAGTTGCGGCCACTTCTCGGGGTCGGCACTCACTTGCACCAGGCCGCCGCGATCGCGGATATCGGCGAACCACACGCCCCCTAGGTCGCGAATGCGGTGAACCCAGCCATTGAGGGTCACGGTTTGGCCAATATGTTCCAGGCGGAGATCACCCGCCGAATGAGTGCGCCGAGGGTAGCTCATGCGAAGGTTCGAGTCTACCGAGGTACGGGGGCCACTCCCGGCCTCTCGGCAGACGCCTCGGCGCTACCTCCGTTGAAGCCAAACATTGCATTGCCCCCGGTAACGCAAGCTAACATCTGGGGCACTATGGCTTTGCCCCCGCAGCAAAACCCCTATCCCCGCCCGCACACCCGGGAGGTGAAATTTGATGTCATCGGAGAGGCGTTCAACGCCATGATCAATAACTGGAAGGTTTTTGGCCTCGCGGGGGCGATCACGGCTGGCCCGGTCATTGCAATGGCGATCATCGGCTACATCATGGTCATCGCGGTGATGATGCCGAGCATTGTTTCCAACCGAGACCCATCCCCGTTCGTGATGGTGCCCGCCCAACTGCTGATGTTTGGGCTCATCCTCATTGGTTACGCCATGGGCGGCCCCGGGTACTTGGGTTGCGCCCGTATGGCCCTGGCTATCCGTCGCAAAGAGCCCCTGACTCCGGAAATGGCCAAAATCGGGCTCAGCCGATTTGGGCCGGGTGCCATCGCTGGGGGACTCATCTATGGCGGCACCATGCTGGGATCGCTCTGTTGCTACGTGCCTGGCTTCCTGTGGGGCGGCCTTACAACGGGAGGATATGTCTCCATGGTTTTGGATGAGAACCTGACTCCGGCGGACGCCGTGAAGGAGAGCCTCGAAGTGATGAAGCCTCAGATGTGGATGGCGGCCTTGCTCTACTTCTTGGCGAGCATGATTTCGGGGCTGGGTGCCTTCGCCTGTTTCATTGGCCTGATTTTCACCACGCCTTTGCTCGCCATCATCATGGGCCTCGCCTACCTGGACATGAAGTTCGGCATCGGTCAAAGCGACCGCGCCCTTGAGGTCGTGCCGCCCGTCTCTCAATAAGGATCACATCTCCCAACCCTATGCAACCGCAAAACCCCTATCCCCGCCCAGCCCCCAGCAACCCGCTGGACTTCAGTGCCATCAACGAAGCCTTCGGATACTTCAAAGCCAATCCTGGCCCGTACATTGTTGCTTCGTTGGCCACGCTTGTTCCCGTCGGCGCCGCGCAAGGCCTTTCTCGTGCCATGCAGCCGACAGATCCAAACCAGGCGCTGGCCTTCTTGCCCATCAGTATTGGTCTTGGTTTAGCCGGTTCATTCCTGGCAGGGCCAGGATATTTTGGACTGGCAAAGTGCTTCATTAAGGCTCGACAAGGCGAAGCCGTCACAACCAATGACGCTATGTCCGGCTTCGCCAAACTTCTCCCGGTCGGTTTGCTGGCACTCATCGTCCAATTTGCGACCCAGCTCGGCATCCTCGCTTGTTGCGTCGGCATTTTCATCGTAGGGGGGCTCCTTATGGGTTCTTATGCCGCCATGGCTCGCGATGAATCGGCTGGCTTGGGTGACGCCCTCATGAACTCGATTGGCGCTTTTAAGGACATGGTCTGGAAGGCCGCCTGGTTCTACTTTGTGATGATGCTGGTCATCTTTGCGGGGCTCCTCGCGTGCGGGGTGGGAGTTATCGTCTCGATACCCGTTGCCATGGGAGCGATGACCCTCGCCTATCTCAACGTCACCGAGCGACCTCAAGTCGCTTAATGAATCTGCGGGCCGGGGCGTTTCCCGTCTCGGCCCGCAAACCCCGTACCCTTGCCGTGCCCCTCACGGCCTGCTGCGCCAAGCATCCAGACTGTGAGAGCCGCGACGTCTTGGATTTTGAGTGCGCAACCCGTGCCTGATCCCTGCCCGCCGCACGTCCACCGCCGCTCCATCCAGCAGTTGCAAGAGCTGATCGCGAATGCCGCTGGCGAATCCCGCATCACCCGTGCCGAAATCGGCGAATGGTGGCTCCTCATCGCCGAGCATAACTATCTCATCGCCGCTTACGAGTACGTCCCGGGAGCGATTGAACGCGCCCTAGACTACGCCGGCAGCGCCTGGCAGGCCGCCCAGCGTGCCCGTTGCCACAACCTGGCCGGCATGGCGCACTACCGGATGGACGCGCTCGCTGAAGCCGTTCCGTACTTCCAAAAGAGCCTTGACGAGACTCCCCAGGACGCCGCAGCGTGGCACAACTTGGGGCTTTGTTATCTCCATCTTGGCCAGCTAAACGATGCGGGCGAGGCCTTCGCCCAAGCGGTGCAAGCCAACCCCAACGATGCGAGCACTTACCACCACTGGGGGGTCGTTCTCTCTCGGCAGGGAGACGCGGAAGGCGCGATCCGCCGCTTCCAACAAGCCCTCACGGTGGATCGCGATTTTGCCCCCGCCTACCTCAATCGTGGGCTCCTCCTCCTGAAGAAAGGCGAGGTCAGCCAGGGGTACCGCGACATCTGCCGCGCCGCCGCCCTGGAACCCAAGCGCGCCAAATACTGGAACTACCGAGGCCTGGCCCACATGGAGATTTGCGAATTCCGCACCGCCCTGCTGGATTACAACCGGGCGATTGAGCTCGACCCGATGTACGCCCCGGCCTACTTGAATCGGGCGCTCCTCTTTGAGGCCACCGGCGACCCCGAAGCCGCCCAAGATTCCCTCATCAAGTTCTTGCGGCTCGACCCGCAGCACCAAGAAGCCCAGCGTTTACTCGCCCGGATCGAATCCGAACTTAACCGCCCAAACGTTCCTTCGTCCGATCCCGCTGCAGCTTAAGCGCGGCATCTTCCGGGTGTGCGGCCACCGCCGCTTCCCACACCCGCAGGGCATCGCGCCACATGCCCATGCGCATGTAGCTGTGCCCCAAATTGCGGTAGTTGTTGGCGTGCATCCGCGCCCCAAACTTCAGGCGCGGCTCGATGTAAAGCGGGATGGAGGCGTACTGCTTCTTGTCAAACAGGTACTGCGAGAGCAACATCGCCGCATCCGGGTACTCCGGGTTGTCGTTGAGGTACCGCACGTAAACCGACCACTCCTCGCCGGGTTGCTCGGTGCTCTTCAGCATCCACCCCAGGCTGGAAGCAGTTTCGTAGTTGCTGGGGTCCACTTCCAGCATCAACCGCAGATTTTGCTTTATGCGCGGAAAGTCGCCGCCCTTAAACCATACGTCATTCTGCGCTTCTTGCCGCGAGGTTGCCG
>CAZVHE010000014.1:11311-16480 GCA_964627705.1 uncultured Chthonomonas sp.
GATGACTTGCGCCACCTGGGCGTCCCGTTCACTCGGCGCTTGGGCCGAGGCCAGCCCCAAGCCCAGGGCAAAGCAAGAAATCAGGACGACTTTCATGAGGTCTCGTCCAATTGTCGGCGCATTTCCTCTTGCACCATCGGCGGATTCGCGCGGCCCTGGGTGCGGCGCATCACTTGCCCCACCAAGAAGCCCAGTACGCCCTCCTTCCCGCCGCGGTAGGTGGCCACTGGGTCCGGGTGCTCGGCAATCACATCGGCCACGACCTGCCGGATGAAGTCGGTGTCGCTGATCTGGGTTTGGCCTTCCACCATGCTCGCCGGGTCTTCGCCCGTCATGTACGCCTTCTCGAAGACCTCCTTCGCCTTCTTTCCGGTGATGGTGCCGTCGGCCACCAGTTTGGCCACCTTCACCAGGATCTCCGGCGTCATGCGCGAGGGCTCGCGGCCTTCGGTGTCGCTTTCCACCCCCGGGATCACGGCCGCCTGGCCCGTTTCCTTCAACAAGCGGGCAAAGTCACCGTTCATCCAGTTGCACACGGCCTTGGGGTCGCCCCCCGCCGCCACCGCCGCCTCAAACCACTCCGCCCACGAGCGTTCGGCGGTCAGCAGTTGAGCATCTTGGGCGCTGAGTTTGAACTCGTCTTGGTAGCGTTGCAGTTTGGCCAACGGCAGTTCCGGCAGGGCCGCGCGGGCCGCTTCCACATCGGCTCGGTCAAAGTGCAAGGGCACCAGGTCGGGGCACGGGAAGTAGCGGTAATCCTGTTCCGATTCCTTGGTGCGCATCAGGTAGCTACTTTCGGTGGCTTCGTTCCAGCCGCGCGTCTCTTGCGCCACTGTGCCGCCGGTTTCTAGCACCGCAATCTGGCGGCGCCGCTCATATTCGGTACCTAAAAACACGTTGCGGAACGAGCTGAGGTTCTTGAGCTCGGTCTTGGTGCCGAGGGTCTCGCTATCCGCGCGGCGCACCGAGATGTTCGGCTCGCACCGCAGGCTTCCCTCTTCCATCTTCCCGTCGCAGACGCCCAGATAAACCAAAAGCTGGCGCAGCTGAGCGACGTACTCGCGGGCTTCTTCCGCCGATTCAATGTCGGGCGGGAAGTCCGTCACGATCTCCATCAGCGGCACCCCCGCGCGGTTGTAGTCCACGCCGCTACCACCTCCGGGCAGGTGCAGAATCTTACCGGTGTCTTCTTCCAGGTGCACCCGCTTGATGCCGATCCGCTTCAGCCCCTTGCTCGTGTGGATCATCAGGTGCCCGTGGTAGCCAATCGGGTTGGTCTCCTCGTACTGGCTGACCTGGAATCCCTTGGGCAAGTCGGGATAGAAATAGTTCTTGCGGTGGAACACCGAATTCACTGGCACCTGGCAGTTCAAGGCCAGCGCGGTGCGCAACACCATCTGAATCGCCTCGCGGTTCGGCACCGGCAGCGCCCCCGGCAAGCCCAGGCACACGGGGCAGACGCGGGTGTTCGGTTCCCCGCCAAAGGCCACCTGGCACCGACAAAACATTTTGCTTTGGGTGCGAAGCTCGGCATGGACTTCCATGCCCACGCTCAGGCGGTATTCAGACATCCTCCCGAGTGTATCTCAGGCACGCCTGCGAACTCAAAAGCCTTGCACGAATGGGACTTCTCACCAACCGCAAAAAATGGACTGAACAACCGCGTAAACCCCTCGTCAATGCCTTCACGAGCACCACTGCCCCAAGCAGTGATTCCTCGGGAGACCAAAACCGTGAAACGCAAACAAGCTGGAATGGCCACCTCCGCGATTCTCTTCACCGCCCTCGGGGCTGGAATCGTCGGCGCCGCCGCGACCCCCGCGACATTTGCCGCCTTGGGCAAGGAGCAGCGAGGGGCGAAGATGCAAGCCTTGAACCTGACCGAAGCCCAACGGGCTCAGTTCGAAGCCCTGCGCAACGAAGCCAAAGCGCTCCGCGCCAAGGCCAAGGACAGCCAGGACCGCTCTGCCCTCCGCGAAGATTTGAAGAGCCTGAAGGAACGCGCCCAATCCATCCTCACGCCGGAGCAGAAGGCGAAGCTGGAAGCGATGCGCGCCGAGGCCCGCACCAAGCGGCTGGACCGCATGGACGAGAAGCTCGGTCTCTCGGATGCCCAACGCGCCCAGTTGGAGCGGCTGATGGAAACCAAGCGCGCCCAGTTCGAAGCCCTGCGCAAGAACGAAGCGATCTCGGACGAAGACCGCCGCGCCGAGTTCAAGGCTATGGCCGAGCGCTACCGCAGCGAGTTCCAGAACCTGCTGACCGAAGCCCAGCGCAAGCAGTTGGAAGAGGCCCGCAGCAAGGTGCGCGACCGTATCCGTGAACGCATGGGCCAACGATTCGGCCAGCGACGCGGCGAAGGCCGTGGGGAACGCCAAAGCGCCCCGCCAGCCCGCCCGACCAGCCTCACTATCTAAACGACGACTTGACAGACCAAGAGATACACGTTGGGGCCGCTTCGCACGAGGCGGCCCATTTTTTCTTTCTCACCCCGCGCCGAACCCACGCTCCAGGCGCGTAAAATGCGGGGCATGGCATCCCCTCGCGTCATCGTGGGCTGGCGCGAGCGCATCAGCCTCCCGGAATGGGACATCCACGACCTCGTTGCCAAGGTCGACACCGGGGCGCGCACCAGCAGCCTCCATGCGGAGGAACTCCAGCATCTCCCGGATGGCCAAATCCGCTTCAAGGTGGTCCTTAGCCGGAAGACAGGCCGTAGCCAGTGGGTGACTTGCACTCCCCTGCGCACCGCCACTGTCAAATCCAGCAACGGGCAACCCTCCGAACGCGACGTGGTGCAAACCCTCATCACCCTGGGCGGGCACACCTTCCCGATTGATATCAATCTCAGTTTTCGTGGACGCATGACGCACCGCATGCTCATCGGGCGGGCCGCGCTCGATTCTCGCTTCCTTGTGGACCCCAACCACACCTTCCTGCACAGCCCCCTCGCTCTCTAACCCCCATGCGCGTTGTCATCCTGTCTCGCTCCCCCCGCTGCTACAGCACCCGCCGCCTGCGGGAAGCCGCCCGCGTGCGCGGCCACCAGGTTCAGGTCCTTGATACTCTCCAGTTCGCCATCAGCATGGAGCAGGAGAATCCCGGCCTTCTCTATCGCCGCCGCCGCCTGGGCGAAGTGGACGCGGTGGTGCCGCGCATCGGGGCCAGCGTCACGACGTTCGGCACGGCCGTGGTACGCCAGTTCCAGCAGATGGGGGTGTTCGTGGCCAACACCGCCAACTCCATCGGCAACAGCCGCGACAAACTGCGCGCGCTGCAAATCCTTTCCAAGCACGACATCGGTATCGCGCCCACCATGTTTGTCCGCAACCAAGCGGACATTCTCATGGCCATTGACCGGGTGGGCGGCGCCCCCGTCATCATCAAGATGATGCAGGGCACCCAGGGCGTGGGGGTGATCCTGGCCGAATCCAATAAGATCGCCGAGGCAATTGTGGAAGCCATGCAGGGCGCGAAGCAAAGCGTCCTCATCCAGAAGTTTGTGGCCGAAAGCAAGGGCCGCGACGTCCGCGCCTTTGTGGTGGGCAACCAAGTGGTGGGGGCGATGCGCCGCGTGGCGCAGGGGCAAGAGTTCCGTAGCAACCTGCACCGGGGCGGCAAAGCCGAGGCCATTGACCTGGAGCCCGCCTATGCCGAAGCCGCCGTCCGTGCCGCCCACATCCTCGGTCTGCGGATCGCGGGCGTGGATATGCTGGAGGGCACCGATGGCCCTCAAATCATCGAAGTCAATTCCAGTCCGGGCCTGGAAGGGATTGAAAAAGCCACCGGCAAGGACATCGCCGGCATCATCGTGGATTACATCAACGAGCAGGTCGCCTTCCCTGAGCTCGACCTGCGCGAACGCATGACCGTCGCCCAAGGGCACGGGGTGGTGGAGATCCAGCTTGGCCCCCACAATCCGCTCACGGGCCAGCGCATCGGGACGAGTGGACTCGGCGAACGCGACATTCTCGTGCTGACGGTGGAGCGCGACGGCCAAACGATGGCGGTGCCGGATGCCAACTTCGAGCTTCTCTCCGGCGACCGACTGCTGTGCTTCGGCGACTTGGCGGAGCTCCGCACCCTGATCCCACCCAAGGTGAAGAAGCGCCGCCGCCGCATCTAGGCGTTACGCGCTGGGTTCCTTCCGTAGCGGCTCGTTGGCCACGGCGGTCAGGATTTCATCCAGCATCGCGATCAGGCGTTCCACATCTTCCGAGGTGACGTTCAGGTTCGGGCGCAGGCGGATACTTCGCTCTCCGGCCCCCAGCAGCAGCAGCCCGTGCTCGCGCAGGGCCGTGCGCACCACCGCCGCCTTACGCTCCGAGCTATCCAGGCTAAACCCTTGGTACAGCCCCATCCCCCGCACGTTCAGCACGATGCCTTGGTGGCGAAGTTGCAGGGCACGCAAAGCCCGATTGATCTCATGGCCCATCCGGGCGGCGTGCTCAATCAGCCCGTCTCGCTCGATGATCTCCATCTCGCGCACCACCCGCACCATGTCGGCCAGCGTGCCGCCCCAGGTGCTATCCAGCACACCGACCTCTTCCAGCGGCTCCTTCATGTAAATCACGCCGGCCCCGAACTTCTTGCCCGTGGCCACCGCCAACGGGGCGTAAGGCAGGTCAAAGTGGTCAATGGCAAACATACGGCCCGTCGCCCCTAGCCCGGTCTGCACTTCGTCGAAGGCCAAGGCCACACCATGCTTGTGGGCCAGCTCGCTCAGCCCCCGGAAGAATGAAGGCAACGCCATGCGCTGACCGCCGGCGCCTTGGATCGGCTCGACGATGATGCCCACCACTTCGCTGGCCATCTGCTGCAGCACCATATCCAGCATGTCCAGCGCGTTTTGGCTGGCCCGCAGGTTCTCCGATTCCGTCTTGTCGGTGTCGAGCGCCGGGAACGGCAGCTTGATATTGCCGCCACTGATGAGCCCGTGGAAGTCTTGCGTCGCCACCGGGTCCATCGTTTGCGTCACGCCCAAGGCGTACACGGTGCGGCCGTGGAACGCACGATCGAAGTACACAAAGCGCCGGGCCGTGGGGGTGGTGCCAGCGGCGCGGTGCTTGCTGTTAAACCGCGACACCAAGTACTTCATCATGTTCTCCACCGCTTCGGCCCCGCTGTTCACCGCGTAGACCTCCAGGTGATCGTTGCGCATGCTCTCCG
>CAZVHE010000014.1:16523-16853 GCA_964627705.1 uncultured Chthonomonas sp.
GAAGTCGGGGTTCGCCACCTTGTGCGTGGCCACCATGCCGAGCCGCTGCAGAAAATCGGGCTCCACCATATCCGGGTGGTTGTGCGCGAGCAAGCGCGAGCCGTAGTAGCCCACCCAGTCGAACAACCGCTGGCCATCCACGGTCTCCAATTCCATGCCTTTACCCTTCGCCAGGTCGATCACAAACGGGTACGGATCGTAGATCACGTAGTTGCGCATTTCGTCCAGCATCGCCGCCGAAACGGGGCCGGGAAATGCGGTGCCTTGCGTGGATGAAACCGGGGCCGTGGTCATGGTTACAATTGTGAGACGCCGAGTTCGCCCCCCACC
>CAZVHE010000014.1:16863-27774 GCA_964627705.1 uncultured Chthonomonas sp.
GGGTAGTGCGTGACGTTTGGATTAGGTACAACCAGCCTATGCGGCGCGCGCTCGGCTCGTGGTGGTGGGTGGCCTTTTTGCTCCTGATTTGGGGATGTGCGGGGGCCACATCGGTCTCTTCGACCCCGCCTCAATCCCTACGGATTTCTCCTTCCACGGCTTCGGTTCGCATTGGCGAGAGCCTGGACTTCACGGCGTTTGCCGTCGGGGGCGAAGGTGTGGCCATCGAATGGAGCGCCAGCGCGGGCACGATTACCAGTGGTGGTCGTTACACCGCCCCCACCACTCCGGGCAACTACACGGTGCGCGCCCAGTTTGCCGGGGCCCCCGGCATCAACGCCACCGCTAATGTGACGGTAACCGATGGCGTGACCGTGACCATCAACCCCGGGGCCGGGCCGGTGATGGCCCCGCAAAGCCGCTTTACGTTCTCCGCCGACGTGCAGAACACCAGCAACCGCCGCGTGAGCTGGGAGGCCACCGGTGGCACCATTGACCAGGACGGCCTCTTCCGCCCCGCGGGCGTGGGTGCCTACACCGTCACCGCCCGCAGCGAGGCGGACAACACCAAGTTCGCTACGGTCAATGGCGTGATCGTCGAGAACCCCCGGGTGCGCATGAACTTCGGCGCGCGCGGCGAGATTGTGATGAGCCTAGACACCACCGCCGCCCCCAACACGGTGGCCAACTTTGTCGACTTGGTAAACCAGCAGTTCTACAACGGCATCATCCTGCACCGCTACGAAGTCGGCTTTGTCATCCAGGGCGGCGATCCCCTCACCAAAACGCTTCCCCTCACCGATCCTCGCATTGGCACCGGTGGCCCCGGCTATACGATCCCGTTCGAAGCCAGCCCCTTGCGCCACAACCAGTACGCCGTGGCCATGGCCCTCAACTCCGTGCGGAGCGACACGGCGGGCTCGCAGTTCTACATCACCCTGGCCCCGCAACCCAGCCTGGATGATGATTACTGCGTGTTCGGCAACGTCACTAGCGGCCAGGCCGTGGTGGACGCCCTGCGCCGGGGCGACACCATCGTTTCCGCCGTCACTGAGGCCCCGTAATGACTATGGACCCGAATCGAACCGTGATGGGCGGTGGCCCCCCAGCGGACCTGAACCGCACGCTAATGGGCGGCGGGCCGTCGCTCCAGGTCACCCAAACCATCGTGCCAGTGCAGTGCCCCGTGTGCAAGAGCTTCAATCCGCCGGGATTGATGGCGTGCAACGAGTGCGGCCTCATCTTCGCGATGGCACTAGATGGCGATGCCTTCGGCGCGCCCAGCGTCCGCCTGCCCGTGCTGGTGGATGAAGCGGGCCGTGAGCACCCCATCCGCCCCGGGGCCAACCTGGTTGGCCGCAAGGGCGATATCGCCATTGACGACAACCGCATTAGCCGCCAGCATGCCCGCCTGACGGCCACCGACGACGGATTTTCAATCGAAGACCTCGGTAGCACCAACGGCACCAAGGTGGATGGCCAGCCGCTGGCCGTCGGCCAGGTCCAGAGCGTGGCACCTGGGCAAAGGATTGAGTTCGGTGGGCATGTGGTGCGCATCCAAGAACCCGGCCAAGCCGCCCGCACCCTGATGCCGAGCGGAGGCCGCACCATGGCCATGGCCGCCGCCCCCATGACCCCCGGCGCGGACACCGTACGCGCCTGGCTGGTGACCCCCAACGGCGAGATTCCCCTGCGTGAAGGTGTCCAGACGTTTGGTCGTCGGGATGGCAATGATGTAGTGGTGGCCGATCCCTACGTGAGCGGATCGCACGGCACGATTGACCTCGCGCCCGACGCTGTCTACTTCACCGACACCGGCAGCAGCAACGGCACCAGCGTAAACGGGGCCAAGCTCGCCACGGGGCAGCGCACCCGCATTCAAGACGGCGACGAGATTCAGATCGGGCAGCTCACCTTGCGAATCCGCTACCGAGGCGCATGATGGAAGATATCACCGCCGATTACGCCGTCGAGACGATTGCGCCCGCCCCTGAATTGAAGGTGCGCTTGCAGGTGCAAGTTGCACAGAAGACCGACATGGGCCGGGTGCGAGAGAACAACGAGGACAAGGCCGAGTTCTATCTGCCCGACACCGACGCCGACGCCGCGCGCCGGGGTTCCGTCTTCATCATGTGCGACGGCATGGGCGGCCACGAAGCCGGGCAGATCGCAAGCGAAGTCGCCTGCAAGACCTGGCTGGACGTGTACTACGCTCACCCGAGCGAATCGGTCCAAACGGCGGCCCTGCAAGCCACGCTGGCCGCCAACCGCTTTGTTCTGGACCGCGCCCGCGCCAATCCGCAGTGGAAAGGCATGGGCACCACGCTCAGTGCCCTGGCGCTGGTGCAAGACCAAGCCGTGATCGCCCACGTGGGCGATAGCCGCATCTACCGGCTGCGCGGCGGCGAGATTGAGATGCTGACCCGCGACCACACCTGGGTGGAGGAGACGGTTTCGCAGGGCATCATGTCGCGCGAGGAGGCCGAGCGCCATCCCTACAAGCACGTGATCTTGCGCGCCATTGGCACTCAGGATGCCCTCGAAGTCGACGTATTGTCCGACATCGTTTTACCGAATGATATTTACATGCTATGCAGCGATGGCATAACCAATCACGTTTCGATGGAGCAAATCCGGGAAGTACTGAGCCAGCGCGGGCCTTCTCCGGCGGCTACCGAGCTTGTGCGCATGGCCCTTGCCGATGGCGGCAGCGATAATGCCACCGTGCTGGTCGTGCACGTGCAGGGCCTGGAGCCCTTAGATTGACTTTTGGGGGCTGGCGGCCCCCACAGCCCCCGGCACATCCATCGCCACATGCGGGAAGTCCAGCCGGAACGTGGTGCCCTCACCGAGGCGGCTGTCAATTTGCAGCCGGGCATCATGGGTGGCGGCGAGGTCCAGAACCACCTTGGTGCCGAGGCCACTGCCCGCGCTATTCGCCCACGATGTCCGGGCCGAACCCTCCAAGATATCGCGCACCGTTTGCGGTGACATCCCCGGACCGGTATCGCTGATCTCCAGCACGTGGTAGTTCTGATCAAACCGATACGCCACGCGGATGACGCCGTAGGTTTCCAGCTTGTCCGGGTGCGCAGCCTTCCACTCCTCGGGCACAGATTCGGCGACTGCCTTAATCGCATTGCCGACTAGGTTTTCGACGATCCGCATCACATAGAGGTCATCAAAGAAGTGTTCGGGGGCGTCGGTGGCGAGATCGTATTGAATGAGTGCACGAGCTTCACGGGCTTGCGGCTCCATGAACTCGGCGGCCTCCCGCACGATGGCGGCAAAGTCTTGGCGCTTCTTCTTGGGCTCGAGGGGACGCCCGGCCGCGAGGTTATTCACCAGGCGGGCGTAGCGATAGACGCGGTCCGAATACGGCTCAAACACATCCTCAAACGTGCCTTCAAGGAGTTGGAGGTAGAGCCAGGCTTCGCCCGTCACGCCTTCGTCCTTTAGTGCTTGCTGCAACCCGGCCAGGTTCCGCCGGAACTCCGGCAAGAACGTCACCAACACCCCGGCTTTGTTGGCCAGATCGTGCGCGGCGCGCCCCATCCCTTCCAGAGCCGCCACCTGGCGGCGGCGCTCCATCAGGCGACTGTTACTTACCGCCAGTGCGCAAATATCACTGATGATATCGAGCATTTGGAGGTCGGCTTCGTCAAAGTTGCCCTCGATTTTATTGACAATTTGAATGACACCCAGCGGCTCCGCGCCGGTAATCATCAGCGGCATTGTCAGCATCGATCGCACCGTCACCCCGGCCTTGCGCTCAAAGTCGGTGCGGGTCTGCACGCTCGCGTTCGGGAACTCGTTGATGCGAGCGGTACGGGCCTGGAACACTTCCCCAGCCACCCCAAAGTTGTCCGGAATATCTAAGCGCTCGAGCTTTGATCCAATTTCTGAGGGCAGAACGTGCTTAAACTTCAGCCGCCTTGTGGAGGGCTCGTGCAGGTAGATCGTGCCCCCCATCGCCCCCGCCGCCTCGACGCAGATGGCCAAGACGTCGCGGAGAACACTCTCCACGTCGTCAACGCTGGCAAGCTTATTGGCGGCTTGGTTCACAAGCCGGAGGAGGCGCATTTCGGTGGCCATTCGCGCGGGACTTTAGTCTGACATATTCAACGCGCGACCATCGCCTCGCGTTCCGGTCATCCTTGCGGATTCCGCAGCATTTTAGCCAGTCCCCTTCGGTGGATTCCGTGTTTCCCGGGATTTCTGCACCGAATGGAGTAGAAAGAACCGAACACCATGAATGCCGCTGTTTACGAAGCCCTGCGCAAAACCCTGGCCGAAAGTTACGTTCTGCTTATCAAGACCCACAACTATCACTGGAACGTGAAGGGTCCGCAGTTTGTGGCCCTCCACAACCTGTTCGAGTTGCAATACAACGAGCTTTTCTTAGCGGTGGATGAATTGGCCGAGCGGCTCCGGGCCTTGGGTCAACACGCTCCCGGCACCATGGTCGAATTCGCGGCCCTCAGCCAAGTCAAAGATGGCCAGGCCACCAAGGCCAGCGACATGGTGGCCGACCTCCGCGCCAGCCATACCCTGGTCGCGCAAACCGCTCGCAAGGGGGTCAAGGCCGCCGAGGGTGTTGACGATGTGGGCACCGCCGATCTGCTGACGGCTCGTAGTCAAATCCACGAGAAGGCCGCCTGGATGCTAGCCAGCATTTTGGAAGAAGAGGCGCCCCCCGCCGCCAAGACCCCCAGCGCGAGCCCGGCCGCTCCCTCCAAAAAGGCATCCAAGCCCGCACCCAAGGTCGAAACCACGAAGGCAGCATCCCCCAAGGCTGCCGCACCGAAGCGCCGCCGCGTCGCTGGCTAAGGCGGCGCTAATCCCGTACCACGGGTGGGAACTGCGAAGTCGCCACACGCACCGTCAGCACGTCGCCGTCCAGTTCCCACTCCGCCTGCGGCACCAAAGTATCGATCAGGTGGAACATCGCCGTGTTCGATTTCAACATCTCTCCCGTCAGGAACTCCACGCCCCGCTCCCGGGCCGCTTCGGCCATCCGCACCATCATGGCGCGCCCCAGCCCCTTGCGCTGGTACCGATCCACCACCACGATCGCGAAGTCGGCGGTGTCGGGGGCCGAAAGAAAGCGCACGAACCGCGCCGCCGCAAACCCGCACCCGCCGTCGTCTTGCTCATCCCCTGCCACCAAAGCGAAGTGATGGAAGTGGTCCACTTCGGTCAAGTAGCGCAACTCGCTTTCCGTAAATTCCTGCTTGAGAGTGAGAAAGCGCCGGTAGGCCGTGCCCGGGCTCATGGCTGCCAAACCGCGCCGGAACGCTTCCTTATCGGTGGCGCGCACCAGCCGGAGGTCCACCTCCTCCCCGTTCCGTAGACGCAGGCGCTCGTAGTAGTTGGCATCGTAAATCATCGGGGCTCTCCCTATCCTAACGCGCCGCCGCGCCCGAAGTGCGCGAAGTATGCGAAACTGGGTGCATGTTCCGAACTTTACGTGCCGGTCACTCCCCCACGGCGGACGTCTTGGTCATGGGCGTATTCAGCGACCGCAGCCTGCCCGCCACCGCCGCTTCCGAAGTCTTGATGGCCTCCAAGCGCAAGGAGTTTTCCGGCAAGGAAGGCCAGTGGACCGAAGCCTTCCCCGCCAACATGCCGCGCGTTCTTCTGGTCGGTTTGGGCGAGTTTGCCGCGTTCAATGAGAGCAAGGCCCGCGAGGCGGGTGCCGTGGCGGGTCGCCGCTTAGCGCAGGTGCAAGCCCGTACCGCGCAGTTCGAGATGGACCGCTGGGAAGACCCCATGTGGGGGCGCGCCCTGGGCGAGGCTCTTGGCCTGCTGGCCTGGAACCCCATGCTGTACCCCGGCGCGGCCGCCAAACCGGATAACCGCCCCGATCTCACTGTTTTTTCGTCCAACGAAACCCTGGATCACGGCCTGGCCGACGGCATTGCCCTGGCCGAGGCCGCCAACTTTGCCCGCACCCTGGCTCAGACCCCGCCCAACATCGCCAACCCCGCCTACATGGCCGAGGCCGCCCGCGAAATGGCCGCCGAGCGCAACCTGAAGGTGGATGTACTGAGCGACGAGTATCTGCTGGCGGCGGGCTATGTGGGCATCGCGACCGTGGGCCGCGCCTCCATCAATTCCGGGTGCCTCATCCGCGTCGAATACTGCCCCGAGGGCCTCGAAAACACCGCGCCCGTGGTGCTAGTCGGCAAGACGATCACCTACGACACCGGCGGCCTCAGCCTCAAGATCAGCGGGGCCATGGCCGGCATGAAGATGGACAAGGCCGGCGGCTGCGCCGTGCTGGGGGCCATGCGCGCCATCGCCGATGTAGTGAAGCCCAATGTGCGCGTGGTGGGCTTGCTCACCGCCGCCGAAAACAGCGTCAGCGATGATGCCTACCGACCCGACGATGTGCTGACCTACAGCAACGGCGTGACGGTGGAAGTGACAAACACCGACGCCGAGGGCCGACTGGTGCTGGCCGACGGCCTGATTTGGGCCTGCGACCGCGAAAAGGCCAAGTGCATTGTGGACCTCGCCACCCTCACCGGCGGCGTGGTGGTGGCGCTGGGCAGCACCTTCGCGGGCATTTTCAGCACCGACGATCAGCTGTGCCAAGACCTGACCGACGCCGGGCAGGCCACCGGGGAGCGGGTGTGGCGGCTGCCGCTGGACCAAGGCTACCGCGACATGATGAAGAGCAACGTGGCGGACCTGGTGAACTCGGTGCCCAACCGCAAAGCGCACCCGGTGCAGGGGGCTACGTTCCTTTCCTTCTTTGTCAACGAAGGCACGCCCTGGGCGCACATTGATATTGCCGGGACGGCGGGCAATGACAGCGACAAGGGTATGTTTGTGAATGGCCCGACCGGATTCGGCGTGCGCCTGCTGGCTCGCTACCTTGAAACGCATCATGGATGAGGCCGTTTTCGCTCGGTTCTCTTCCTGCGAGTACCTGGGGCCGGTGGTAGCGCGCTTCGGGCCGCTGGAAATGGGCCAGCCCGAGGAGCCCCTTACCTGCCTGGTCTCGTCGCTGGTTTCGCAGCAGCTGAGCGTGAAAGCCGCTGCCACCATCTGGGGGCGGGTGGCCGAGCGCATCGGCGGCGAGCCCGTGGACCCGGAGCGCTTGCTCGAGGTCTCGCCGGACGAGCTACGAACCCTGGGGCTCAGCCGTCAGAAAGCACGTTATGTCCATGCCGTCGCGCAGGCTTGGCTGGACCACAACTGGCGGGCAGATGACTGGTTTTCCATGCCCGATGACGAGGTGAGGGCGCGTTTGTTACCCATCACCGGGGTCGGCCCGTGGACGGTGGATATGTTCCTCATCTTCGGCCTCCACCACCCCGATGTGTGGCCGCTGGGCGACCTCGGCATCCAAAACGGCCTCAAGCGCCTGGTGCGCCCGGATTTGACGGTGGAGGATATGGCGGAACTCGGCGAGCGCTGGCAACCGCATCGCTCGCTGGCCGCCCGGTACATCTGGAAGAGCCTGGACAACACCCCCGTTTCGTAATCCCATGCCGCGTCCCCTTGTCCTCAGCCACGGTCGCTTGTACCTGGCCCACGACGCGCACTACCCGCTGCGCGACCTCACCTGGCCGCACGTGGGCTACCCCAACCACATCAATGGGGAGCGCGCGCGCTTCGGGGTTTGGTGCGAGGGATCCTTGGCCTGGACCGACGCCGCCGAGTGGACGGTGGCCATGGCCTATGAGCCCGGCTGCCTGGTGGGGGTGACGACGCTGACGCACCACGGCTGGCAGATTCGGCTGACCATCACCGAAGCCGTGGACCCCGAACAGCCTGTGCATATGCGGCGCATCGTGGCGGAGGATTTGGCCGGGCGGGGCCGCACCATTCGGGTGTTTTTGCACGCCTACCTGGAGATCGGGCAGAGCGACGTGGGCAACACCGCGTTCTACTGGGCGGCCCACGACGCTATCGTAAACTACCGGGGTGAGCACGCCTTTTTGTTCGGGGGCCGAACGGAATCCCGGGGTCTCTCGGAGTATTCGACGGGCATTGCCAAGTTTCAAGGGCTGGAGGGCACCTGGCGCGACGCGGACGACGGCGAACTGGGCATGAACCCCATCGCCCAGGGTTCGGTGGACTTCACCGTGCGCTACGATCTGGACCTCGCCAATGGCCCCGCTACGCTGTGGACTTGGATGCATGCGGCGCACCACATTGACGATTTGCAGCCCGCTCCGCCGGCGAGCGAGATGGAAAACGTCATCGAACGCGCTCGCGCCGCCGGGCACAAGTTTACATCTCATACGGAACCCAAAGGATTCGCTTCCCTACCTGAATCCTGGCGCGATCTCTACCAGCGTTCGCTCCTCGTCATGCAGGCGAATTGCAACCATGGAGGGGCCATCCTGGCCGCCAACGACAGCGACATCATGGCCAGCAACCGCGCGCACTATTCCTACTGCTGGCCCCGAGATGGCGCGCGTATCGCCGAGGTGATGGACCAAAGTGGCCGCCCCGAGACCGCCCGCGCGTTCCTTCTCTTTGCCCGGCACCTGGTGCGCCCGCACCGCCCGTTCTTCCTGCAAAAGTATCGGCCGGATGGGTGCGTCGGGGCCAGTTGGCACCCGTGGGTGCATCAGGGCCAGCCGGTGGTGCCATTCCAAGAGGACGAGACCGCGCTCACCCTTTTTCTTTTGCGCTCCCACTTCGATCTCACGCGGGACCAGCTCTTGCTCGAGGACGTCTGGCAGCACTTCGGGCGCGGAGCCGCCCAGGCCATGCTGGCCCACCGGGATGAGCGAGGCATGCCCCTGCCCAGTTGGGATCTTTGGGAAGAGCGCTACGATGTCCACGCCTTCACCACCGCCGCGGTCATACGGGCGCTCGAAGACGCCGCCCACCTCGCCGCGCACCTCGGCGATGACTTCGCCCCCGCCCTCAACGAAGCCGCCTGTACCATGCGGGACGGGTTCGATGCCACCTTCCTCGACCCCGAGCGGGGCGTCTATCTGCGCCGCCCCGGCGACACCACGGTGGATGCCAGCGTGCTCGCCGCCCTCTTGCACCTGGAGACCGATCTCACCCAAGCCGCCGCCCACGCCACCTACCAGATGGTGGTGGAGCGTCTCACCATCCCCACCACCATTGGCGGCCTGGCGCGGTACGAAAACGACTACTACCACCGCGCTTCGGAGTGGTACACGGGCAACCCCTGGGTCATCAGCACCCTATGGGCGGCGCAAGCCGAAATCCGCCTGGGCGATCTCGATCGCGCCCAACAAAGGCTGGAATGGTGCGTTCACCGCGCCACCTCCACCCACCTTCTGGCCGAGCAATACCACCCCGAAACCGGCGCGCCCCTCAGCGTCTCGCCCCTCACCTGGTCGCACGCCGAGTTTGTAGGAACAATTCATGACTTCCTGCGCGCTACGGCGGTACCCTCCTGAGCCTATGCGTGCCGTCGTTTTGGGAGAGGGTTTCTGGAAGGAGCGCCAACGCGCCCTGCTGGATCGAGGCTTGGCCCACCAGTGGCAGCAATGCGAAGAAACCCCGCGACTGGAGAATTTCCGCCGCGCCGCCCGGGGCGAAACCACCGGCCACGAGGGCCGTAACTACGACGACAGCGACCTCTATAAGCTCAGCGAAGCCACCGTTTATGCCCTCGCGCTGGACCCCAGCCACCCCGTGCGCAAGCCGTTCGAAGAGTTCGTCCGCACGCTCGGGCAGGCGCAGCAAGCCGATGGCTACGTGCACACTTTCCACCAACTCGGGCGGCACGCGCCCCGCTATTCGCTGACGGCCGCCTACCACGAGCAGTACTGCCTCGGCCACCTGATCGAAGCGGGCGTCGCGGAGGCCGAATCCCTCGGCGAAGGCCCGCTATTCGCCGTGGCAAAGAAGGCCGCCGACCACCTCACCGAAACCTTCGGCCCCGGCCGCATGGACAAGCTCCCCGGCCACCCGGAGCCTGAGCTCGCCCTGGCCCGCCTGAGCCAATGGACCGGCGACGCCAAGTACCGCGAGCTCGCCAAGTGGCAAGTGCTTCGGCGTGGCCAGCGCCCCAGCCCCTTTCAGGCCGAACTCTCCCAGGCCGATGTGCACCCGGCGTACCACGCCCTCTTCGCCCCGCAGGGCACATACGAGGGCCATTACGCGCAAGATGATCGCCCGCTCATTGAAGCCGAAACCCCGGTCGGCCACGCCGTACGCGCCGTCTACCTCTATTGCGGGGCGGTGGACGCCGCGCCCGAGGAGACCATGCCCACCCTTCACCGGCTGTGGGATTCCCTGACCCGGCACCGCATGTACATCACTGGCGGGATTGGGTCGGCGGGCTACAACGAAGGGTTTACCGAAGATTTCGACCTCTCCAACCGCGATGCTTACGCCGAAACCTGCGCCGCCATCGGCCTCGTTTTCTGGGCGCATCGCATGGGCCGCGCCACCGGCCAATCCAAGTTCGCCGACGTGATGGAACGCGCGCTTTACAACGCCGTTCTGAGCGGGATGGACCTCGCCGGGACCAGCTACTTCTACGACAACCCGCTGGAATCCCGAGGCGAAAAGGTGCGCAAGCCGTGGTTCGATTGCGCGTGCTGCCCGCCCAACATCGCCCGCCTGATCCTCAGCATTGAGCGGTACTTGGCCCGCGTAGAAGCTGACCGTGTCACCATCGCAACCCCCGATGCGACGACGATCCCGGTGGCGGGCGGCCCGCAATTCCGGGTCGAAACCGAATACCCCCACGCCAGCGAGATCCACGTAGCCACCGAACAGCCAGGTCACGCCACCCTGCGGCTGCGCATCCCCAACTGGTGCCGCGACGCCCGCGCTTCGCTCAACGGGGAGATGGTGAACGAGATACAGGACGGCTACCTCATCGTCACTCGCGAGTGGCAGGCCGGCGATACGCTCCGACTTGACCTCGCCATGCCCGCCGAATGGATGGTGGCCGAC
>CAZVHE010000014.1:27786-28849 GCA_964627705.1 uncultured Chthonomonas sp.
ATCCCCGATACCGCCGACCTGCTGGCCCTGCGCCGTGGACCGGTGATTTACGCCTGGGAAGAGGCCGACGCCGAAGCCCCACTTCACCTTTACCGCCTGGACCCCTCGCGCCCTGCCGAGATCAATCGCGCTGACCCCCACGGCCCGAGCCTGGTGGCCGCCGCCCGGCTGGAAAGCGACCACTGGACGCGCGACACCGCTTATGTGCCCTACCCCGGCCCGCAAGAAGCGCCCCGGCCCGCCCGGGCGGTGGCGGTCCCCTACTGGACCTGGGGCAACCGAGGCACCGGCGCGATGCGCGTGTGGATGCGCCGCATCTCCAACTAGCCAAGCCGGCTAGCTCAGCAAGGCAATCCGCGCGCCCTGCCCCGCAAACCACTCGTAGCGGGGTACGGTTTCGCTCACCCGCACCGGCCGCCCGGTGCGCAGGGCCGCCAGCGCAATGTGCTCCATGTTGCCGTTCGGGGCAATATAGGCAAAATCAAGCCGGTAAGAGAGCCCTGCCACCAAGCGGTCGCGCACCCGATTGGCGTTGCGATGGAACGACCGCAAGGGATGGACGGCCGAGAGCGCCAGGTCCGTCTTCGGGTCGAACTTATAGCGCCACAACCGCGCCGCCCGGAACGGCTCATCACTCAAATCTTCGCCTAGCCCTTCAAACAAGCCGGTATCCAGCACCATGATGCGCGGGGCGCCCCACCGCAGTGGCACCACCGCCGCCCGCTGGTAAGCCGGGGTGTTGTGGCCCGCCACCAGCACCTCGCCCCGAATCACGCCATCCTCCGTCAGCCTTTCAATCTGCCGGGTGCTTTCGTCGGTGCCCCCTCGGCTGGCCAGCACCGTGAAGGTCGGTTGGTGCAACAGCTTCTGGTTGCCGTAGAGGAAAAGCACCCCTGGTGGGTCGGGCTCTAAGTGCTCCACGTGGTGCGGGTAGTGCGGGTCCGCTGCCGTCACCACGCCCACGTTCATCCGGTCCAGCCGCTCCAGCAGTTCCTGGGCTTCGCCACGTAGGGTGGCCCGCTCTTCCGTCCACCGGTTGGCCGCCGCCGCCCGCCAGCGCGAC
>CAZVHE010000014.1:28868-31348 GCA_964627705.1 uncultured Chthonomonas sp.
GTCAGGGTCCACACGTCTTCGTCAGTGCGGCCCAGCAGCTCATGGCGCACCCAGAATCGGGTGATCGTCTTGCCGCCCACCCCCGGGGCGAGGGCCATGGCCAAGGTCAGCAGGCGCCGATCGCGGGTCATGCGTTCGCGAGCATGGCCGGGCTCACGGCCAGTTCCAGGGCACGCACCACGTCGGCACCGCGCTCTTTCATCACGTCCGTCACCGCGCCGTGGTCAATGCCCTCGGGGTCCAGGCCGCAGCCCAGGTTGGTGACCACCGAGATCAATCCGTATTCCACGCCCGCCTCGGCCATCGCAATGGCTTCGCTGGTGGCGGTCATCCCCACCACGTCGCCGCCCAGCATCTGCAGCATTCTTATCTCGGCGGCGGTTTCGTAGCGCGGTCCGTCCATCCCAATGTAAACCGCTTTGTCCGCGTGGGGCAAGCCCAGTTCCTTCAGCGCCGCCCCAATGGCCGCACTCCCGGCAAAGCACTGCGACATATCCACGTGGTTCACAGTGCGGTTGAACCCCGTCACCTGCCGCCCGGTGGCGTCAATGAAGTCCGTCACCACCGCCAGGGTCCCCGGCGCCCAGTCCACCCGCAGCGAACCCACCGCCGCCGTGGCCAGGCAGCGACGCACACCCATCAGGCGCAGGCCCTCGGCCATGGCGCGGTAGCCAATGCCGTGCGGGGGCGTCTTGTGGCCCGCCGCGTGCCGCGCCACCACCACCACTCGCTGTCCTTGGCGATCTTGCAGCCAGCCCCGCATGGGGCCGAACGGGGTCGGCACCATCACCGCGCGCCCGGGATGCGCCCGCAAAATCTCGCCAATTCCCGTTCCGCCAATGAGGGCGGCATCCGCCTTAACCATGCGCGCAAGGATACCGGTGGTGGATACTGAAAGCGCATGGCTCCTTCCATTCAATTTAATGGTGCCGCCGAAACGGTCACCGGCTCGCAACACGTGATTACGGTCAACGGCAAGCGCATCATGGTGGATTGCGGCCTTTTCCAGGGTCCGCGTGAGATCCGCGAACGCAACTGGGAGCCCTTTGCTTTCGAGCCCCACGAGATTGACGCGGTGGTGCTGACCCACGCCCACACCGACCACATCGGCCTGCTCCCGCGCCTCATCGCCCAGGGGTACCGAGGCCCGGTGTACGCCACGCCGGGCACCATTGGCCTGTGCAAAATCAGCCTGCCCGACAGCGGCCGCCTGCAAGAAGAAGAAGCCAGCTACCACAACCGCCACCAAACCAGCCGCCACAACCCCGCCGCCCCGCTTTACA
Organism: uncultured Chthonomonas sp.; assembly: GCA_964627705.1. GTDB lineage: Bacteria > Armatimonadota > Fimbriimonadia > Fimbriimonadales > Fimbriimonadaceae > JAHBTC01. The sequence continues at coordinate 30,152 of CAZVHE010000014.1, forward strand.
CCGAAGCCGACGCCTACGCCGCCCTCAAGCAGCTGGTGCCAGTCCATTTCTTCCAGCTTCACGACCTTCCCGGAGGTGCGCAATTCCGGTTTTTGCCCGCCGGGCACATTTTGGGTTCGGGGTTCGTCGAGCTCTATTTCGAGAACGGCGAACGCATCCTCATGGGCGGTGACCTTGGCCGCTACGACACCCCGCTCCTTAAGGACCCGCACGCCTGCACCCACGCCGAATACCTGGTGATTGAAAGCACCTATGGCGACCGCTTCCACGCCGATGAGAACCCCCAAGACGTGCTCCGCGAGGTCATCCAGTACATCCACCAAATGCAATCGTGCGCGGTGGTGCCCAGCTTCGCCATCGGCCGTACACAGGAGCTGCTGTGGCACATCCACGAACTCGAGCAACGCGGCGAAATCCCGCACATCCCCATCTTTGTGGACAGCCCGATGGCCAGCGCCACTACCCTGCTCTACAACGCGCCCAGCGAGGACATGGACCCCGACCTGAAGCTCGATATCCAAGAGAACAATTCCCCGTTCCGGGCCGATATGGTGCGCTTTATCCGCGACCGAAACGCCAGCAAAGCCCTGAACACCAACGATGGCCCGCTCATGATCATTAGCGGCAGTGGCATGGCCAATGGCGGCCGGGTGGTGCACCACCTGCGCCAGCGGCTGCCGCACAAGGAGAACGTGGTGCTCTTCACCGGCTACCAGGCCGCCGAAACGCGCGGGCGCCGCATCCTGGAGGGGGCCGACACCATCTCCATCTTCGGCGATGAGATCCCCGTCCGCTGCCGGGTCGCCAAGCTCAATTCCCTCTCCGCCCACGCCGACCAAAACGAAATCATGCGGTGGCTGGGGGGCTTCCAAGAGGCGCCCCGGAAGACCTTTATCGTCCACGGTGAGCCCGACGCCCAAGCGGTGTTGGCGGAGCGCATCCAGCGCGAACTGGGCTGGGATTATGTGATTCCGCACCACCAGCAGTCGTTCAGCTTGGGTTAAAAAGCGTGCCCGGAACCTCGATCGGCACCACGGCGCTGGGGTCCTGAAAGCGCGGGTTCCCCATCGCCCGGGTCACGGGCCAGCACTCGGTGAGTTCATCCGGGGCGGGGGCCAGCAGAGCGGGGTTGGCGTCACCGGGGCCGAGCCACGCCCCACCACACCCGGTTCCGCGCGTCCCACATCACCGCCTGAT
>CAZVHE010000015.1:0-1162 GCA_964627705.1 uncultured Chthonomonas sp.
GCGCGATGGCCGTGGGGTGGTGGGCAAAATCTTCCACCACCGTGGCCCCGTGCCAAGTGCCCACTTCTTCCAGCCGCCGGCGCGGCAACTTAAAGCTCCGGGCCGCCCGCTGCACGGTGGCAAAGTCCACGCCCGCCGCCCGCGCCGCCACCGTGGCCGCCAGCCAATTGCGCACGTTGTAATCCCCCGAAACCGGCAGGTCAATGGTGCCCCATTCGTGCTCGCCTTCCCACACATCAAAGGTGGTGTGGTCGCCCACCGCCGTCATCCGCCGGGCCTGCCAGTCGCCCTCTTCGATCCCAAACCGCACCACCGGTGCGTAGGCATCAGTGCGCAACACATCGTCCACGTTGGCATCCCCGGCCGCCGCGATGATCTGCCCGCCCCGGGGCACGAGCCGGACAAAGTGCCGGAACGTGCGCTTCACGTCCTCCAGATCGCGGAAGATGTCCGAGTGGTCGAACTCGATGTTGTTCACAATCGCCACCCGGGGCCGGTAATGAATGAACTTGCTCCGCTTATCAAAGTACGCCGAGTCGTACTCGTCGCCTTCGCTCACAAAGATGGGATTCTCGCCCGCTGCCGGCCGGCAGCTGACCTCAAAGTTGCCCGGAATCCCGCCGATCATGAACCCTGGCTCGCGCCCCGCTTCTTGCAAGATGTGGGTGAGCATGCAGGTGGTGGTGGTCTTGCCGTGGGTGCCGCTCACCACGTAGCTGGCCGCCTCGCCAATGAGCCACTGCGCCACCGCCTGGGGCAAGGAAACCAGCGTCAGACCGTAGTCCAGGGCCGCTTCTAGCTCTTCATTCCCCCGGCTGACGGCGTTGCCCACCACCACCACATCCGGCTCCCAGGCCCGCATCGCGTCAGGGTTGAACTCCCGCTGCACATCCACCCCCGAGGCCGCCAGATACGACGCCATGGGTTCGTAAAGGTCCGTTTCGCTCCCCCGCACCACGTGGTCCGGAGACTGCGCCAAGGCCGCCGCGACACTGCCCATGGCCGTGCCCCCCACCCGGATAAACCACACCTTTTGCGGACGCGCCGACATCGCGCCCAGTTTAGCCGCCCGTTCCCTGCCTGTCTGCAGAGGATGGGACACAATAGAAGCATGCCGCGCCGCGATGGGGATGACCGTGATCGACAGCCGCGACGCGCTGAT
>CAZVHE010000015.1:1172-1759 GCA_964627705.1 uncultured Chthonomonas sp.
CGCGATGGGGATGAATGGCTGCTTCAGGTCGGAGTGGACCTGGAACGGTTCATGAATGACACCGGGTTGGGCGCGCCCATCCTGGCCCGCCAACGAGGCTGGGGCCCCCGCGTGGACATGCTGGAAACCGAAACGCACGTGCTGGTGCGGTTCGAACTGGCCGGGGTGCGCCGCGACCAGTTCCAGCTCACCTTCCGCCCCGCGCGCAACGTGCTTAGCATCCACGGAGTCCGGCGCGATGAGCAGAATGAGCAGGGCAACCCTCGCGCCCACCTGCTGGAGATCGAGCATGGCGAGTTTGCCCGCGATCTGGTCCTGCCGGATGTTGAACTCGCCTTCGCCGAGACGCGTACGCACTTTTACAACGGGCTGCTGCTGGTGGCCATTCCCAAGGTGGGAACGATCATCGTGGAGCACACCGTCACGATCCGAGAGGTTTAATTGTCGTCCGAAATTGAAGTCCCCGTAGACAATATTGAAGAGATCGAGGACCAGCTCGAAGCGCTTCCGGTAGAGGAAGAGAGCGGGGATTCGGAATCGCGTCGCCCCGACGTGCCCGAGATTCTGAACCTGTTGCCCCTGCGCGA
>CAZVHE010000015.1:1769-19951 GCA_964627705.1 uncultured Chthonomonas sp.
CATCTACCCGATGCTCATTGCGCCGCTGAGCGTCTCGCGCAGCTCGGCCATGCAGCTGATTGACGACAGCGTGGCGGAGAGCACCCGCGTGATCGGGGCCATCAGCCAGCGCCAACCCCAGATCGACGAACCGACTTTCGACGACATCTACGAGCACGGGTGCGCGGTCATCATCCGCACGCTGATGAAGACCGGCGAGGGCACCCGCATGATTGTACAGGGCGTCTCGCGGTTTAGGATCCTGGAGCGGCTGCAGGATGCGCCCTATCTGAAGGCGCGGGTAGAGGTCATTGAAGAGCCCGAAGTCCCCGCCGACCAAGCGGAAGAAATCGAGGCCCTGCGGCGCACGGTGGCCAGCCTCTTTGACCAGGCCGTGGCCCTGCACCCCAACCTGCCGGACGAACTGCAAAGCCTAACCAGCGCGGTGCAAGAGCCGGGCGTGTTTGCCGACCTGGTAGCCGCCCACATCCCCATGGCCACCGCCGAGAAGCAGGAGATCCTTGAGATTCTGCCCATCCGCGAGCGGCTGCGCAAGCTGGTGGAGTTCCTGGGTCGCGAGGTGCGCGTGCTGGAGCTAACCAATCGCGTGCAGAGCGAAGTCAGCGCTGAGCTGAGCAAATCGCAGCGCGATTACTACCTGCGCGAGCAGCTGAAGGCCATCCAGCGCGAACTCGGGATGGGCGACGACACTGACGAGGACCTGGCCGAGTTCCGCATCAAGATTGACGAGAGCGGGATGTCGGCGGAGGCCCTGCGCGAAGCCAACCGGGAATACGACCGGCTGCGGCGCATCAATCCGGGCTCGCCGGAATACACTGTCGCCCGCACCTATCTGGAGACCATGCTGGCCCTGCCGTGGCGGGCCGAAACCACTGACAACCTGGACCTCGTCCATGCCCGGAAGGTGCTGGATGACGAGCACTACGGTTTAGATAAGATCAAGCGCCGAATCATTGAGTTTTTGGCCGTTCGCAAAGTGAAAACCGACGGGCCGGTGCGTCAGCCCATCCTCTGCTTTGCCGGCCCCCCGGGCGTGGGCAAAACCTCTCTTGGCCGCTCGATTGCGCATGCTTTGGGGCGTGAATTTGTACGCATCTCGCTGGGCGGAATGCGCGACGAGGCCGAGATCCGGGGCCACCGCCGCACCTATATTGGCAGCATGCCGGGGCAGATCATCCAGGGTCTCCGCCGGGCCGGCACCCGGAACCCGGTCTTCGTCTTGGACGAGATTGACAAACTAGGCACAGACTTCCGGGGCGATCCGGCCTCCGCCTTGCTGGAAGTGTTGGACCCGCAGCAGAACGACACCTTCCGCGACCACTACGTGGATGCCCCGTTCGACCTGAGCAACGTCTTCTTCGTCACCACCGCCAACCGGTTGGACACCATCCCGGCGGCCCTGCGCGACCGCATGGAGATCATCGAACTCGGTGGCTACACCGAAGAGGAAAAGGTCGAGATCGCCAGGCGCCACTTGGTGCCCCGCCAGATTTCGGAACACGGCCTGACCACGGCCAAGCTCAAATTTGACGATGCCGCCCTGGTGGAGCTAGTGCGCCACTACACCCGCGAGGCGGGCGTGCGTAACCTCGAGCGCGAGGTGGCGAGCGTGATCCGCAAGGCCACGGTGCTGTTTGCCGAGGGGCGCAAAGCTCCCGTCAAAGTGACCCGCAAGTTTGTCCGCGAAGCGCTGGGCGCCCCGCGCTACCTGGAGGACGCGATCAACGAGCGCCGCCTCAAGCCTGGCATGGCCATCGGCCTCGCGTGGACACCGGTGGGCGGCGACGTGCTGTTCATCGAAACGGCCCGCATGCCCGGCCAGAAGGGGCTGACCGTCACCGGGCAACTCGGCGACGTGATGAAGGAGTCGGTGCAACTGGCCCTGACCTACCTGCGCGCCCACCACAAGGCCCTCAAGATCAGCCCGACCTTCTTTGACGAAAGCGACCTGCACGTGCACGTGCCTGAGGGCGCGGTGCCCAAGGACGGCCCGAGCGCGGGCATTACGATGCTCACGGCGCTGGCTTCCCTGCTAAGCGGGCGGGTGGTGCGGCCCCGACTGGCGATGACGGGCGAAGTCACCCTCACCGGGCAAGTGTTGGCGGTGGGGGGCATCAAAGAGAAGGTGCTGGCCGCGCACCGGGCGGGAGTGCAGACCCTGATCTTGCCGAAGGAAAATCGCAAGGATTACGACGAGGAAGTGCCCGAGGCCATCCGCCAGCAGCTCACGGCTCACTTTGTGAGCTCGGCCGAGGAAGTGCTACGCTTGGCACTGAGCAAGGAATCCACAATCGCGCCTTCGCAGTCGTCGTAGCGCTCCGGGAGCCCGAATCGAGGTTCGTCCAACGCCCAGGCGACGGTGAGGCCCGCGATGACGGCGTCCAGGGCGTCGCCTTCGGTGTCCTGGGTAGCGACTTCCGCGATGGCCGGGGGGATGATGAGCTCCCGCCCCCGGGGATCGTTTAGGCGGGCCAGGAGCCGCTGGCGGGGTGAAGGGTCCTTGCCTTTGTACGGCCCCACGCCGCTTGCCCGGGCCGTGAGGCTCGGATACACCTCCACCATCCGCGTGCGATCCAGATAGGGCAACCCCGCCCGCAACATCATCCCCACCGGGGGGTTCACGGTATTGAGGGGGCTTTGGGAGCCCGCTTCGCGGTCCGTTGCCCGGTACCGGAACTTGCGCCCCGGCGGCTGCCCTGCCCGCCATGCACTCACAAACTGCCGCCACGCGGCCGGTTCAAAACCGGTGACCCAGTGGCGCATGCCCTCCCAGGTCTCCGGCACGCCCCACTCGCCCAGCATCTCGCGCGGGAGCCCAAAGGGATGGTCAATCCCGATCAAACCAAAGGGCCGGGCCAGCCACGCCGCGTAGTCGTCCCACGTCGGCAAGGGTACTAGTTCAACCAATTCCACCCGGCTCGATGAGACCCGCCACTCACTGGCCCACTGCGGTTTGCGCTGCGAGGGGCGGGAGGTGAAATCAATGCCGGAAACCAGCGGCATGGGGGCTAGAATTAAGAGAGCGGGTCAGGGGTGGCTTCCACCCGAATCCCGATGGTGGCAATGATCTCAGCCACCCGTTGGCATTCGGCTTCGCTGGCGCGGTGCACCACGCTTTTGCCCAGGTGGTCAATCTCCCAGGTCTCCATGTAGGCCTCGTCCGTGGTGCAATCGGTGGCCAGCATGAGGATCATGATGACCTCTTCGTAGGTGTTGGTCTCGTTGTTGTAGACCGTCACGATCCAGCCCGGATCCTTTTGACTTTGGCTCTGTTCAACGGCCTGCTCTACCGGGACGGGCAGGATGAGGGTCAGTCGTTCCATTCCGGCAACACCTCCGTTCTCACCCCAATGGAGGAGATCACCAGGGCCACATCTTCGCACTCCTTCACATCGGCGAAGTGGACATTCGCTTGGCCAAACGTATGGGCTTCCCAGGTCTCGATCACGGCTTCTTCGGCGTCGCAACCGGTTGCCGCCATAAGGATGGAAACTACTTCGTCCACCGAGTTCGTTTCGTTGTTGTGAATGACGACACGGTGTCGCCCGGCGCTTTGAGATTGCTGCGCAGAACGTTCAAGCAGTTCGGGAATCCCGATCGCGGTCATTCGTACTTTATTTTACTGGATTTGGGGTCCATTCGTTGGCGTGCGCCCACCACGGCCAGGGCAGCGATACCAAGAATCCCCACCAAACCGAGCATGACACCCGGCCCGTAGCCCGGCGGCGTGTATTGGAATCGCACGGTTTGCGTGCCGGCCGGCACCTCGGCGGCGAGCCAGCGATTCTCTTGCAAGGGCACGGATTTGCCATCGGCAAAGGCTTGCCACCCGGGGAGTGGGATGAACCGAGCCACCACCAGGCCGGATTTGCCCTGCGTATCGAGCGTGATGCCCTGGGCGTCGGAACGCATGGCCACGGCCTCGCCATTCACTTCGGCAAGCGGACGGCCGGCTACTTCTTGCGGCCCTTCCGGCGCGAAAACCACGCTCACTCCGGCTTCGGCCAGTTCAGCGGGGTCGGGCTGACCCAGTAGCATCATGTTGCCGTTGGTAGGCGGAGCGGGGTTGGCGCCCCCGTTGATCTTGGTGAGAGCCTCGACGGTAGTGGCCGGGATCAGCGAATCATAGCCAAAAGCGTCGTACATCCCGTAGCGCATGGCCAGGTTTGGCATCAGAACAGCCCGCTGCGGCCAGGCCAGGAGGTTCCACCCCCGGTTGACGGCGGCCACCCGGCCGTTGCCCGTAGCGAGTTCAACTTGGGAGGGTTCCGGCGTGTGCGTGGGCACCCAGCCCGGGCCGGTGGCGAGGGCCACCGAGATCAGCGCCGCCGCCACCTTGCCGCGAGCGTCGGGCACCAGAAGTGCCGCCACCGCGCACGCCAGCGCCCCCACCACGAACGGCAATGCATTCACGAGTGCCTGCGCCTGGATCTGATCGAAAAACATCGCTACGTTGGGCAGCCACGGTGCCTGGGTGGTGGCCATCCAATTGGCGATGGCGACCCCGCCTAAACCGACACCCAACAGAACATAGAGAGGCGTTTTGGTCGCCTTGGATTCGGTGACCGACGCCCACGAGAGGCCCGCCCCCAGCCCCGCTGCGATGACCCAGAGAATGGCGGCGCGCCCCGGGCTCCCCGAGCCTGACCACCCCGGCAGTCCGTAATAGAGCAAGGCATTGAAGGGCGTGCCCAGGGCAATCAGCAAGCCTAGTAGCCCCAGCGAAACCACCGCCACCTTGGCCCGCCGCGTCCAATGCCGGAAGCCCAACGCAAGCAACACCAGCGCCAGCGGCCCGACACCCAGCGCACTCTCCGCCGGGTGCGCCCCGGGCTTGGCGTACTGCGGCCAATAGGTGGAGAGTGGTGGAATGCGAACGGCAATGCTCGTGGTGTCCGGGGGAGTCAGTTCGGCGCGGGTGCGAGTCTGCCCCAACAGCATCGGCGATACCAGAGAGGGGAGCTCAAACAGCTTCACCGCGGAGTTCTGATAGGCCGCGAATCCCTCCGCCGTCGCCACCGTGCGCCGGTGGCTGGTCTTGGTGCCTTCCAGTACCGGCAGCACCTGCGGCATCGCTGCCAAGGCCCCCAGCAGCACCGTCACGGCGCTCACCGCCACCCAGGCCACGCGCCGCTCAACCACGGCCAAGCCCAGGGCCAGCACCATCGCCCCCATCACACCAAAAGCCGCAAACTGCAAGTGCCCGGCCAGCATCATCATGGCCGTGGCCAACGCCCCCGCCCCGGCTCGTCGCCAGTGCGGTTCATCGTCGGCAGGCACCATCGCCGCCCAAACCCAGGGCATCCACGCCACCGACCCCAACACGCTGGCAAACGGCGACCACATCCCCACGAATCCGGCCAGCGCCACGGTACCCCCGGCCACCACCGGTCCGTGGCCCTCGGCCCCTAGCCTCCGCGCCAAGGCCGCTGCGCCCAGCCCTAAAAGAGAAATATGCAGCCACGCTAGCAGATTCAAACTCGCGTCGGGCGAGACGCGCATCATCCCTAGCACCACGTGTGGCGGATAGAAAACCGCCGACTGAGAATTCGCCAAGAACGGCGCGCCTAAAAGCTGATGCGGGTTCCAAAATGCCGGGCGGCCTTCCCCCCAACTCTCCAAAACGAGCTGTCGCCACGGGCGCACCTGCAGGTCCGCATCGGCGTGCAAGACATCAAACGGCTCGCTGCCCCAACGGTCCGCTGCGATCTCGAACCCAATACCTTGCCCGATGGCGCGGCCCGAGAGCACCGGCGCTAAGAACCAGGCAGGCAGGAGCAAAAAGAGAAGCCAGTACGCCCAGGATCGACCGAGAGGGCGCATGTGGTGAATCCGTTAGCAGTACGCCATTTGGCGGCGGGCGTTCTCGTGATCCGGGTTGATGCTCAAAATGCGCGCGAAGGTCTCGCAGGCTTCGTCCGGGTACCCGAGCATGTTGTAGGTCATCCCCAAATCGTTGAGAATGTCTAGATCGTTCGGATTTTGTTGGTTCAACCGCTTGAGGTCAGCGAGCGACCCGTCAAAGTCACCTTCAAACCCCTTGATGAGGGCCAATTGCCAGCGAGCCTTGGTGTGATGGGGATCCATCGAGACCACCTGCTCTAGGTAGAGCTTGGCTTCGCGGTACCGTCCATCACACCGAGCGGCAAACCCAGTATCGTAAAGTTCCTGCGCGGTCATGATACTGCCAGGCCAAAATACTACCAGGTTTAGGCCGTGCCGGGTTCCAGTCGCGCGGTGTTTCCGGTGGGATTCGGGGATTCGTTCTCGCGCAACTCGGTTTCCGGAGTTGTTGCCGCCTCGCCATCGCCACCCGCCGGCGGGGTGCGCGGCGGAAGCTTCTCGCCTCGCATCACGGTCAGGAACTGCTCGCGGTCCAGGGTTTCGTGCTCAATCAGGGCCTCCACCACGCGCTCCAGCTTGTCGCGGTGCTCAGTCAGGATTTGGTGGGCACGGGCATACGCCGTGTCCACGATGGCACGCACTTCTTCATCAATCTGGCGGGCCACATCTTCGCTGTAGTTGCGGTCTTCCTGCACCGAGCGGCCCAGGAACGGGTTGCGGCTGCGGTTGCCCAGCGCCAGCGTCCCGAGCTTCTCGCTCATGCCGTATTCCGTCACCATCGCGCGGGCAATCGCGGTCACGCGCTGCAGGTCGCCGTAGGCACCCGTGGTCACGTCGCCAAAGCGAATCTCTTCGGCCACGCGGCCCCCAAGCGACATCGCGATGTCCTCTTCCAGCTCCATCTTGGTGCTGAGGTGCAAGTCCTTTTCGGGCAGGCTCCAGGTGCTTCCGAGCGACATCCCACGCGGCAGAATCGTGACCTTGTGTACCGGGTCGCACTTCTCCAGCGTCTCGCCGATAATGGCGTGACCGGCTTCGTGGTAGGCAATCACCAAGCGCTCGTGCTCGTCCATCACTCGGCTCTTCCGTTCCGGCCCGGCCATCACGCGGTCAATCGCGTCTTCGATGTCCGACATCAGAATCTGCGAGTGGTTGCGGCGCGCGGCCAGCAAAGCGGACTCGTTGAGCGCGTTGGCCAGGTCGGCGCCCGTGAAACCCGGCGTGCGCTTGGCAATCACGTTAAAGTCCACGCCATCCGCAAAGGGCTTGCCCTTCGCGTGAATCTTGAGGATGGCCTCGCGGCCGGTGGCGTCCGGCGCATCCACCACGATTTGGCGGTCAAATCGGCCCGGGCGAAGCAGCGCCGGGTCCAATACGTCCGGGCGGTTGGTGGCGGCAATCATGATAACGCCGCTGTTGGCATCAAAGCCGTCCATTTCCACCAGGAGTTGGTTCAGCGTTTGCTCACGCTCGTCGTGCCCTCCGCCAAGACCCGCGCCACGCTGGCGACCCACGGCGTCAATTTCGTCAATGAAAATCAGGCTCGGGCGGTGCGCCTTGGCCGTCTCGAAGAGGTCGCGGACACGCGCCGCGCCCACCCCAACGAACATCTCCACAAAGTCCGAACCACTGATATGGAAGAACGGCACACCCGCTTCGCCAGCAATCGCGCGGCTCAGGTGCGTCTTCCCCACCCCTGGGGGGCCGGTGAGCAGCACACCCTTCGGGATCTTGGCGCCCAGGGCGCTGTACTTCTTGGTATTGCGCAGGAAGTCGACGATTTCGAACAGCTCTTCTTTGGCTTCGTCAATCCCCGCCACGTCGGCAAAGGTGACCTTGATGTTGGTTTCCCCGGCGCGCTTGGCTCGGCTACGGCCAAAGTTCATGGCCTGGTTGCCCGAGTTCTGCGACTGACGCCACATAAAGAAGATGAAACCGATGAGCAGAAGCGGGCCAAGGATGCTGATGAGTAGCGGGGCCATAGTGGCCATGGCCGGCGGCGGGACGCGCTTGTAGGCCACGCCATTGGCCGACATCAGCTCTTGCAAGTTGGCGGCGGATTGGCTATCCGGGTCACCGGCGTAGACCTTGTACTTCTGGCCCGTCTTGAGCGTGCCCGTGATTTCAGACATCTGCCACTGGGCATCCTTGACGTTTTGCTCGGCGACCTGACTTCGGAACTCAGAGATGGTGAGTTCCTTCGGCGGGGTTGAGCCAAAGTTCAGCCCGCTACTGGCCGAGGGGTTCATGGACTGAACGATCAGCAATAGCAGCAGGGAGACCACGAAGGTCAGCGCCAAAGTACGTCCCGGGTTCTTCAAAGTTGATTCCTACCGATGGGTCAGGTACCCCGTCCTACGCGAACCTGGTTCAGGCTGTTCCGGCAGGCGGAAAGGGACTAGGACACCTTCCCGTAAGTTACCCAACCCATCAGACGTGAAGTGACGGATGCCGGTTTCGCATACCTAACGAGACGAGCCAGCGTTTACGCTCCGGCCCGCGGGGCCAGAGTGAGCCGCCAGGCGGGTTCATCCCCTTCCACGCGGGTGCGCTCACTTTGGGCGACTCCCGGCACCCAAATCGGACCCGCCAGGTCGCAAATCACCGGGATGCGCCGCCGCGCCCGGGGAGTCAGGCCCGCTTCACTCAGCATATCGCTCAGTAGACGGTGGCCGTCCATCCCAAGCGGTGTCATCTTGTCGCCCGCTTCCATCGCGCGGAAGTGCAAGCCCTGGGCCGCGCGGGCTGCCACCATCACATCCAGGTGACGCGGGGGACGGGCTGGGTTCTCGCCGGTGGCGGTTTGGACAGTGATGGTCCAACCAAACACTTCACTCTCCGTCTCGCCGGGAGCGACCAGCGGGTAGCGGAAAGGCTCGTCCACCAGGCCATCTTCGAGGTGGAGGCGGGAGCCCTCCCAGGTAGCGACCACCGAGCCTTCGCGTCCGGTCAGGCTGCCCTTTTCTTCTTCCAGCAGTCCCTCCACGAGTTGGTCCAGAGCCTCGCCGGAGAACTGCCCGCCCAGAGCCTGGGCCGCCAGAATCAAGCCCCGCCGCACCAAAGCCAGGGGCTCGCGGAGCAGCACATGACGATCAAAAGCGACTTCGCAATCCAGGGTCAAGAACCGCAAGTCTCCGTTCAGCGGAATCTCCGCCCTCTCGAGCGCCGCCGCCGCGAGCCCATTCAGCAGGGCGTCCTCTTCGGCCATCAGGTCGGCCAGCCGGGCCACATTCCGGCGCACGCCAGGGTGGATGGTCTGCAGTTCGGGCACCACGCGGTGGCGCATGCGTGCCCGCGCGAACTGCAGGTCCTCATTGCTGGGGTCAAAGATGATCGGCACGCCCGCTTTCTTGGCGAACTCACGGGTGTCGTTGCGGTCAATGTCCAACAACGGGCGGATGATGCGCCCCCGACGCCTCGGAATCCCGACCAACCCCGCGGGGCCGGTGCCGCGCGTGAGGTGGAACAGCACGGTTTCCAGTCGGTCATCGCGAGTGTGACCGGTGGCAATGAAGTCGGCTTGCATCGCCATCGCCACGCGCTCGAAGAACTCATAGCGCGCCCAGCGGCCGCCTTCCTCAAGCCCTATGCCCTGGTCTTGGCTGAGACGCGGCACATCGGCCTGCCCCGGCACAAACGGGATGTTCCGCCGCTCGCATTCGGTGCCCAGCATCTCGGCCTGTTGCGCGGCTTCGGATCGCTGGCCGTGATTAAGGTGGGCCGCGATCACGTCGTGCCCCAATTCTTGGAGGGTCAAGAGCAGCGTCCAGGAGTCAATGCCGCCGCTCAATCCCACCACGATGCGCGACCCTTCGGGCACGCCCAAGTCCGCCAAGGACTGACGGACGACTTCGCGCACATCGTTGGAGTTCATACCGACTAGATTAGCCTACGCGCGTAGGTACTCTCCGACCTGGAGATGGCCGACTACGAAACCCTTACCGAAGCGTTGCTCGGCCTGATTGCCGAACCGCCGACTGACGCCGAAGTCCTGCCGGAAATTATCCAGGAAGCCCGGCCCGAGGACCTCGCCGACGCCTTGCTGCGCCTAGAGCGCGAAGAACGCATCCTCGTGCTGAACTACGTGGATGAGGACCGCGCCAGTCAAGTGCTGGTGGAACTCCCCACCGAAGAGGCCCGTGCCCTCCTCACTCAGCTACCCGACCCCGTCATTGCCCACTTCCTCGACATCTTGCCGATGGACGACGCGGTGGACCTGTGGGAGGAACTCGACCCCGAGCGCTTCCACCGGCTCCTTACGATGATCCCGGAAGAGGACGCCCAGGAAATCCGGCGTCTTCTCGAACATCCCGAAGGCAGCGTCGGCCGCCTCATGACCGAGCGTTTCTTCTGGTCACTACCCACGTCCACCATGTCGCAGCTCCTGTTGGACCTGCGGCAAGCGAGCGACGAAAAGTACGAATCGGTCAACGATGTTTATGTGCTGGATCGCAAAGGCGTGCTCGTCGGCGTGTTTAGCCTGCGCCGCCTACTACGCAGTAACCCCTACGCCCTGGCCGAAGACGTCATGCGCACCGACGTCATCACGGCCAATGTCAAGGAACCGGCCGAAGACGCCGCCCGCCGCATGAGCCGTTACGGCTTGTATGCGTTGCCCGTGGTGGACGACCGGGGGCGAATGGTGGGGATCTTCACTGGGGACGACGCCCAAACGGTTCTGCGCGAAGAAGACACGCGCGACGTGCTGGCCCTCGGGGGTGTGAGCGGCGATGGGGATTCGTATCTAGGTTCCAACGTTTGGAGCTTGTTCCGCCGCCGCATCGTGTGGCTGCTCGCCTTGTTCATCGCCGAGACAGTCACCGGGATGGTGCTACGGTACTACGGCCAAAACGGTGGCGAAGACCTTAAGCTCAACCCACTCATTTTCTTCGTGCCATTGCTCATTGGGGCGGGGGGAAACGTCGGCTCGCAAGTCACCACTACCATCACTCGTGCCTTGGCCCTGGGCGAAGTTGGAACCCGTGATGCGGTGCTTGTTCTGCGCCGAGAACTCGTGGTGGCCACACTCATTGGCCTCACCTTAGGAGCCGTCGGGTTTGCCCGCGCCTTTTTTGGGTGGTCCAGTGGCTTCGGCATGAGCGCCGTGGTGGGTGTGGCACTGCCGGCCATCGTGATCTGGTCGGCCTCGGTGGGCAGCTTGTTGCCGCTGGCGGCCAAGCGGCTGGGCATTGACCCCGCCGTGATGAGCGCGCCTTTCATCAGCACTTTTGTGGACGCAACCGGCTTGATCATCTATTTCGAAATCGCCCAGTGGTTTGTACGGGCCGGATGGCTTACAATTAAGGTCTAGGCATTTACGGTCTTGGCTGCGGAATCCTTTGGGAGCCATGGCCCGTATAACCTGAGTCAAGTATCATGCGCAAGTTCTTATCTTCACTGGCCTTGGCGGCACTTCTGGTTGCCCCGGCCTTTGCCCAAACGAGCCCGCCCGCCTCTTCTTCGGAAGAGTTTGCTAAAGAAAAAGCCCGGGTCATCGAGCAGATGTCCGAGTTGCTCCGTCGCTTCGCCTTTGTGCCGGCCACCGACTTCGGTCAGCTGGATACGATGCTGGAAGCCCAGAAGGAGAATTTGGAAACGGCTAGCACCCCCGAGGCTTTTGTGGGCGTCATCAACCGCTCTTTCCAGCAGTTCGGCTTTAGCCACATCGCGCTGTTCTCCCCGCGCGCGGCCGACGCCCGCAACACGGCCCGCATGGTGGGTATTGGCATTCGCATCCAGTTGGAAGAGGACGGCATCCTCGTGGTCTTCCCGTTCCCGGAAGGTCCGGCCAAGAAGGCCGGCATCCTCCCCGGCGACCTCATCTTTGAAGCCAACGGCAAGCCCGTGCGTAGCACCGCCGACCTGGCGGGCGAAGAAGGCACGGAAGTGACCGTCAAGGTACGACGCGACGGCGAAGTGAAGGAATTCACAATGAAGCGCGAACCGTTTAGTACCGTCATCCCGGAGAAAATTGACTGGCTGGACAAGGAAACCGCGATGGTCACCATCCCCACCTTCGACGTGGGCTTCAACGGCCAGAACGTGCGAACCATCATGATGGACGCCGCCAAAGCCAAGAATCTGATCATTGACCTGCGCGGCAACGGCGGGGGTGCCGTCATCAACTTGCAGCAGCTTTCGGGCTACCTGATGACGCGCGAGCAAAACCTCGGCACGTTCATCGGCCGCAGTGACTACGAGCGCTATAAGGCCGCCCATCCGGACCAAGAAAAGCCGGATCTCGCCGCCATCGCCAAGTGGCGCAACAATCCGATCCGCCCGGCCCGCGCCACCAACGTTGAGCCGTTCAAGGGTCGCATCGTGGTTCTGATTGACTCGGGCACGGGCAGCGCCAGTGAGATGCTGGCCGCCTCTCTACGTGAACAAGCCGGAGCCGTGCTGGTCGGCAAGCCCTCGGCCGGGGCGGTGCTGGCGAGCATCATGCGCCCGATGGAACACGGCTATCTGCTGCAGTTCCCCCTCACCGACTACGTAACGCCCAAGGGTATGCGCATCGAAGGGAACGGCATCAAGCCGGACCACGATGTGGAAACCGTGGTGCGATTCGGCGAAACCGATCTGTGCGTCCAGAAGGCCCGCGAGATCTTCGCCCAGCCGTAAGCGTCTAGTGAACGCCCAGACCCGCCGGGGGCTTCGTGCTCCCGGCGAATCCGGCCAGCGCTAACAGCGTCACCGCGTAAGGCATCGCCGCCCACACTTCGCTCGGCCACACCGTGCCCATGATCGGTACGCCTTGGAACACGAGCTGCAGGCTCTGCACCGCCCCGAACACCAGGCACGCCGCCAAGAGCGGCAAGGGTCGCCACCCCACCAGCACCAAGGCGGCCAGCGCGATGAATCCCCGCCCCGCCGTCATGCCGTCGGTGAAGCCGCTGGCATTCGCCATGATCCAGGTGCCACCCAGGCCGCAGAACAGGCCCGTGCCCAGGAGCGCGAGGTAGCGGATGGCCACCGGGTTGAGACCGACCAGACGCGCCTTCACGGGGTCTTCGCCCACCGCCCACAGGTGCAGTCCGCCCCGTCCGCGCAGAATCACGGCCATGACCACGGCAATAAGCACCAAGATGATGGAGGCCAAAACCGCCTGTGGCACCCGCACCACGCCGCTCAGGCTTTGGCTAAAGCGTTCCAGTTTGCTGACGTAGTTCGTCGCGCCAATGGCAATCAGGTTCAGCGCCATCCCCGCCACGATGTGGTCCATGCGGTAGCGCTGGGTGAGCTCGGCATGCGCCAGGCTCAGAACCGTGCTGGCTACCAAGGCCGCCACCATACCGAGATAGGGGTTGCCCGTCAGGGCCCCGACCACCGCCGCCGCGCATGCCCCCACCAGGAGCTTGCCCTCCAGCGCGATGTTCATCACCCCGCTGCGCTCGCTCAGCAGCCCGCCAAACCCGGCCAGAACCAGGGGCACCGCCAGCGAGAGCGTATTGGTGAAGAAGGTGACGAACTCATTCATGGGCGTTGTCCTTCCGCTGCGAAGCGGACGCAAAGAGGAGAATCAGGCCCCCTAGCATCAGGCCGCTGAGCCCCTTGGGGATGCCGATTTGGTTCATGCCCGTCGTCGCGGCATTGAGGGCGGCAAAGAGGAGCGCACTCGGGGCCAGCGCGAGGGGATTGGCTCCGGCCAGGAGGGCGACACCGAGGCTATCGAACCCTTTGCCGCTGGTCATGCCATCGTAAAAGCGGTTTTGGTCGGCCACCACCAGCAGGGCTCCGGCCAGGCCCGCCAGTCCGCCACTCATGGCGAAGGCGCGGAACTGCACCATCTCGGCCGGGATGCCCGCAAAGCGCGCGGCGGTGGCGTTGGTGCCGACGGCTTCCAGTTCGTAGCCGCCCACTCGGTGCTTGCGCCAGTACCACAGCCCGACCATCAGCGCGAGCCCCAGGGGAAGCGCCCAGTCCAGTTCCGCCCGACCAAATTTGGCGATGGGGGCCCACCGCAGGGACTCATCCAGCATCTTCGTGGTGGCTCCGCCTGCGTTGGGGTCCTTCATCGGCCCCTTCACCAGCCACCCCGTGAGCAGGAACGCCAACTGGTTGAGCATGATGCAACTGATCACCTCGTGGCCGCCTCGGAAGGTGCGCAGTGCCCCCGCTGGGAGTGCCCACAGGACTCCTGCAAGCACGCCGGCGACAATGGCAAACGCGAGCTGACCGGGGAACGCAGGCCCCAGGGCCACGGCCCCGGTGGCGCACGCGCCCACCAGCATCTGGCCTTCGGCACCGATGTTAAAGAGCCCGGCCCGGAGAGCCAGCCATACAGCGACTCCGCCAATCAGCAAGGGGGTCAGTTCACGTAGAGTGAGAGCCCAGCCCCGGGGTTCGCCAAAGCTGCTCCCCCACAGTTCGGGCACCCATTCCGAGGGCGGCACGGGGGTGAGGAAAAGGGGGCCAAGCGCCAGGGCCACCACCGCCAGCACCAATGCCAAACGCGCCCGGCCGCTCATGCTTCCTCTCCCAGCATCATGCGACCAATGGCCTCGCGGTCGCGGGCTTGCTCGGGGGCAGGCACCCGGAGTTCGCCGTGGCTGATGGTGATGATCCGGTCGCAGTGGGCGAGCAATTCATCGAGGTCAAAGGAGACTACCAGGGCGCATCCCCCGGCCCGGGTGTGGGCGCGGAGCGCTCCGTACACATCGTCAATGCCCGCTAGGTCCAGTCCCCGCGCGGGTTGGAACGCCAGCACCACCCCGCCCCCATCGGCCAAGGCTCGCCCGGCGATAAATCGTTGCTGGTTGCCGCCGCTGAGGCCCCCAATCGGTTGGTCCAGGCTGACGAACTTGGTACGGAATCTCTCGGCCATCGCTTGCGCAGCCACCCTCGTGGCGGCTAAGTCTCGCCGCCCATTGCGGGCGAAGGGCGGGCGCAAATGCTGGCCTAAAGCGGCGTTCTCCACCAGCGGCCAAGAGGCAATCATCGCCTCTTGGTAGCGGTCTTCAGCGATGAGCCGCAAGCCCGCGCCGAGCCGCGCCTGGGTGCTCGCCTTGGTCACATTCTGGCCCTGCAAGCGGATGGTGCCGCGATCGGGCCGCAACACGCCCATGATGGAGCGAATGAGTTCTCTCTGCCCATTGCCATCCACTCCGGCCAGGCCCACGAGTTCACCCGCGCGGATCGTGAACGAGACATCCCGCAGCGAGTGACCCAAAGTCAGGTTCTCCACTACTAGGCATTCTTCGCCGAGGTTGGGTGGGGTGAGTTCGGGGGCTTCCACGCTGCGCCCCACAATCGCTTCGGCGAGTTGCGGCGCGGTCAGCCCCGCCACCGGGCGGCTTTCAATCAATTTGCCCCCGCGCAGTACCGTGACTTCGTCGCAGCCTTCCAGCACTTCCGGCAAGCGGTGCGTGACGACGATGATCGATTTCCCCCCATCCGCGAGTTGACGCAGCGTGCGATAGAGGCCCTCCGCGTCGACGGGCGAAAGCATTGCCGTGGGCTCGTCCAGGATCATCGTCTCGGCGTTCCGCCAAAGCAGTTTAAGAATCTCGAGCTTCTGAGTGGCCCCCGGGCTCATCGTGGCGGCCGGGGCCGTCCAATCGAACTCAAACCCGAGGGGCTTGGCCAACGCCTCAGCCCGTTCGATCACGGCGGCTTGGTTCAGCCATGGACCGTCTTCGGCCCCCAAAATCAGGTTGCGCCAGGCGGGCAGTGCGGGAATCACGCTGTCGTGCTGGTTCACCATCCCAATGCCCCGGGCGATGGCATCGGAAGAACTTTGGAGGCGCACCGCCTCGCCGCCGATATGAACTTCCCCTTCATCCGGCTGGAGCGCCCCAAAGAGCACCCGCATCAGTGTGGTTTTGCCCGCCCCGTTCTCACCAACGAGGGCGTGAATCCGGCCCTTCTCGGCGCCGAAATCTACATTTTCAATGGCCGTAAATGACCCAAATCGCTTGGTGATGTGGCGCAGGTCAATATGGCTCACGGGGTATGTCCCTTCCGCAAAACTTCAAAAAGGGCGGCCGTAGTCCACTGGCCGTGTCCCTCTTCCTCCAGGGGCCGCAAGAGATCATCCACCAGTTCCGTGCCCGGCACGTTCGCGCCAATCTTGGATGCGTATTCCTTTACGTATCCGAAATCCTTGCGTTGATGGGTGATGGCAAAGCCCGGGCTCCAGTCCTGATTTAGCACCTTCGGGCCGTAGTTTTGGAACGCCCACGATCCACCCGCCCCCGCCCCAATCAGGGCATGGGTTTGGGTCAAATCCAGTCCCGCCCGGTCGGCAAAGGCGAGGCACTCCGCCATGCCCAGCAAGGCACCGCCCACCGCAATCTGGTTGGCCATTTTCATCACTTGGCCTTGCCCCGGGCCACCGACGCGGGCCACCGTGCGGCCGTAAGCCGCCAGATAAGGGGCAACTTTTTCAGTATCCACCTCGTCGCCGCCCAAAAAGATAGTGAGGGTGCCGGCCTGCGCTCCCATCGAGCCTCCGGTGATCGGGGCGTCCACAAACCGCATCCCGGCCGCCTTGAGTTCGTTATGGAGCTCCACAGCCACCGCCGGGGCGATGGTGCTGTGGTCCACAAAAAGGGTTCCGGGGCGCGCGTGCGGGATCATGGCCCGCAGGCAGGCCTGCACGTCTTCCGACCGCGAAACGCATAGTGCAACAAGGTCACAAGCTGCAACCAGTTCGGCCAAGTCCGCCGCTACTTTGGCCCCCTGCTCCCGCAATGGTTTGGCTCGCTCGGCCGTCCGGTTCCAGACGGTCACGTCGTGGCCCGCGCGAACCCAATGGCCCGCCATGGGCGCCCCCATGACCCCGAGCCCGACAAACCCCAGACGCATGGGCTCCATTACACCCGACGCGAGCGGACGGATGCCCCGTTGGCGTGCGCGGGGAAGCCTTCCAACTGGCCCATGGTCTCAATGACCGGAGCCAGGACTTTCAAGTCCTCTTCGGCGAGGTGGATCAGCGATTGAAATTTCAAGAACGTCTGCACATTCAACGGACCACCGAAACGCGCCGCCCCGCTCGTGGGGAGGGTGTGGCTCGGCCCGGCCGCGTAGTCTCCCGCGCTCTGCGGGGTGCTGAGCCCCAGCGCAATGCAGCCCGCGTTACGGATGTCGCCAATCCACTGGCTCGCTTCGTTGCCGAGAATCGAAAGGTGTTCGGGGGCAAATCCGTTGATGAAGGTCACCGCCTGCACCGGGTCTGGGCAAACCACTACCACACCAAAGTCCCCGAGCGCCGCCCGCATGGAGTCGCGTCGCTCGGCAAGCGCCAGCTGATCCTCGGCGGCTGCGATGATTTCCTGGGCCTGCTCCTGACTTCCCACCACCAAGACCCCTACGTTATCCGCCGCGTGCTCAATCTGCGTCAGCCAGTCGGCGGCGGCATATTCGGCGGGGGCGTCTTCCAGCGCCCACACGCATACTTCGCTCGCAGCGGCGTATTGGTCCACCCCCACCGCGCCCCAAAGTTGGCGTTTGGCTTCATTCACGTAGGCGTTGCCCGGCCCCACCACGACGTCCACCCGCTCAAAACCTTCCCAGCCAAACGCCAGGGCGCCCATCGCCACGGCTCCGCCCGCCTTCAAAATCTGGCGCAGACCCAGCAGACGCGCGGTCACCAGCATGGCGGCATTTAGGGTCCCGTCCGACTTGGGCGGCGAGGCCAAAAACACGTCCCGCACTCCCGCCACCAGGGCGGGGATGGCGTTCATCGCCACGCTGCTGGGGTAGTCGGCTTTGCCCCCCGGCACGTAGACCCCGGCTCGCCGCACGGGCAGAAGTCGCTGGCCAATCAGGCCGGTATCTTCTTCCCCTTCTCGGGCATCCATGCGCCAGCCGTAGGTGCCGTTCAGTTCTTCCCAGCCTTCGGTGAGTACACCCAGTTGGACTTCGTGGAAATCGCGCACCCGCTCAATCATCTGGGTGATCGCGGCTAGCTGCGCCTCGTCCACCGTGGCGGCTTCGAGCTCCTCTTCGGTCACCCACAGGTTTTCAAGTTGGGGCGCATCGAGCTGCCGCACTCGGGCCAACACCGCCGCCGCCCCGCCTTGCTCAATCTCCTGCAGAATCTCGCGGACGCGGTCTTGGACCTCCGGCATCGGGCGCGGGCGGCGTTGCTGCCAGCGACGCACCGCCGGGTCCGTCACATCCAGCACAGGGCAAAGGCTCATGTCCCCTTACTATGGCTTTGCCAGCGGGGGTGTCGGCGGGTCCCCTTTCCCGCATGATGGTCCCAAAAGTGGAACGATTGCGGAGGAAACGATGTTTGGATAGATAACGATGCCGTACAATTGCGAGCATCGGAGGACTTTCAGAAATGAAGCATGTACTTTTCGGCGCCGTCGCGGCTGCCAGTCTCGCCGCTA
>CAZVHE010000015.1:19975-30731 GCA_964627705.1 uncultured Chthonomonas sp.
CTCGCCGTGGGTGAAAAGGTTTCCCCGTTCCACCCGCAACACGTGGCTGGCCCCCTGGCCAACAGCACCGGCTGCTTCCCCTGCACCTTCCAAGCCCGCCCGCAAGTGCAGGTTTGGGTAAACGGCGACAACATGGCCAACGTGGCCAAGATCGGTATGGCCCTGGAGGAGGCTCAAACCACGTACGCCAGCAAGGAATTTAAGGCCATGATCGTGATGGTCACCCCGAAAGACCAGGTCGAAGCCATGAAGACCAAGGCCGGTGAGTTCGCTCGCACCTCGGGCTTTAAGAACATTGCGGTGTCCGTGCTCGCCAAGAACGACGATGCCGTGACTGCCTACAAGTTCAACACCTCGGCTGACGTGAAGAACACGGTGTTCGCCTACAAGGATTGGACCGTGAAGGCCAAGATGGTGAACCTGGTGGGTGATGAAGCCGGTCTCAAGAGCCTGAACGAAGCCATCGCCGGCCTTTAAGGCCCACGCTGAGACTCCAACCGAAAAACCCCTTGCGCCTAGTGCGTAAGGGGCTTTTTTGGGCTTGGATGGGGTTGCGGCGGCGATTAGCCTAGCTTGGTCTTGGCAAAGGCGATGCGCTCGCGCATGCGGTCACGACCCAGGACTTCCATGAGCTCCCACAGGCCCGGCCCGTAGGTGCGGCCGGTCATCGCCACTCGGGTGGGGTGCACAATCGGGCCGAGTTTGCCCACGCCCAGCACGTCCACCTGCGACTTCAGAAACGCCTCGATCTCGGCTTGCGTCGGGTTTTCACCCTGCTCGCTCAGCCACTGGTCAAGGTTGTCAAAGAGCGGGGAGACATGGGCCTCACCGAACCACTTCTCCACCGCCTTTTCATCCAGTTCCGGCTGCGGGGCAAAGAAAAATGCGCATGCAGGGCCGAACTCGGCCAGGGTGGTCACACGCTCTTGTTCCAGGCGCAGGGCGGCGTCCAGGCGCGGGTCACCTTCCGCTTCCGCGTCCACCAGCAGCTTCAGGCCCGCCAGGATGGCCGTGCCTTCCACGCGCTCATTCCAGTAGGCGTGGGTGGAAGGGCGCTTGGCGTAGTCCAGCACCGTTTGGCGGAGGGTGGTCGCATCCATGGCCCGCAGATAGTGGCCGTTCATCCAAATTAGCTTGTCGGGGTCGAAAATCCCTGGCGAACCGTTGAGGCTCTCCACGCTAAAGAGCGAGGACATCTCCTCCATGCTCATCAGCTCGCGATCATCCCCGGGGGCCCAACCAATGAGGGCGATGAAGTTGGCCAACGCGCCGGGCAAGTAGCCCGCATCGCGGTAGTCCAGGCAGCGGGTGTCGCCGTGGCGCTTGCTCAGCTTTTTGCCGTCCTTGCCGTTGATAACCGGAACGTGCACCCATATCGGCTGCTCCCAGCCCAAAACTTCGTACAGCCATACGTGCTTAGGGGCACTGCTGATCCACTCTTCGCCCCGGATCACGTGGGTGATGCCCATGAGGTGGTCATCCACCATGGCGGCAAAGTGGTAGGTCGGCATGCCGTCGGCCTTGATCAGCACTGGATCGTCCTGGGTGCTGCCGTCAATCTCCACGCGCCCACGCACTGCATCCTGAATCACCAGGCGCTGATCGCGGGGCATGCGCAACCGGATGACCCCCGGCTTGCCCTCGGCTTGGGCCGCCGCCACCTTCTCGGGGGCCGCGTCGCGCCAGTTGCCACCAAAGTAGCCGGTCGGCTGCTTATTAATCTGCTGGAACTCGCGCATTTCGGCCAGCTCTTCGGTGGTTTCAAAGGCGTAATAGGCGTGGCCGCTCTCTAGTAGCTGCTTGATAATGGGCTCGTAGACTCCGGCTTCTTTACGTTCACTCTGCCGGTAGGGGGCATGCGGGCCACCCACGTCCGGGCCTTCGTCCCACGTGATGCCGATGTAGCGCAGGCTCTCGAGAATCTCTTCTTCGCACCCTTCGATGAACCGAGTGCGGTCCGTGTCTTCAAGTCGGATGATGAATTGCCCGCCAAATCGCCGCGCCAAGAGATAATCAAACAGGGCCGTTCGGACATTGCCGACGTGGGGCGAGCCAGTCGGACTCGGAGCGTAGCGTACGCGAACAGACATACTTAGTGAGGCTACCTGCGGACCTATGCAACCTCCGGGGCATGAGGCCGTTCACAATAGCAAGACGCCCATGAGCAATTCCGGTCGAGATTGGTTTTATGTAGGGCATTACGGGCAATTGGGCCCGCTCACATCGGAACAGATGGAGGAACTTGCCCGCGATGGCGTGATCTCGTCGGACACGTACGT
The DNA here is from genome assembly GCA_964627705.1 of uncultured Chthonomonas sp. Lineage (GTDB taxonomy): Bacteria > Armatimonadota > Fimbriimonadia > Fimbriimonadales > Fimbriimonadaceae > JAHBTC01. The sequence continues at coordinate 22,255 of CAZVHE010000015.1, forward strand.
GTGGTCCACGGGGATGTCGGATTGGCGCCCGGCGGGCGAAACCAAGGAACTGCAGGGCATTGTGGCGAAGCCGGCGGCGGAATACGAGCCGCCTCCGTTTATGCCAGCCGGTGCGCCATCGGCGAATGCACCGGTGAGCCCGGCCAACCCGGCGCAACCGGTGGCCTCGATCAACACGCCGATGTTCGGCATCGGTGGTCCTTGGGGGTTGAACAACCTTCCCGTGAGCGACAAGAGCCGCGTGACGGCGGGGCTGCTGTCCTTCATTCCGGGCGCGGGCCGGCTTTACCTGGGTTACAGCGCCCACGGCCTGCTGCAGATTTTGCTTTTCCTCTTTGGGTGCGGCATCGGCTGGCTGTGGTCCATCGGCGATGCCATCTTTATTCTTTCCGGCGGGCTGAAGTTGGATGGCTACGGACGCCGCCTGCCGGACTAACGCATTCTTGATGTCGAACATGAGAGCCCCCGGCTCCCTTTGCGGGAACCGAGGGCTTCTTCGTATGGGTGCTAGCGTGGCTTAGTTGCCGCCGCGTCCGCCGCCTTGGCCACCCGGGCCACCCGGGCCACCCGGGCCACCGGGGCCGCCGCCCGGTCGCTGCGGCATCGCCGGTTGCACCCACTGGGTGAAGGCGCGACCCGTCATCTCACCCCAGAGGGCGCGCTGCTGCTGGTTCAGGATCTGCAGGGCTTGCTGTTGCGCGGTGCGGCGCTTGCTCAGCATCTCGTTCCAGTCCATCGGGGCGCCCGGGCCACCCGGTCCGCCGGGGCCACTCTGACCGCCACCGAAGCCACCCTGTTGGCCACCACCCTGACCGCGACCACCCTGGCCTTGACCCGGTCCGCCCGGTCCCCCCGGGCCACCGGGGCCGCCGGGGCCACCCATCGGGAGACCGTTGGCGCGAATGATTTCCGTGATCGCTTGGCGCTGATCTTCGGAGAGCTGCAGGGCCTCACCCTGGCGCGGATCCAGCCAAACCATCGGCGCATCCCATTGCAGGGCAATCTGGTTAAGGCGATTCATCTGCCCTTCATTCAGGATGTCGGCCAGCGGGTTCGGCGGGGGACCACCCGGGCCACCTTGCCCCGGTCCACCTTGACCCGGACCACCCTGGCCGCGCCCACCTTGACCGCCGCCGCCGGGGCCACCCGGTCCGCCGGGGCCGCCCGGTCGCATGTTGTTAATCTGCTCGATCTGCTGCGCCGACAGGCGAAGCTCCTGCTGCACCGTGCTCATGCGAATCACGAACATCGGGCCGGACTGCATGCCGCCGCGTCCGCCGGGGCCACGCTGACCGCCGGGACCACCCGGTCCACCTTGCTGCGCCAGGGCAGCCGTCGACATCACAGCGATGGCGGCGAGAGCGACGATAGTGTGCGTCAGTTTCATCTTTGACTCCTCAATTAGGCGTTTGCCTGATCGTATTCTTCGCCACACAGTTTAGGAATTTATGAGGAAACTCTGGTCCCAGAGAAATTTATGAAAAAAGTGGTGCCGACGCCCAATTCCGACTCCACGCGAAGCTGAGCGTGCATGGCCTGAGCCAACCCCTGCGCGATGCTGAGCCCCAATCCGTAGCCCCCCGAGGTGCGCGCCCGGGAGGGATCCGCCCGATAGAACCGTTCGAAAAGATGCGGGAGATGCTCGGCGGCAATGCCGGCGCCGGTGTCCTTCACTCGCAGTTCGTTGGCCTCCCCGGCCACCGTGATTCGCCCCTCGGCGGGGGTGTAGGCCGCCGCATTCTCCAGCAGATTTCTGAGAAGTTGCACCAACGCATCCGGCTGGGTGACCACGCTCTCCGGCAAGGAACCGATATGAACGCGGGGGTCATTTTCGAGCCCGGCCGCTCGCACTGCCTCGGCCACGATCGGCGCCAAGGGCACAGCCGCCAGAGTCAGGGCAGAAGCGCCTTGATCCATCCGGCTAAGTTGAAGCAGCATGGCCGTGAGGCGGTTCATGCCCTCAGCCAGCCGCAACACCCGCTCCAAGGCTTGGTCTTTCTCTTCGGGCGTGGCCTGCGGGTGCAAGCCGTTCTCAGAGGCCAGCACGATCCCCGTTAGTGGCGTGCGCAATTCGTGAGCGGCGTCGCTACTAAAGCGGCGCTGTTGCTCCAGGGCATGCTCGGTGGTCCGCTTGGCCTCTTGCAGTCGGCGCGTCATCGTGTCCAGGCTTCGCCCCAAGTCCCCCATCTCGTCCGGGCCGGTGGCCGGCATGGGCACCACTTGATCGGGGTTCTCGCGAATCGCGCGGGCGGCTTCGGCCATCTGCGCTACCGGACGTAACACTTGCCGCGAAAGCACCCACGCGGCCAGCCCGCTAATGAGCCCAACCCCCGGGAGCAGCCACAGCCAGGTTTGCAACTGCACTTGCTCCAGCAAGGCAAACGAGCCGTTCTCTTGAGCAATCTGGACGACCAGAACCTCGTCGTTCGGGCCGCGCTTCTGAAGGGAAAGTAACCGGTAGGAAACCCCGTTGATCGTTGTGCTGACGAACAAGGGGTTCGGGCTGGCTTTAGCCAACTCATATTGGCGCTGGTCGAGAGGCTCGGTTTGCCCCCGAGGGCCGAGAACCCGACCATCGGCACCCATGACCCGAATGGGCCCGCCTTGAAACTCCGGCGGTTGGCGGCGGGCATTACGTCGCTCGCCCTCATTCACTGGGGGCCCTGGGGGGTTGGGAGGGCCTTGCTCACCGCCAAATCCTCCTGGTTCTCCGATGAAGTGGGGATTCCCGGGCAACCCGCCTTGTACCGACTCACGCATCCACGGCGGATTGCCTTCGCCGCCGCCCGGCCCGCGCCCCGGCCCGGCCACCATCTGCGCGCGGCGCAGTAGCATCTCATCCAACACCTGAGTGGCCACCCGCTGGGTTTGGCTCATCTGCAGAGCGGCGAGCCCCACCATCACCAGCAAGATCGCCAACGCATTGGCCACCACCAAGCGGAACCGGAGCGACTTCAACATGGGATTACGGTGACTCCATGGTGTAACCCAGGCCGTGGATGGTGCGGATAATGCGGCCCTCGGGGTCCACCTTCTTGCGCAGCGAGGACATGTGGAAATTCACAGTGTTCGGCAAGGCTTCGTCGCTCTGGAACACGCTCTCCAAGATCTGCTCCCGCGAATACACACGGCCGGGGTTGCGGGCCATCGCCTCCAGCAACTGAAACTCGCGGTGCGTGAGCTTCACGGGTTCCCCCGCCACGGTGACGCTCTTGTTGTGGGTATCCACCTCAATCGGCCCGACCACAATGCGACTCTTCTTGAGTTGCACCTCGCGGCGAGTGAGCGCACGCACCCGGGCCAGCAGTTCGTCCAGGGCGAAGGGTTTGACGAGGTAATCGTCCGCGCCCATATCCAAGCCCATCACCCGGTCCTTCACTTCGTCGCGGGCGGTGAGCATGAGGATGGGCGTACGGACATCGGCGTGGCGCAGGCTCCGGCAGACGGCCATACCGTCCTTGCCCGGTAGCATCACATCCAGCAGGATGAGGCCGTAGGAGTTCATCATGGCCATCGTCTCGCCCTCAGGCCCGGTGCTCGCGATCTCGGGCGCGTGACCTTCCCGGCGCAGGGCGGTGGCCACCCCACTGGCGATATCCGGGTCATCCTCGATAATGAGCACGCGCACGCTCAGATTGTAGGCGCAACCTGTGAGGAATTTGTGAGGGTGCGCCTTCTACCCATTTAGTAGCGTTGCCACTGCACGCCATTCGGGACGCCGCGTTCGTAAAGCAATCCTTCTAGGGTCTTCTCGTGAATGTAGGTGAGCATGGGGCAAAACTTGATGACTTGGCCGATCCACCTGAGGGTGCTAGGATCCTGACTGAACTGAAGAATCAACCCGTGCGCGCCGAGCCCCACCACGAGCCAATCCCCTGAAGACTCGATCGGAATCGGTGGTTTGACGGTGTATTCGAAATCATCCGGGCCGGGGAATACGCTCAAGGCGTGGCCTCCTTACGCACCGGACTCATTCGCAAGGCCCGTGACATTCACCGATCTAGGATGCGCTGAGACAAGGCACGGAAGCCTTCCCAGGCTTCATCCTGCGTGTCGCTGATCTGGTTTTCGGGCAGAATGAACCCGAACTGACCTTTGTCTCTTAGCTCAATCGTGTAGGCGGCGGCGTTGAACCGGTCGTACATGTAGTCCGGCGTCACCCCACTCGCCAGGTAGAGGGTCGGCCCCGTGGCACCGATGGTGTAGAAGTGCTCGTGCTGGTCAGCCATGAACTTGCGCATGGTCGTGCCCGTCAAGCGCAGCCAGGCCTCACCCGGGGAGGGAGTCGCCGTGTATCCCCAAGCCCAAAGCACGTACTCGCCGTAGCTGTGGTAGTCAATAAAGGCCCCCACCGGGGAGATGTTGTTCACCAAATTCACGAGAGCTTGGCTCTCTGGCTCACTCAGCGCGGCCGTTCCTCGGTAGATATCCGAACTCTGGTTGCCACTTGAGCCCGAGCCGCCCCAACCTTTCGAGAAGTTGCGGTTAAGGTCTACACCGAACGAGCCACCAGAATTCGGACGCCGATTCTTGCGCCACATGCGGTTGGTGGACCAGGTGTAGGCGTAGCCGTCGGGATTCATCACCGGGATGAAGTAGTAGGCCGTGCCGGGGCGGAACGGCTTTAGCAAATCGGGGTCGCCGGACAGGTTATCCAGCAATTTGCGGAAGATATGCATGCCGCTGGCCGGGCTAATCCACTCGCGGGCATGAATGCCGAAATTCGCCACAAACGAACGCTGCTCAGGCGTGTTGCGGATGGGCCGGAATACACGGTATGCCCAAATGGGCCGCCCTTGCACACTGGTGCCAATCTGCGTTCGAGTCACGAGGTTGGGGTTTTGCAGCCGCCACTCCTCGTATTGGCCGATGATCTCATCGTAGGTGTAGTACTGGGTGCGGTAGTTGAGCGTGGCCGGGCGAGGGCGCTGATCCCAGCCGCGCGGATCGGGAAGCACGCCCACCCAGCGGTAAGGCATGCGCAGGCTCCACAGCTTGGGGAACTCCCCCGGCCCGACGATGATATCGGTGCGACCGCGGTGAATGTGGCAGGAGAAAATACCAAGGTCCGAATCCGCCAGCCGTTGGGCATCGGCATCATTGCGGACTTCAACGCTGTACCGGTTCCAGCCGGTCTGAGCCCAGGACGAAACCGCGAGGGCGGCCATAAGCAGAGAACTGGTGAGTCGCAGACGCATGACAATCAAACTCCAAGGATGGTTGCTCAAAACTTACCACTTGGCCCCGGTGGCGCGCCACAATTGAGGGGAAGCCCGCATTTTTGCGAACTCTCGCGGATGGGAAACCCAGAAACGAACCCCGGGGCTGTGCCGTCTTAAGGTGCGTATGTCTCTCACCGCTTGCCTCCTCTTGGCAACCTCATTGTCTCCCGGCGCGGGTGTCCCTGGTCAAACGGCCCCGGATGAGGCGATGACCATCCTCATGAAAGCCACGGAGCTGAGTTATGCGGAGATCCCCGGCTTCTTCCAAGTCACCTTTAACATCGCGGATTCGCCCCGCAAGCACACGATTTACATGAGGTCCAAGGCCGAGGAATACAACTCGCTGAAGGCCGCCGAAGCTTTCGGCATTGTGTGGGAAAGTACGGAAGCCGCCCCCAAGGAACTGCTGGAAAAGGCCTTCACTTACCGATTCAAGGCGGGAGGCCTGGCCTACGAACGGCCGAGCGAGGCGCAAAGCTTGTACCGCATTCGCTACCGCCTGCACATTGATCCGCGCCGCGACGCCAAACAGGTGCGTGACCTCCTGGCCGTAGTGGCTGCCACCGCGGACTACATGGAGAAGGAGCTGAACGGCGAGGAGGACAAGCAGTGAGCCTGACCTCTCTGGGTCTGTTCACGGCCCTTCTCATGGCTCCGGCTGGGCCACAAGAAGCCAGTGCGCTCGATTCACCCGAGGGCAAGCGCATGGAAGCCGCACTGAAGGCCACGGGCTTCAGCTACGGACGATCGCAAGACCAAAAGGCGTTTATCGTGCTGTTTAGCCGCGAGGGCGAGCCGAACCGAACCGTCAACATTGCCCCCACCCCGTCGGCCGTCGGGCCAATGCAAGGCCACCTCATTTACTCCACGATTTGGCGAGGCACGAATCCGAGCCAAGAACTCCTGGCAACAGTAATGGGCGCGATTCAGAAATACGGGAGTCCGTATCTCCTGAAGGCCCAAGATCAAACCTACATCCGGTTTGGCGAGACCTTCGACATCAACCTCGTGGCGGCGGAGCCCACCGCTGACGACCCGGGCGTGAAGCAGCTGAAGGATATACTCTACTTTGTGGATGCGGCGTCGCACGCCATTTTGCTAGAAGTGCGCAAGTTACCCGCCGAACAACGGGGCGAAGGGTCGGGATAGCTTTCCTTCGCTGGAGCCGGGTTGGCAAATGCCGGGCGGCGGTAATCGTAGAGAGGTGATCAGTAAAGCAGGGTCGAGGCGAAGGCTTCGTGCCGCAGCATTTTCGCCTCCTTCAGTACCTTGCTGGTGCTCACGTAGTGGTAAATCTTCATCCGCTCGTAGTCCACGCCCGCCGCTTCGAGCCGATGACGGTCAATCATGATCCGGCGCGGGAGGATGCCCTTTCGGCCTCGATCGTGGCGCGTGGCCACTACCAGCAGTCGTTCCGAGTCCAAGACCTCGAATACCACCCTCGGCCCCGGGGGCTCCTTCATAAAGTAGTTCACCTCGCAGATCACTTGATCCCCGAGCTTGGCGCAAGCAGGGACGATGCGAGCGCGATGGGGGTCGAGCAATCGCACCTGGAATCCGATCATCATCCCGGCCACGAGCGCCACCCCGGCAACTACCCCGGTTGTCAACCATTTCCCCCGGGCCATGGCTAGTCCTACTCCTTTCCTTCCGGAGTATCGCGCGCAAGCTGACCCCGGCACTGGCTGAGCCACGACTGATAGCCCGACCCGAACTCGATAGCCTGGATCGAGCTCAGCTCTTCGGTGCCCGCGAACGTCTTGCGGCCCGGATACTCCATCTCGGTGAAGCGGACGGTTTCTTCATCCACCTCCTCGATCATCACCTGGATCGAGTCTTCACCAATCGAAAGGTCCACCACATCGCCGCGCGCTTGCAGTTCCTTCAGTAAGCCGTGGCAAGAGCCCAGCCGCCCGTACGATTCCGGAAAGTCCAAGAACCGGCTTTCTAAGGGGAAGCGATTCTGCTCATCTTGGTCTCGGGTCACTTCTTGCACTTGATCGAGGGGGATGTAGGCAAAGTAGGGAGCGCCACTCCAGTCGCCCATCTTCACATTGCAATGCAAGATCAATCCGTCTTCATAAAGCGCTACCAAGTGACCATGGAAGACACAATCTTCCGTCTCAACCATGATATGAGTCCTGAGGAATTCTTGCAAGATATGGTGCAATGCCTTTTGCACGCGCCAAGTGCCGTATTCGGGCCACGGCGGCGGCCCCAATTCACGATTGATCTCATCTAGCCGTGCATCATAGGGGTCATCCCACACCAGGTAATGGATGTCGTGGTCATTCAGCACCTGGAACGTAGCCTGGAAGAAATCCCGCTCGTAGACCCGCATCAAGAGTTTGTCTTCCTCATGCGCGATGACTTGGCCGTGTACGGAGCTTCTCCCTTCCGTGGGAACGATTGCCATTGGCTTCCCTTGCTGGCCTAGCGCTTCGACGATGTCCATGAGGGTGCGCGCCTTGGCAAGCGGCTTGAGGTGCCCGTTCGGAGGGTTGATCTGGCGGATGGCGTCAATCTCCGGGTGCTGCGTCATCCAGCGGGTGATCGAGTCGGCGGGGTAGGCGGCGCAAAAGCTGTTGAGGGAACGGTAGGTCGGCAAGGCAACCACGACGGCGTCCTCAATGACGTCCAGCACCAGGCTGGGCCGCATAACACGGCCATTGATTTCGAACTTGACCCAATGGCCAATGAGTTCCTGGAAGTTCCTCATGAATGGTTCCGCCCGCGCGAATCCTGACAGTCTTACCCCGGTAACGGGCAATGAGTCACTTGTTACGCAACACAGCGGGAGGCTTCGATCTTGCCAAACGCTCCTTCTCACGCTTGACGGCCGCTTTCCACCGCCAGATGTAATACAACACACCAACGGATAGAGCAATAGCAAACACCCACCTTTGATCAGAAAGCACGTATCCATTGAAGACTTGAATGTTGATGGCGATCAGCATCACACTCATCGTGATAAATCCGGAAACAGTTCTCGCTCGAATGAGATCAGTCCCATAGTTCTTATAACCGTGGAAAATTACGGCGCGTTCGCCAGTCCCCGACCAAAGAAAGTAACCCCATACCACCAAAGCGCATAGGTCAAAAAAGATCATTCCCCAGAGCATTTTCGAGGACCAGGCCACATCGGCCACGTATGTCAAGAGGCTACCGCCAAGGCGGGTTTGAGCTCAAGGGGCGCGGAGGAATGAGCATACCGACAGATAGGTTACAGATTGTTCCGGACACATAGGTGACACT
>CAZVHE010000016.1:0-30445 GCA_964627705.1 uncultured Chthonomonas sp.
GACGCTGAAAGTAGTGGTGAACTAAGCCCCGCCAGTCGCGGGAGAGTGGCAGGTCAATGCGGGCGCGTCTCATCACCGCCTTCATTGCGATGCCCCTGGTCATCCTTGCCCTCAATGCGCCAACGGTCATCCCGTTGGCGCTTCTTTGTCTTATGGCCTCCCTGCTGGCAGGAAGAGAACTCGCCAAGCTATTTCGCACCGAAGGGGCATCCGTCATGGCCCCCGTGGGCATCGCCATTGTGGCGGCGCTCGCCTTCTGGATGCCCCAAGTGTCCGCCCTCGCTGTTGCCTGTGCGGCGGCCGCCGTGGGTGGGGGCGCACTTATTTACGCGGTGGCCAATCGCAAGCCCTGGCTGGGCACCTGGGCCGGCATCCTCTGGATCGGCGCTGCTTTCTTAGCTACTCTGGTGGCTCACCGCCTCCCCGGACAGGGTGATGTGCTGGGTTGGAGCTGGCGACCTGTGCTGGCGCTCTTTTTCCCGCTCTGGGCCGGGGATTCGGCCGCGCTGTTCTTTGGCAAGCGCTTCGGTAAGCGCCCTGTGTGGCCCGAACTCTCCCCCAATAAGACATGGGAAGGCTTCTTCGCGCAGTTCATCGCGAGCGTGGTGGTCGGGGCGGCGTTTGCCCCGCTCTGGACCCTTAGCTACTGGCAGGGAGCCCTCATTGGCCTCGTAGCCGGCTTGCTCGGCCCCACCGGCGACTTCCTGCAGAGTTACGCCAAGCGCAGCGTGGGGCTCAAGGACACCGGTGATTTACTCCCTGGCCACGGTGGCCTGCTGGATCGGCTGGATTCCTTCTTCCTCACGGCCCCCGTGGTGGCGCTACTTCTCGTGCTCTTCCGGGGTGGACTCTAGTCTTGTTCGCGATCGAAACAGAGAATCTTCGCAAGGAGTTCGTCAGCCCGGTGCGCCAGCCTGGCCTTAAGGGCGCGATCAAAGGTCTTGTTTCACGTGAAACAAAGCGAAGCGTCGCGGTCGAATCCTTCAGCATCCAGGTTCAAGAAGGGGAGTTCGTCGGCTTCCTCGGCCCGAACGGCGCGGGTAAGACCACCACCATCAAGATGCTCACGGGCATCCTCTATCCCACCAGCGGCACCGTCCGCGTCCTGGGCGAGACCCCCTTTGAAAGGAAATCCGAACTCCTCCGCCAAATCGCTCTGGTGATGGGCAACCGCCAGCAACTGTGGTGGGATCTCCCGGCGCGAGAATCTTTCAGCGTCCTCAAGGAGGTTTACGATGTCCCCACGGCCACATTCAAAAAGCGCGTGGATCGCCTCATTGCCGACCTCGACCTGAGCGACAAGGTAGACACCCAGGTGCGCAAGCTCAGCCTGGGCGAGCGCATGAAGTGCGAACTCGTCGCCGCCCTTCTTCACGGCCCGCGCGTGGTCTTTCTCGATGAACCCACCATCGGCCTCGATGTCATCAGCCAGCAGCGTATCCGCCAGTTTCTTAAAGAGTTCAACGAAGAGGAAGGCTGCACCGTCGTCCTCACCAGCCACTATATGCAGGATGTGGAGGAGCTTTGCGAGCGGGTGGTGGTCATCAACCACGGTCGGCAAGTCTTTGATGGCACGCTCACGGACCTGCGCTCGCAGTACTCGCCCGAACGCCGATTGCGCGTCACCTTCACCGAGTCCCCCGAAGCCCATCAGCTCCCCGCCCGCGCCCAAGTGCTCGAGCGGAACGCCGCTCAGTGGGTGCTCAGCCTGCCCGCCGATGCCGTCGCGCCCATCACCAGCGAGATTCTTCAGAACTTCGCCGTCGCCGACCTCAGCCTCGAAGAAGCCGACGTGGAAGACGCTCTCCGTGCCCTCTTTGCCGAAGGCCCGGGCGATGTTTCACGTGAAACACCCGCACGGTAGAATGCCTTTGTCTCTAAGACACAGAGGCAAAGATGAATACGACGGGTATTGAAGGGGGCTATCAGGCCACCGATATTGAAGCGCGCTGGCGTCGCGCGTGGGAAGACGCTCAACTCTCGACCGCTCCAGCCTCCCCGGATCCGGACCGCACCTACTGCATCACCATTCCGCCGCCCAACGTCACGGGTTCGCTGCACATGGGCCACGCGCTTTGCTATAGCATCCAAGACCTGCTCGGCCGGTTCCACAAGATGCTGGGCTACGATGTCCTCATCCTGCCCGGCCTGGACCACGCGGGCATTGCCACCCAGAGCGTGGTGGATAAGCAACTGAAGAAGGAGGGCAGCAGCGCCTTCGCCCTTGGCCGCGAGGAGTTCCTCAAGCGGGTGTGGCAGTGGCGCGAAGAGAGCGGCGGCACCATTCTCCGCCAGTTCCGCCAGCTGGGCTGCAGCGTCGATTGGTCGCGTGAGCGGTTCACGCTGGACGAGAAGTACGCCCAGGCGGTGCTCAAGGTTTTCATTGATTGGTTCGAACGCGGACTGATCTACAAGGGGTTGCGCGTGGTCAACTGGGACCCCGTCCTCAAGACCAGCGTCAGCGATATCGAAACCGAGCGCAAGGTCGTCAAGGGCAAGCTCTACCACATCCGCTACCCGTTTACCGACGGCTCGGGTGATGTCATCATTGCCACCACCCGCCCGGAAACCATGCTCGCCGGCGTGGCCGTGGCCGTGCATCCGCGAGATGAACGCTACAAGGGCAAGGTCGGCAAGACCATCACCCTGCCGCTGGTGGGCCGCCAGATTCCTCTGCTGGCGGACATCTATCCGGACCCCGAATTCGGCACCGGCGCGGTCAAGATCACCCCGGGCCACGATGCCAACGACTTCGAAGTGGGCGCCCGCCACAACCTGGAAACCCTCGTCATCCTGGACGAAGCCGGAAAGGTGAACTTTGAGGGCCCCTACCACGGACTCGACCGGGCCGAAGCCCGTCGCCGCATCGTGGAAGATCTGGAAGCCCAGGGATTCCTCGAGAAGATCGAAGATCACGAGGTCGCCCTGGTCGTCAGCCAGCGTAGCGGCGAAGCCGTGGAGCCCATGGCTAGCGAACAGTGGTTTGTGCGGCAATCTGAGCTCGCCGGGCCGGCCCTCAAGGCTAGTCAGGCCGACCAATTGGCTTTCGTGCCCGAGCGGTACAAGGAAGAGTTTGAGGACTGGCTGGCCAACATCAAGGATTGGTGCATCAGCCGCCAACTGTGGTGGGGTCACCGGATTCCGGTGTATTACACCGCCGACGGCAAAGCCGTGGCTGCCCTCAACCAAGCCGAAGCCGAAGCCAAGGCCGGCGCGCCCATCGTCCGGCAGGACGACGACGTGCTGGATACGTGGTTCAGCAGTGGCTTGTGGCCGTTTGCCACCCTCGGTTGGCCGGAAGAAACCCCCGAACTGAAGGCGTACTACCCCAGCAACGTCCTCGTCACGAGCCGCGACATCCTCTACCTCTGGGTGGCCCGCATGGTGATGATGGGCATGGACTTTATGAAGGAGCGACCGTTCCGGGATGTGTTCATCTACGCCACCATCCTCACCAAGGACGGCAAGCGGATGAGCAAGAGTCTGGGCACCGGTGTGGACCCCGTGGATGTGATCAACACCAAGGGGGCCGATGCCTTGCGCTTTGCCCTGATGGGCCAGACTGGCCACAACCAGAGCATCCGGTACGACGAAGCCAAGGTGGCGGAGTGCGCCCACTTCTGCAACAAGATCTGGAACGCCGCCCGCTTTGTGTTAATGAACGCCGAGGGCGCCACGCCTCGCCTGGCCGAGAATTTGCCCACCGTGGACCGCTGGATCCTCACTCGGCTGGCCCGCTGCACCGCCACCGTCACCGAGTCCATCCGCACCTACAACCTGCAAGTGGGGGCGGAAGCGCTGGAGAACTTCTTCTGGTCCGAATACGCCGACTGGTACATCGAGGTCAGCAAGCCGCGCCTGGCCGACCCCGCCCAACGGGATGAGGTGCTGGGCGTGCTGATGCACGTGTTTGAGGTTTTCCTCAAGCTGTTGCACCCGTTCATGCCGTTCATCACCGAGGAGCTCACCCAGCGCATGCCGTTCGCGAATCGCCAGGACTTCTTGGTGCAAGCGGCCTGGCCGGATGCCTCCGCCATGAAGGTGGATGAGGCCGCCGAAGCCACGGTGGAGCGCTGGATTGCCCTGGTGCGCAGCGTGCGCGCCCTGCGCGCCGAAGCCAACCTGCCCGCCATGCGCACCCTCCCGGCGCTGTACGTTGAGGCTGACCTGGAAGGCGGCGAGGAGTTTGTGCGCAGCCAAGCGTGGTTCACCGAGCTGCGCCGCGGCCGGCCGGAAGGTGCGTTCCTCACCACTACCAGCGGCAACGCCGACGCCCACCTGCCCATCGAGGGTCTCATTGACCCCGTGGCCGAACGGGAGCGCATCAGCAAGGAGGATGCAAAGCTTACGGAGGAGTTGGTGCGGCTGGAAGCCCGACTGGCCAACCCGCAATTCGCGGAGCGGGCCAAGCCGGAAGTGGTCGCCCGAGAAAGAGCACGCGTGGAAGAGATCCAAGGGTTGCGCGCCAAGCTGGCCGCCCGGATGGCCATCTTTAGCTAAGTAGCTCAGGGCGAAGCGGCAAAGGTGCCGTCGCGGTCGGTGCGCCAAATGCGCGCGCCGATCGCTTCGGCTCGTTGTATGGCCCCCGGCGCGGGGTGGCCATACGAATTGCCCCGCCCTGCCGAGAACACCACCCATTCCGGTTGCGTACGGCGCAAGAAGTTCTCGTGCAACGAGCTATCTGCCCCGTGGTGCCCCGCCAAAACGATACTTGTGGGCTTGAGAAAGGTCGGCGGCAGCCTCAATTCACTCCCCGCGGGCAGGTCGCCGGTAATCAAGAACGACACCTCATCCAACTCGCCCCGGACGGCGAGAGAACGTTCATTGTCACTGCCTTCCCAGGGCGGCGCGAAGAGGTCCACGGCCCATGCCCCCCACTTCACCTGGCTTTGCCCCGTCAGCCAGCGTACCGGGGCCACCTTTCCCCAGTCGCCAGTGTCCGGGTGCATCCGGAATGCCTCATTCGCCCAGATCTCACGCACGGGATAGTCACGCGCCAATGCGTTGAGTGCCCCCGCGTGGTCGGCATCGGGGTGCGTTATCACGATCAAATCAATCACCGCGACCCCCTTCTGCCGGAGTTCTTGACTCAGCGCGCGCGGCGACAACGCTTCATCAAAGGGCGGCGGGCCGGTGTCCACCAGCACCGTCACCCCCTGAGACTGGATGAGCGTGGCATGGCCTTGCCCCACCGCCAGCATGGACACCCGCTCCGGCTTCGCCGAACTTTCGATGCCAAGATTCGCCACCCACGCCAGGGTCACCCCGAAGGGCACCCATAAGAGGCTACGGTTCGACTTCACGCGGCCTCCACAGAGTCAGCCAGGCTAGCCAAAGCAACCCGATCCACACCGGATGGAATGCGGGCACCAAGATCTGCGCCCCCGGCGCATCGGCAGCAAAATGCACCACCATGCGCATATAGGCGGCCAGCCCGTCAATCAAGAATCCCACCGGCAACCCCACCGCCCCCGCCAGGGCGAGCACCATGGTCGAGGAAACCGCCGGCAGCACCAACAGGTTCGCAGGTAGCCCCCATAGCGGTAGGGTGCCAAAGTGGTAGGCCATCAGCGGCAGCGTGCCCAAAGAAGCCAGCAACGTCGCCTTCAGCGCCCCCCGCCAGCCGTTCTCCCCGTTCATCCCCAGCATCAGTCCCCCCACGGCGGCCATGCTCAGTTGGTAGCCCAAGTCGGCCACCCCGGCCGAGCTCGAAAACCACCCTACAAACCCCGCCAACGCCCACGCCGAAGGGCCATCAAACTGCTGCCGCAAGGGGAACGCCCCCGCCCACACCGCCGCCATCAAGAGTGCGCGAATGATCGAAGGGCGTCCCCCCACCGCCACCGCGAAGGCCACCAATACCACGCCAACCAGCAGCATTCGCACCCCGTAGGGCAGGGGCAAACGGCGGAAGAGCAGCATCATTCCCGCCGCCAAAAACATGATGTGCATGCCGCTGGCACTCACCACGTGGTAAGTGCCGCTCTTGCGCAACGCTTGCGCATCCGCAGGTGATAAGGCCGTGGTTTCGTTAAAGCAAAGCGCCCGCACCAAGCCCTGCGTGCTGGGGTGCAAGGCCTTCTCGGCCCACGCCGCAAATCGGCGGCGCACTAACTCAGGTCCCGCCCGCCAAGCGGGCGCCTTACGCACTTCCGTCCAAGATTTCACCGAGAGGCGACCGATTTCCCCCGATGAACCATCAAACCCCTCGGCCAAGGGAGAGAGACGACCCTCCACCCGCACCACCGAGCCCGGCCACATCTTCGTACCCCGACCTAACCGATAGGTGCCCTCAGCAGTTACCAAAGTCAGGGGATCGCCCGCCCCCTGCACAACCCCTTCTCGCACCACCATCGAGGGCTCAAAATAGGGTGCCTTCTCAAACTCCACCCGGCCCACACCACCCCACAGACCTCCCGCCAGCACCCAAGCCCACAACCAGCCGCGCTGCACCACGGCCAAAGCCAACAAGGGCACCAACAGAAGCAAGGAAGCCCAGACTTCACCCGACCACGCCACGGCCAGGGCCGCCACAAAGGCCACCACCAGGGGGCGCATCGCCAGTTCGTTGACCATGCGCTCCCGTGTCATGTTCAGCCCTGCCCGGGGTCCGGGCGGCGGGGGGCGCGCGTGGTCGTCCGAAGCTCGGTAAACACCGGCGTATCAAACCGGGAGTTCAAAAGGCGCAAAATCTCTTGAGAACGTAAGCGCAATTCCGCCGCCGCCGCTGGTTCTTGGCAGCTCAGCCACAGCACTCCGTCGTCAAAGTCACACACTTCCGCCATGCCGGCCAGGGGTTCGCCCACGGCCTCGCCCCAGTGCCGGGCGGCGGCCAGAGCCTTCACCTTCTGCACAATGCGGGGTCGGCGCAGGGCCGCCATCAGCAGTTCATCCACGGATTTCATCGCGTGTGACCACCCCCGAATCTACCCAGTAGAGCGCCTGCGCCGAAATCAACGCTGACCCCGCCAATTCCGGCTCCGTGCCCGTCAGGATCACCTGGCCGCCCGGTTGCGAAGCCCACTCCGCCAGGCATGCCCTCCGTTGGGCGTCCAGATCGCTAAAGACGTCGTCTAGCAGCAGCAGGGGCCACTCACCCCGCCTGGCCGCCATCAGGGCCCGGGTGGCCATTTTCACAGCAATCACGGCCGTGCGCTGCTGGCCCTGGCTCCCGTATTTGCGTCCGTCAACGCCCGCGACCTCAATCGCCATGTCATCCCGGTGGGGCCCTCGCGTGCTCATCCGACGTTCCCGGTCGCGGCGGCGGTTCACCGCGTAGTCCTCCCGCGCTCCTTCCGCATCCGTCCACTCCTCGTGGGGCAGATACTCCACGTGCAAGGTTTCGCCCGGGGCCAGCGTGGCGTAGGCATCCCGAGCCAAGGGAGCCAGCTCTTCAATCCACTGCGCCCGCGCCTGCCGCAGGCCCGCCCCCGCTTCGGCCATGGCCTCTTCGTAGGTCGCCAACAGGTCGTCGCTCACCCATTCCTCTTGGCGCAGCAGGGCATTGCGCTCCCTCAGGTTCTTCTTGTACACCGTCAGGTCGCGCAGGTAGGCCGGAGACACCTGCGAGATCTCCAGGTCCAGATACATCCGTCGATCGGCCGGCTCCCCGGTCACCAGGCTCAAATCCTGGGCCGAAAACGCCACCACCGGCATCCGTCCAATCAGGTCACTCGCTCGGCGCTGGCCCAGCCCGTTGAGATAAGCCATCTTCCGAGACCCCCGCCGCAAGGTCACCGCCAGTTCCGTGCCTCCGGTCAGCGTGCCCTCCAGCCGCGCCCCGTCTTGGCCGAGTTGGATCGCGTCGTTCTCCGTCCCCGCCCGCAGCAGGCGTCCGGTGGAGAGCAAATGGATCCCTTCCAGCACGGTCGTCTTGCCCTGGCCGTTCTTCCCCACGATCAAAGTTAATCCTTGCGCCGGGACAATTTCTGCCTCCGTCAATCGTCTGAGATTACGGAGCACCAACCGCTCCAGGTATCCGGTCATTCCCCGGGCCTCCTCGCTGGTCTCAAAGAAAGAGAAGAGAGAATCTCTTGTTGCTTATATAGCCTTGGATTGCGGGGACAACCCCCGGTTCGAACCCAAATTCCACCCACCGCCGATGGGGAGATCGTGGGGATAAGCGGGGACAACTCACGTCCCCAGGCTTTTCCCGCCCGAGCGGTGGAAAACTGCACCACGGCTTACACCAGGTGATGAATGCGCGAGAAGCGCATCACCACGGCTTCCATCATCAGGATGGGATGGACATTGGCAAAGGCGGGCACCTGGTGCCGCTCGGCAAAGGGCACCCACAGGTCTTGGATGGACCGCGCTTGCTCTTCGGCCGGAAGATAGGGGAATCGGTCACACAGCCGCTTCATCGCGATGTACTCCTCCAGGGTCATGTTCGGCAGCTCGGCTAGGTACTGCTCAAAGTGATGCACGCCGTAGCGGTGCGGGGCGGCCGCAAAGTTGGTGCTCACCTTGGGCTCCACCACCACCATCGTGCCCGCCACCATGTCCCCCAGGCGCTGGGCGCGGGGGCTGGCCAGGATGCTGGTCACCCCCGCCACATAGGCCACTGGCAAGACGTCGGCAATGCGGAGCAGGTTTCTCAGCCACGCTTGGCGCACCGTAATGGGCGTGCCGTCGGCGCTGATAACCCGCACATTCAACGCCTTCTTGCCCAGCGTCTGCCCCTGATACTTGGCTTCGCAAAGGGCGAAATAGCCGAAGAACGCAAACGCCGCCAAGAACGACCCCAAGGCCATCGCAAAGTCCGGCATGGACATAAAGAAGAGAAAAGAGAGGTAGGTGGCCATCGTGTTGATACCCACCAGGATCATCAGGTCCACCAAATGCGCCCACATCCGGCGCGAAATGGGCGCCAGCCGGAAAGAGAGCAGGGTCTTCTCGGGGGAGAGAATCAAATGCTCCTGGGTCACGAGTAAGATGCTACCACTAGGGTTGCGTGGATGCTGATTCCGACACCAAGGCTCTGGTGGCTCGTGGGGGCCGGAATCCCGCTCGCCCTCGGGGGTGCCATCGTGCCGGGCCTCGAAAGCCTGGTGCTGCCTTGGAATGTGGCCCTCCTGGTCCTTTTCTTTCTCACCGGTTTCATTGCCCGCAAGTGGGACTTAGTCGAAGTGGAACGGCGCATGGACCCTGTGCTCTCGGCTCGGGTGGCCAACAGCATCCGCCTACGGGTCCGCAACCTTGCTGACCAAACGATCCGCATCCGCCTGAAGGATGATCCGCCGCCGTTGGTGGTGGCCGACCACCCGGAATGGAACCTCACCCTGCGCCCGGGCGAAGAGCGAGACCTGCGCTACTCCGTCACGCCGCTCCGGCGCGGCCAAGAGCGGTTCGGAGGCGTCTTCATCCGCTATCAAGCGCCCCTGGGCCTGTGCGAAGTGCAACAACTTCTGCCGGTGCAAGAGGAGGTCCGGGTGTATCCCAATGTGCTGGCCCTGCAAGAGTACGACCTGCTCAAGCAAAAGGGGCACCTCAACCAGATTGGGGTACGCCGCAGTCGCATTCGGGGGCTCGGGCAAGAGTTCGAATCCCTACGCGACTACGCCGACGACGACATGCGCATGGTGGACTGGAAGGCCACCGCCCGGCGCGGGCGGCTAGTGGTCAAGCAGTTCCAAGAAGAACGCAACCAGGCGGTGTTCCTCTGCATTGATGTCGGCCGCACCATGCTCGGCGAAGTGGATGGGGTGCCCAAGCTGGACTACGCACTGGATGCCGCCCTGATGCTGATGCACGCCGCCAAGGACAAAGGCGACCAGGTGGGGATGATGGTGTTCAACGACGCCGTGCATAGCCTGTCACTGCCCCGGAAGGGTCGGGCGCAGGTGGCGTCTATCCTGGAGCGAATCCACGACGTGCGAGCCGAGGCCGTGCAGTCGGACTACCTAGCCGCCATCGCCTTCCTCCGCGCGCGGTGGAAGAAGCGCTCGTTGGTGGTGATTTTCACCGACGCGGAAGACCCCGACGCCGCCCGCGAACTCGCCGCCGCTGTCAGCCAATTGCGCCGTCAGCACCTGGTCTTTGTGGTGCGGGTAGATGACCCGAAGCTAAAAGAGTTAGAGAGCGTCATCCCCACCAACCGGTACGAAATGTACCGACGCGCCGCTACCCACTGGTACCGATCGGAACGCAAGCAGGCCAGCAATATCCTGGCCAGCAGCGGAGTGCAAAACATTGATTCCGAACCCCAAGACCTCTCGGCGGCTTTGGTCACGGCGTACCTGGCGGTCAAGGAACGCGCCCTGATCTAACCCTCGTTCCGCCCGGATGGCTGAGGGTAAGGTACGGACTCCGTATAAGGACTGTAAAGCCCATGGTATACGCAACTCTTGGCCAGATGTTCCTGGGGCAGACCGAACGGTTTGCCGCCAAGACCGCGCACCTCATCCCTCAATCCGGCAAAGACCCGATTCCGGTGACTTACGGCGAGCTTCGTACGCAGGTTCACGGATTTGCCTCGGCTCTGGTGGGACTGGGGGTGCAACGCGGTGACCGAGTGGTCCTGCAAGCCGAGAGCAGCGCTGACTGGGCGATGTGCGACTGGGCGTGCCAAACCCTGGGGGCGGTGCTGGTGCCGATCTACCCCACGCTGCCCGCAGACCAAAGCCAATACATCGTGCAGGACTGCGGGGCCAAGCTCGTGGTCTCCCAAAACACCAAGCAAGCCGTGAAGATGGAGGGCCTGACTGGTATCCAGGTGGTGCTGCTGAGTAAAGAAGGCGACCAACCCGGCCTGAAGGAACGTGCCCAACCCGACCAATTGAGCCAAGACGCTTGGGTCCAAGGTGCGCAGGCCGCGGGCGAAGAAGACCTCGCCACGCTCATTTATACGAGCGGCACCACCGGCGTGCCCAAGGGTGTGATGCTGCCCCATCGCGCGTTCACCTACCTTTGCGCGGATATCCCCTCGTGCATCCCGCTGAATGAAGAGGATGTCTTCCTCAGCTTCCTACCCCTCAGCCACGTGTTCGAGCGATTCGCCGGCCACGTGCTGCCCATGTCCATGGGCGCCACCATCGGCTACGTCGGCTCGCTGGCCAGCCTGGGCCATGACATGGAACGAGTGAAGCCCACCATTATGCTGGTGGTGCCGCGCCTGCTGGAAAGCCTGAAGAACCGCATCGAAGACGGCGTTCTTAAGGCTCCGCCGCTTCGGCAGCGACTGTTCCGCATGGCGCAAGAGCAAGGCCTCAAGAAGATGCGTGGCGAGTTTGCCCCGTTGGCCGGTGTGCTAGAGCGTCTGGTCGGAAGCAAGATCAAAGCGAAGTTCGGCGGCCGCTTGCGCTACTTCGTGAGCGGGGGCGCGGCCCTGCCGACCCACGTCAGCGAATTCTATTTGGCACTGGGCATCCACGTCTTGCAGGGATACGGCCTCACCGAGAACTGCGCTGCCGCGTGCATCAACCGCCCGGAAGACAACCGCCCAGACACCGTCGGCCCGCCGCTCAAGGGTGTGGAAGTCAAGATCGCCCCGGATGGGGAGATCCTGCTACGCGGGCGCTGCATCATGCAGGGTTACTACAACCTGCCCGAAGACACCGCCGCCACTCT
This sequence comes from uncultured Chthonomonas sp., assembly GCA_964627705.1. GTDB lineage: Bacteria > Armatimonadota > Fimbriimonadia > Fimbriimonadales > Fimbriimonadaceae > JAHBTC01. Next base: position 11,569 of record CAZVHE010000016.1, read on the forward strand.
GGATGCTGAAGGCTGGCTCCACACCGGCGACATTGGGGAGCTCGATCGCGGCAACCTGCGCATCACGGACCGCAAGAAGGACCTCCTGGTGCTGGGCAATGGCAAGAACGTAGCCCCGCAGCCCATCGAGAGCCGCCTGAAGGAATCGGCCTACATCAATGAGGCCGTGCTGCTCGGCGATGGGATGGAGAGCGTGGTCGCCTTGATCGTGCCGGAATTCGAGCGGGTCGCCACCTGGCTCAAGGAGAAGGGAGTGAACGTGAAGGAGCCGGAAGAGATGGCCGTGCACCCGGACGTGATTGCCCTCATCAAGGGCGAAGTCCAACGCGCCAACGAAGGCCTGGCGGACTTCGAGCGTGTGAAGCGTCACGTGCTGGTCCCCGCCCCGTTCTCGATTGAAGGGGGCGAACTGACGCCCTCGCTCAAGGTGCGCCGCAAGGTGGTGAAGGAAAAGTACGCCAACCTGGTGGACGCCCTCAAGCGCTGAGTTTCTGCTCAATCCGGGCCGGTATTCTGGAGTGACCATGCGCGTCAACTTCCGCACCGTGCGCCTGACCAAGTTGCACCCGCTGACCATCAGCCGGGGCACGTCAACGGGCTCCAACAACCTGTTTGTGATGGTGAGCGACGGTGACGTGACCGGCATCGGCGAATGCGCCCCCGGGACGGGCTACGATGACACCCTGGCTGCCGAAGCCCAGGCTCAGCTCGAGAGCATCGTGCAGGAAGGCCTGGGGGACGGCTCGCCCCACGCCGTCTACGCCCGCATGGCCGCCGCACACGTAGATCCGGCCGCCATGGCCGCGATGGATGTGGCGCTGTGGGATTTCTGGGCAAAGCGCGCAGGCTTGCCGCTCTACCGACTACTGGGGCTGGGCCGGCCCACGGTGGCCACCAGCGTGACGGTGGGCATCAACGAGCCGGACGTGGTTTTGGTGCGGGCGGAGGAGTTTCTGGCCCGCACCTCAGCGAAGGCGCTCAAGGTGAAGCTCGGCGGGGCCGGAGGACCGGCGGCGGACCAACAGCGCTATGAAGCCGCCCGCGAAGCCGCCCGGCGCCACGGTGCCCAGCTCCGCGTGGACGCTAACGGGGGTTGGAGCCCCCAAGATGCAGTGGAGATGATCGCCTGGCTGAGCGAGCGCGATTGTGACTACGTGGAGCAGCCCCTGGCCCGGGGGCAGGAGGATGACCTCCCCTTCGTTTATGAGCGGCGCAAGTTGCCGATCTATCTGGATGAAAGCCTGCGCACCAGCCACGACGTGCCGCCCCTGGCTGGCCGCTGCGATGGCGTGAACCTCAAGCTCATGAAGACGGGTGGCATCACCGAAGCCCTGCGCTTGGTGGCCACGGCCCGTGCGCACGGGCTGAACACCATGATCGGCTGCATGGGCGAGAGCAGCGTCGCCATCGGGGCGGGGGCCTCGCTTGGGGCCTTATTTGACCACATTGACCTGGATAGCCACCTCAATCTCAACCCGGACCCGGCGGTCGGGCTGGGATTTGAGAACGGGATCGTGATGCCCAGCGACCGACCCGGACTGGGCGTGGAACTCAGCGGCGAACTCGCGTAGAATCAGGCGAATCCTATGAGCCCGATGCGTCCCGGTCAGCCGCTGGCCCTCTACATGGCGGGTGCCTTTGCCAACCACACCGGCAAGATGGGGCTGGGGATCCTCCGCTACGGTGAGCACCCGGTCGCGGCGATGATCGAGCCCGATTTGGCCGGAAAGAACATTGCCGAGGTGACGGGGATTGCTTCCGACGCCCCGATTGTGGCCACGCTGGCCGAGGCGAAAGCCTGCGGCGCGGAGGTCCTCGTGCTGGGAATTGCCCCACCGGGTGGGGAAATTCCCGCCGACTGGTGGCCGGTTTTAGACGAAGCCGTGGCGCTCGGGTTCCACATTCTCAACGGCTTGCACGAGCCGCTGAACCCCCGCTACCCGCAACGCCAAGAGGGCCAGTGGATTTGGGATGTGCGCACCGAACCCGCCGGGCTCAAACCCGCCACCGGGGCGGCCCGGGAACTCAAAGCCGCCCGTGTGCTCACCGTGGGCACGGATATGAGCGTGGGCAAGATGACGGCTTCCCTCGAACTCCATGCCGCCCTTCGCCGGCGCGGGCGCACTTCGGCTTTCGTCGCCACCGGGCAAACCGGCATGGCGATTTCCGGGCGCGGCGTACCGCTCGATGCCATCCGCGTGGACTTTTCCGCCGGAGCCATTGAGCGCGAAGTCATGGCTGCCGCCGAGAGTGAAGTGATCGTCGTCGAAGGCCAAGGCTCGCTCATCAACCCCGCCAGCACGGCCACCCTGGCCCTCATTCGGGGTTCGGTGCCCACCCACCTGCTGATGGTACACCGGGCGGGCATGGACGCCTTGCCCCGCCACCCGTGGGTGCACGTCCCCGACTTGCGCCGCCTCGCCCAAGTATACGAAGACCTCGCCGAAGCCGCCGGAGCGTTCCCTCGCCCCGTGACCATCGGAGTGGCGCTCAATACGGCACACCTGGATGACGCGGCCGCTCTCACCGCTTGCGAAGAGATTTCCCTGCACACGGGCTGGCCCTGCGTGGACCCGGTGCGGCACGGCGCGGACGTCCTCGCTGCCTTGCTGCCTTAGGCCCGGTTAGGCCAGGCCTAAAAATGCCATAGGGCCGACATGGGCAGGGCCTGCAGGTCCGGCTCAACGTTTTGGGTCTGTTCGCCGGGATGCAGCAGGACCCCGCGACACCATTCCGGCCCGGCCAGCTCTTTGAGGAATCGCAGCCCGTCAAAGTCGGCGGGAGACGGGTTGCCGTCCGGCGCCAAGGCCACCGCTACCAGTCGTCCATCAGGGGCGCGCAGCACCAGCGGCACCCGGTAGCGGCGGATGGAGCGGAAGTGCATCACTTCGGGCCGAGTTTCGCTCCATGTGCATAGAGCGCGGAGTTCATTGGCCACAAAGGTCTCGCGCATGCCGGGCACTTCCACACCTCCGGTCAGGTGCCCGAGCAGCCCGGTATCGGCGATATAGATCTTGCCGGTGCGGGTGGCCATCACCCCATCGGGGGGACCCCAAGCAGGCGCCGTCCAGGTGAGGAAGGCTGCCTCCATCAGGGCCAGGTAGCGCGTGAGCGTGGTGTGCGGGATGCCGGTCTCGCGGCTGAGTTCGCTGATATTGAGGGGTTCTCCCGCGTCACGGGCCACCGCCCGCAACACCCGGGGAAGCAGGGTCAGCCCGTCAATCTTGGCGAGGTCGCGGACGTCCCGCTCCAGGATGGCGCGAAGGTACTGGCTGAACCACGCCTGGCGGCGGCTGTTACTCTTACGGGTGAGGGGTTCGGGGTAGCCGCCGGTGCGCATCCGCTCTTCGAGATTGGTGACCGGGGGCAACGCGGGGGCGGGCTCGCCCGAAAACGCCCAGTCCACAAACTGGCCAGGGCTGCCTTCCACTTCGGCCTGCGTGAGCGGACCGAGGGGTACCACTTCCATCCGTCCCGCGAGGCTCTCGCTGAGTTTCGGAATGAGCAGCACGTTGGCCGACCCGGTGAGCAAGAATCGCCCCGGCGTGCGGTCTTGGTCGACGAGCTTCTTGATATTGCGGAAGAGCTGCGGGGCGCGTTGGATCTCATCCACCACCACCGGGCCGGTGTGGGCGGCCAAGAAGGCATCCGGGCGAAGGAGTGCGGCGTCCAGCGCCAGTGAATCGTCCAGAGTGATGTAAGTGGTGCCGGGGCGGTTTTGCACCAGCGTGGTTTTGCCGCACTGGCGCGGGCCTTGCAGGATGACGACGGGGGTGTCCGTCAGGACTTCGTCCAAGTAACCCGAGATTTTTCGCGACCACACGGTGGGATGTTAGCGCATAAATGGTGAAAAATTCACCATCTATGGCCCAATGCCAAGCATCAACCTTGGCAAATTTGCCGTGAGAATTAGTCGCGGCGGGCGGCGACCAGCATATCGCGCCACTTCTGATTTCGGAGGTCATCCGTATCAATGCCGCCATTGTTGGAGCTGCTGTGGATGAAGTACGCGCCCCCATCCGGGAAGAAACCCATAAAGATGCCGCAGTGGCCAATCATGTTGCGGCGCTTGTCCCAAAAGTAGAGTCGGTCGCCGGCTTGCAGGTGCTCCAATCGCTCCACCGGTCGTCCCACCTTGGCTTGCTCGGCAGCGGTGCGCGGCAAGTTGATGCCTCGGCGGCGGAAGACTTGCTGCAAGAACCCGCTGCAGTCAATGCCGTTGGTCAGGCTGTTACCGCCCCACTTGTAGGGGGTACCCACAAACTGGTACGAGAAGTTCAGCATGCCCTGCACGTCTTGGATCGAACTTCGGCCCGCCGTCGTGGTTTGCTGCAGGTTCTGCGTCACCGGGATGCGCACGTCGTAGGGCAGGCTGGCGACGTCAACGGCCAGGATGTAGCCCGTGCTGCCGTTCTTCAGGATCACGCTTAGCCACTTGTCGTTGTGGGCGACGGGGTTCACCACGATGTAATCGTTGGGCTTCACGGTCCAGTAGACACGCGCGTTGGTGTTCATCCCCGCGTAGATCTTGGAGGTGTTGATCGCTTGGCCCAGCTTGCCAATGACCTTGGTATTCGGTTGGGCCCCTCCGGTCGCTTGACCGAAAGCGCAAGACGCCAGAACGGCGCAAACCCCCAATCCCAGTGCAAACCGACGCATACCGATAGTGCCCTTCCTTAGTTATCGGAAAGACGTGGCCCGTAATCTACCCAGTTCGGACCATTTTTAGGGCCTGCAACAACAATAAACCGTCGGTGCCGCCCACCAATTCGCGGGTGGCTCGTTCCGGGTGCGGCATCAAGCCCAGCACGTTGCCCGCCGTGTTCATTACGCCCGCAATGGCTTCGGTGCTGCCGTTCACATTCTCACTGGCGTAGCGGAACGCGATCTGGTCGTTGTCCTGAAGTTCCTTCAGCGTTTCCGGCGAGCACACAAAGCGGCCTTCGCCGTGGGCGATGGGGAGCGTGATGGTGCGGTTCACACCGGCCATCCACGGGCCGCGCTGCGTGGCGGGTTCGAGCGCCACGTTTTGGCAGAGAAATCGCTGCTTGACATTGCGCACCAGGGCCCCGGGCAGGAGCCCGCTTTCGCAAAGAATCTGGAAGCCGTTGCACACGCCGATGACCAAGCCGCCGGCCGCCGCAAAGTCTCGCACCGCGCTCATGATCGGCGCCCGCGCCGCCATCGCGCCGCAGCGCAGATAGTCGCCGTAACTGAAGCCCCCCGGCACCCACACGGCATCAAATCCGTTCAGGCTGGTGTCGGTCTGCCACACGTAATCGGCGTCCACGCCGACGTCGCGGCGCAGGGCGTGCAGGGCATCCGCGTCGCAGTTGCTACCCGGAAACCGGAGCACCGCCACCTTCATTGTACAACCTCGTAGGAGAAGTCTTCGATCACCGGGTTGGCCAGCAGGTCGGCGCACATCTGGCGAATGCGGGCTTCGTCCACTTCGGTCACCTGTAGCTCAATCAACTTGCCAATGCGAACGTCCGTGACCTCGGTGAAGGACTGACGATGTAAGGCATCGGCAACGGTGCGACCCGCCGAGTCCAAGAGCGAGGGCTTCAGGGTAACAGAGACACGCACGACGGGCATGTCTCGATTTTGACTCAGTTACGCAGCGATGGGGGACGCTCGGAACGAGAGGTCGAAACTGTCCTTCCGCTCCATGTCAATCACAAACTGCTTCCACTTTACGCCGTAGCGCTCCACCACCGTGCCGCTCATGGCGCCGTTTTCACTGTCGGCGGCCAGTTCCACATCGTTCACCATGATGGCGAGGCCCTTCACTTCGTTGTCGTTGGTCAAGATCAGCTTGTTGCTGAGGTACCGCTGCTTGAGCGTGCGGCGAGCCTGGATGAACTTGTGAATGTCGTCCAAATTGACCTGGAGCATCTTGTGTTGGCGCACCCGCATGAAAAACTCCTGCGTGGCGGTTTCGCGGCGCTCATTGGAGGCTTGGCTGGTGCGCTGGGCCACATGCATCAGGCCGCTCATTTGGGCCACCGTCTCAAAGATGGGGCCGAGCAATCGGTCGGAATTCTCGTCGCCGAGTTGGTGGAGTACGTACGGAATCTCGAACACGGCCGTGCGGCGCAGGGCTTCGGGGTACGCCAGGAACGGGTGGCAGGTACCAAACGGGAAGCCCGCCGAACCGGCGGAGGTGCCGCCCTTGGCGACGGAGTAGCCCAGCCCACTGGCCGAGATCATTTCGTAAAACAGACGATGCCGATGCCAATAGCTACCGTGATTACGGGTGGAGATCACGTTGGAGCCACTGCCCCGGGCAATCTGCTGCTGCTGCACGCGGATGTTGTCCACGTTAAAAGTGTGGTCTTGCCCCCGGAAGAGCAGGCCGATCTCGTGGCCGAGTTTGCGCAGGGCGCGGTAGGCATCCAGCGGCAACCCCGGCACCGGCACCATCCAGGTGGCGGGCATCGAATAGCGCTGAAGCGAACTCACCAGAATCAGGAGCGACTCGGGGTTCAAATCGTCGCAGTCCACCGACATCGCGGCGCAGGAGTCCGCACCTTGCGGCCAGTACCACGGGATCGCGACCATCGCTCTGGCCTTCTCGACGGCTTCCACCACCGCACGGAGATAGATTTCGCGCCACACGTCCACGTGCGGGCGGGCAAAGTACGGCACGGGAGCGCCCTCGGGTTGGTCTCGGTCGGTTTCGAAGCTCAGTGCGGTGCCGTCAATAGCTTGCGGCAAGCCGGCCAGGTCGCCTCCGGTGCCATCCCAAGCGGGAACGGCTTCACTTTCCACCGCACGGCCAAGCGTGTAAATCTTTTGCAGGGCGCCGAGGTGACATCCCACGAGAATGCCGACGCGGTTACGCGTCACCAGCGGCTGACCGAGTTCATCCACCACGGCGGCGGTGGCACCATTAAGGCCCAGGTTCAGCGGGAGAAGGGCGTGCACATCCGGCGCTCCCTTCGGCCACAGGCGGTCGTTGGTGTCCACCGGCTTGGCCCAGCAGCGCTGGCGCGTGGGCGGTGTCACGGTGAGACTCAGCAGGTATTCCAGGCCCCAGGTGCTACCACTGACCACGACCGAGCCGCCGCTGTTGCTAATCCAGTCGGCCAAGATCTTGCGCTGGGCCGCTGTCAGTTCTCCGCGACCGCACAGCAACAGGACGTTGTGGGGGGCAAGTGCATCAGCTTTGAAGTCGTCTACTCGCACAATGGGGAATCCACCGTAGGCCAGAATCTCGCAGTATTCAAAGGCGTACGGGTCATCGGGTGCCAGATAGACGGCAATGCTTGCAGGACGATTCAAGGCAATGGCTCCTACCTCGTATCTTTGGCAGTCCCGCACCTCCTCTTCAGGCCTGGTACGTTCAACTCATGACTTTGCGACTTGGACTCCCCAAAGGCAGCCTGCAAGAGGCCACATTCTCGCTTTTTCAGCGCGCGGGCTTTGAGTTTCGGGCGGCGACCCGCTCCTACGAGCCGATGGTGGACGACCCCGAGATCGTCCCCGTTCTGCTTCGCCCGCAGGAGATACCGCGCTACATCGAAGAAGGCATTATTGACGCGGGGCTCACCGGTTACGACTGGATCTGTGACGTGGGGGCCGACCTGCACGAGGTGTGCGAGCTGCGCTACAGCAAGCTCACTACCAACCCCATCCGCATCGTGCTGGCCGTGCACAACGACTCGCCGTACCAATCCGTACACGATCTGAAGGATCATCGCATCGCCACCGAGTACGTGCGCCTCACGCAGTCGTACTTCGAGGAGAAGGGCGTGCCCGCCCGGGTCGAGTTCAGTTGGGGGGCCTGCGAAGTGAAGGTGCCGACCCTGGTCGAGGCCATTGTGGTGAACACCGAAACGGGCAATTCCCTGCGTGCCCACAACCTGCGCATCATCGAGACCCTGCTGACCAGCACGACCCGGTTGGTGTGCTCGCATGCCGCTTATGCCGATCCGGAGAAGCAACGCAAGATCGAGTCCCTCAAGATCCTGCTGACCGGGGCGATGAACGCGGCCAAGCTCGTGGGGCTGAAGATGAACCTTCCCCGCTCGCGAGAGCCGGAGATTTTAGGGCTGCTGCCGTCGCTCAAGAATCCGACGCTCTCTCCCCTGGCCGACCCCGAGTGGGTGGTGGCGGAAGTGATCCTGACGGACAAGGAATCCCGCGACCTCATCCCGCGCCTGAGCATGGCCGGGGCCACAGGCATTGTGGAGTACCCGCTGAACAAGGTCGTCTTTTGATGCTTGTTTGGCGGTGGGCGGTAAGTCCATCGGTTGCCTTATTGTTGCACCAGGAACTATTTGATTCTCGCTTGCGATTATGCAAAGCATGAAAGGCAATTTCTTGCAACGATTCTTGGCGACTCGATCCGATTACGGCCTCATGGTGGCCCGCGTCACGCTCGGCGGGGTGATGTTCCCGCACGGGGCGCAGAAGCTCTTCGGGTGGTTTGGGGGCAACGGCTTCCAGGGCACCATGCAGGGGATGTCGCAGGGGCTGGGCATCCCGCAGCCGCTCGTCTTCCTGGCCATCATGGCCGAGAGCATTGGCGCCCTCATGTTGATCTTCGGCCTGGGTGGTCGGTTGGCCGCCTTTGGCATCGGCGTGACCATGGTGGTGGCCGCCCTACAGCACACGAGCAACGGGTTCTTTATGAACTGGTTTGGCCAGCAGGCGGGCGAGGGGTACGAATACCACCTCCTCACCATTGGCCTGGCGATCGTGACGATGATCGCGGGCTCGGGGGCGTTGTCGGTCGACCGACTCCTCGCCCGAACTGAGTCAGAATAAACGGCATGGCACGCCGCCCCGTTCAACTCTCCGATCTGCGCCGGATCGAAGTCCTGAGTGACCCTCAGTTTTCGCCGTGTGGGGAGCAGATCTTGTTCGCCAAGAAGCGGATCGGAGAGAAGAACCGGGCGGAGGTCAACCTCTTCGTCGTGCCAGCGGCGGGCGGGGCCATGCGCGCCCTCACGCGCGGCAAGGATGGCAATGGCCACGGGCGGTGGTCGCCCTGCGGGCGGATGATTGCCTTCCTTAGCGGGCGCGAAGAAGGCCTGGGCCAGATCTTTTTGTTGAACCTGGCCGGGGGCGACCCGGAGCCGCTCACGAAGCTGGAAGAAGGCCGCATTGCGGGTTTCAAGTGGTCGCCGGACGGGGCGCACATCGCGTTCCTTTACCGGCCCACCGAGGCGGCGCACACCAAGGCCGAAGCCAAGCGCCGCGCTGAGGCGGGCGAGAGCGATGCCCCCTGGGCCACCGACCACTACTGGTACCGGCTGGATGGGGACGGCTACTTTGGTTCGGCCCGGTATGCCCTGTATGTGGTGGAAGTCGCCACCGGCAAGACGCGAATGATCTTTAACGACGACCCGCTCGGCCAGATTGAGTTTGATTGGCTCCCCAGCGGCCAGGAGTTGGTGGTGAGTGCCTCGCGTTGTGCCCGGCCCCTGTTTGACCCCGCCGATGACCGCCTTTTCAGAGTGACGCTGAGCGGCAAGGCCACGGAAATCCCGGGCCTGCCCCGGGCTAGCCGGGGCCACCTGAGCGTGAGTCCCGATGGGCAGTGGGTGGCTAGCCTGGGCCGCCAGAACCCCGAAGGTGGCTGGGGCACCGAGAACTCGCAAGTGCTTCTGGCGCCGCTGGCGGGGGGATCGGAGCGGGTGCTAACCGCCGACTTTGATTGCTGCCTCACGGGCTCCACCCTGAGTGACACCGAAGCTGACGGCCCCTCGGCGCTCACCTGGAGTCCGGATGGCGCGGCCCTCTACGTCAAGGTGCCGATGCACGGCGAGGTGCAGGTGGCCCGCGTGGATGTGGCGAAGGCCACCGTGAAGGTGCTGACCAAGGGCGAACACGTGCTGGGCCTGGGCAGCCTGGACGCCGGGGGCAAGCGCATGGCCATCACCATCGGTGACCCGGTGCGCCCGGCCGAAGTGGGCGTGGTGGAGCTGAAAAGCGGCAAGATCACGACGCTCACCAATGTCCACGAGGCCTTGCTGAAGGAAGTGGACATCAAAGCCCCGACCACGCACTGGGTGCCCAGCACCGACGGCGTGAAGGTGCAAACCTGGGTGATCCGGGGGCGGGAGAAGGTCTCCCCGGCCGTGATCGAAATCCACGGCGGCCCGCACACGCAGTACGGCTGCGCGTTCTTCTTTGAGTTCCAGCTACTGGCGGCGCAGGGTTACACCGTGGTCTACAGCAACCCGCGCGGCAGCAAGGGGTACAGCGAGGCCTTCTGCGCGGCCATCCGCAACGACTGGGGCAACAAGGATTGGGAAGACCTGCAGGCAGTCACCAAGTTCATCCAAAGCGACCCGCTGGTGGATGCCACCCGCATCGGCGTGATGGGGGGCAGCTACGGCGGCTATCTCACCAACTGGGCGGTGGGGCACGCTTCGGATTACTGCGCCGCCATCACGGACCGGTGCGTGAGCAACTGGGTGAGCGCGGCCGGCAACAGCGACGTACCGCTGAACCGCGATGACTACTTCGGGGGGCGGTTCTACTCCGGGTACGCACAGCTCGAAAAGTTGTGGCAGCAATCCCCCATTGCCTATTTTGACCAGGTGAAAACCCCGATGCTGGTGATCCACAGTGAGGGCGATCTGCGCTGCAACATCGAGCAAGGCGAGCAAGTATTCATGGCGTTACAGGCCCAGGGGATCCCCTCCCGGTTTGTGCGATACCCGCGCAATACCAGCCACGGGATGAGCCGCAACGGCCCGATTGATATGCGCGAGCACCGCCTGACTGAGATCGTGACTTGGTGGGAGCGTTACCTTTCGAAGCCCGCGAAGGTTAAGAAAGAGAAGAGCAAGAAAACCAAGGCAAAGGGCGGAGCCGCGAAGAAGATCGGCCGAGCCAGCAAGCGCAACACGATGGGATAACGTTCTCGCTGTGATGAGAATGCGTATATATTTGTTCTCACAAATTCAACATTTTGTGCCTTTCAAGGCGACATGAATGAATCAGAATGCGCGAACCCCACGATCGGTTTGCTCAGGAAAGGCATGAATACGGAGAATCACACGGACGGGGATAAACCTCCCGGGCCGTCTCAAATGAAAGGGCGGTCCGCACTGATTTGGGACTGGCTAAATGATTGTCAATCCATTTTGGAGGAATGGCAAGCCCAGGTGCCTCTCATCAGCCCTCGGGGCTCAAAGAATGATATCCAGCTGTGTCCCCCTGATCGGGCTCGTCCTTTTGTTCAACTCACCATCAGTCGGGCGGTCGCATTACGGTTTGCCGAGCGCGCGGGAGCCTTGCCGGCCAGATTTTGCGCGGATTTTGTGCGCCGCCATGGCCCCCATACGGGCGGGGCGTATACGCTCGGCCAGCGATGGGTGCAGTTGCTTCAACGAGTGCTCACCGAGCCCTCTGATCACCTCCGAAAACGGTGGGAGCCCGAGTTTGGGCGCGTACCTTTCCTGGGCGATGCGATTTTCCGGCCCAACGCTGACGAAGAGATGTTCGATAAGGAACACGGATCCTTGCGCGTGCCCGACGGGCTCCTCATTGCGATTTTGGGTGAAGAGGGAGTCCTGAATCGTTACCCCCTGGCCCTGCACGCCCTGCCGCATCAAAATGCGATCACGCCCGAACTCTATGGCTCCGCCTGGGGGCTAATTCCCGAGCTGCTCGTGGGCAAGGGGAGCCGAGAGAATCCTTTCATCGTGGACAGCGAGGAAGAGGCCCTGCGGATTCGCCTGTGGTGCCTCTTGATGGATTGGAAGAAGGCTGGAGTCCGACCCGTGGGCGACTTGCGAGACGTCGTGCGAGTGTCCGTGAGTTCCATGCCCGTGGTACCGCCGGAAAGCCAGGTCTGCGAATGGAAAACCAGCTTCCGTACGCATCGCATGTCTCGGCAGCGGATGTCGAAGATTGAGGAAGCCTCAATTCGCACAATCGCCGCGTTCCTCAATGCGGACGGGGGCACGCTTTACATTGGCGTGAACCCCGAAGGGCGGGTGGTTGGAATTGGCCATGAGTGGCCTGTCCTGACCGGACCGGAGTCTCTCGAACAAGTCCAGAGCACGGTGTACGATGTCATCCATCACGCCCTCGACCCGGCCCCCATTGGGTATCTCAGCGTGGCAGTAGAGACGGCACCGGGCGGGCAAGCCTATCTCAAGATTGACATTCGCCCCCGACCGGGGGTCACCTATTTGCGGGCAACCAGGTATCGGCCCGGCGCCGAAGATGAAATCTTTGTGCGTGAGGGCTTGCGCTCCCAAAAGCTGGAAGGCAAAATGCGCGACCAATTCATCATGGATCGGCACCGGCAGGCCCCGTTGGTCGATATCTAACGGCCCAGCGCGTGACTAAACTGGGGCATGGATCGCGACCAGGCTCTGCGCCTGATGACCGAATGGACGCCTTCGGAATCTCTCCAGCGCCACATGTTGTGCGTGGAAGCCTGCCTGCGAGGCTACGCGGCCGCGCGGGGCGAAGATGTGGAGCTTTGGGGCCGGGCGGGCTTGCTGCACGACTTTGATTACGAACGCCATCCGGACGACCACCCGCTGCCGGGCTTGGCGTTGCTTGAAGCCCTGGGCGAGGACCCGGCGCTGATCCAAGCGGTGGCTGCGCACTACGAAGCCAAAACCGGAGTCGCGCCCACGTCCGATCTGGACAAGCACCTATTTGCGTGCGATGAACTAAGCGGTTTTGTGGTGGCGTGCGTCTATGTGCGGCCTTCGAAGTCCGTGCTCGACCTCGAGGTCAAGAGCGTACGCAAAAAGCTGAAGACGCCCGCCTTTGCCGCCGCCGTCTCGCGGGATGATATCGAGCAGGGCGCGGCGATGATCGGCCTCGACCTGGACGAACACATTGGCAATGTCATCCGGTTCCTACAAGCCGAGGCGGACGCCCTGGGCCTCGCCGGGGGCACCCCTTAAGCTCTTGCGGCGGCCTGGTAGTCCAGCAACTGCTGGATGTGATACAGGTCGTGGCCGGCCAGGAGCATGCAGTGCACCCACATCGAGATCGGTCCGAACGCCGGGTGCAGGTACGTGCGGTCCATCTCCTCGGGGCTGAGCGCGCGGACCCGTTCCACAAAATCCGAGCGGCGCTGCCGGTACAAGTCCAGCGACTTCTCCACATCCCAGGTGGCGTAGTTCTGCTCGGCGGCGCGTTCCCCTTCGTCCATCGCCAGCACGGCAACTTTGGTTTGGTTCTGGCCATGCTCGGCGCGCTCGCGCCAGATCTCTTCCCAGTCCGCGAGGTGGGCCACCACTTCCCTTACCGTAAACCGCGCGGGATCAAACGGCATGTCAAAATCCGCCGCATCAAACTGGCGGAGGATGGTGGCGATGACCGACGGCCCCGACGCCAAACCTTCGAGCAAATAAGGAGTTTGCATGGCCCTTACTTGTTCGGATCCCAGCCGATGGGCATGCCGTAGAAGCAGCCGCTGGTGGGCTCTTCGGGAGCCATGGTGAGGTCCATCGAGACGCGTTCCAGGCCGCTCAGCTTCGCCAGTTCATCGTTGATTTCGCTCAGGATCTGCTTGCTGTAACCGGGCCACTGCTTGATGATCGTGCCATCTTTGGCCACCAAAGTGGAATAGACCGACTGCTCGGTGCCCAGAGCTTCGAAGATTTTCGTCTCCTTGGGGCTGCACAGTATCGGGAACTCCATCAGCAAGCTCTCCTTAAAGAGCTTGGCGACCTTCTCGTCGGCATCCATCACCCCGTAAAAGCCAATCTTGCCACCGTAGTGATCGTACAGATCATTGAAGAAGTGCTGCGACTCTAGGTTGCATGGGCAGCCATCTTTGATTCCCAAAAACAGCGTCGGCTTCTCCGCCAAGATCGCCGAAACTTGCACCGGCTTGCCCGTGTCGTCGGGCAGGGTCATGTCGGCCAGCTTCTGGCCGTCCATGGCGGCGGCCCGCTTCTTCATGTCGTCGGTCACGGGGTGCCGGGGCGCGCCGTAGGAGTTGGCCGCGCTGCTGATGATCTCAGCCACGGGGGCGTCATCGGCGCTGGGGCGCGGGGCGCTCACCACGTTGTAGACCAGTACGCCACCGGTCGCCACCACCGAAGCGACGAGGACCCAGGTGGGAATCCGCATAACTTAGTGTGGCGTAATCCCCTTCTCCGGCCTGGTCCGAGAGGGTCATGCTCCCCATATCTGCCGGGTTCGTTGGGCCCCGAATTTGTGGCCAGAACGGTACAATATCTGCATGTCCCAACGTCTGCCCGAGTGGCTGACGATCCGCCTGCCTCGACCCGATTCCATCAAGGAAGTCGAGCAGATGATGCGGAGCAAGAATCTGCACACCGTGTGCGAGAGTGCGCGCTGCCCCAACCTGCCGGAGTGTTGGAGCAAGAAAACGGCCACGTTCATGATTCTGGGGGATACCTGCACCCGGAGCTGCGGGTTCTGCGCCATCAAGGTAGGGCGAGGCCTGGAGGTTGACCCGTTCGAGCCGTTCCACATCGCGCAAACCACCAAGACCATGGGCATGAAGCACGTGGTGGTGACCAGCGTGGCCCGCGACGACCTGCCCGACCAAGGGGCCGAGCAGTTCGCCAAGACCATCAAGCAGATTCAAAAGCACTGCCCGGACGTGATTGTCGAAGTGCTCACCCCGGACTTTAAGGGCCGCGAGGACATCCTCCGCACCGTGGTGGAAGCCCGCCCGGACATCTACAACCACAACATCGAGACCGTGGAGCGCCTGCACACCATCGTGCGGCCGCAGGCTAAGTACGACCGCACCATGCGCCTGCTGGAAATGGTGAAGGAAATGGATCCCACGATCTACACCAAGTCGGGCCTGATGCTCGGCCTCGGTGAAACGAAGGATGATGTCGTGGATACGCTCAAGGACCTGCGCGCGATTGGCGTGGATGCCGTTACCATCGGACAGTACCTCCGCCCGACCATGAAGCACCTGCCGGTGGTGGAATACATCCACCCGGATGTCTTCAAAGAATATCAAGAGATCGGCGAGGAACTCGGATTCATCTTTGTGGCCAGCGGACCGTTTATCCGTAGTTCTTATAACGCCATCGCCCTCAGCGAAAAGGTGATGAAAGAGCGTTTAGAGCGACTCTCCGCGGCGGCTGAACCGTCCTAGCATTGTGCGAGGAGTCAGCCGCAGCCTGTTACGCCTCGCGCGCTGGTCCATTGGCTGGTTTCCGGCTGCCTTAGTCCTCTTTCTTGGCCTGACCCACCTCTACCAATTGAGCCTCTTCTTGTTGGCCCCCGGCCAGCCCATTTGGGTGACCTACGAAGGTCAAGGCGGGCCGGCGGAGATTCGCGCCGATAGCTATTCCGTGGACCCCTGGACGGCGACCGCGCGGGTCCACGGGGTGCGGTGGGGCAAGCCGGGGCAAGAACCCCAGGTCACTCTCGACCAAGGCCGGGTGGAGTGGAGCGGCGAGGCCGTGCAGATTGATGCCGGCACCGTGCTGGCCCGCGTGACCCGCCGCAAGGGGGACAAGTGGTCGTTCAACGATCTGCTTTTCCCTCAGGGTGAGCCGACCG
This sequence comes from uncultured Chthonomonas sp., assembly GCA_964627705.1. Taxonomy (GTDB): domain Bacteria; phylum Armatimonadota; class Fimbriimonadia; order Fimbriimonadales; family Fimbriimonadaceae; genus JAHBTC01. The sequence goes on from CAZVHE010000016.1 coordinate 27,058, forward strand.
GCGAAGAAACACCCATTACGCTCCGCGCCGACCGGTTGCGGCTGGTGTACCGCGACGAAATGGGTACCGAGGCGGTGGGCGGCATCTTCGACGTCGATGCCCTGGACTTGGAGCGCACCCAGGGCCAAACCACGGCCGCGATGATGCTGCGGGGTGGTCCGTTTGGGCGGGCTGAGCTTTCGTTGTTGGCGCGGGACGACGGCTACGGGTGGGTGCGCAGCGACATGCGCGCCGCCGATATCGTGACGGCGCTCAAGTGGGCGGGGCCGTGGCTTTCCCCCGCCGACCGCAAGCCACTGGCGCCCTTTAGCGGGCAGCAATTGTTGGCTTCGGGTCGGGCGGATGCGGCTTGGGCACCAGGCAAGGCGCCGCAAATCCGGGCCGATTTAGGGTTGGAGGGCGAGGCGATTGCCTATGCTCCTTACCTCCGCCGGGCGCAAGTGAAAGGGCGTGTGCGCCTGGTAGATGCCGAAGCCCAGGTCTTAGCGGACGTGGTGGAGCCCGGCCGCAGCGTGCGCGCCCACGGGGTTGCCACGTGGAGCGGGACTCCCACGTGGTCAGGCCGGGTGGTGGCCAAGGTGGATAACCGCAACGCCCTGTGGGCCGATGCCGCGCGGGGCTTGCCGCGCGATCTGGATTTTCGTGGGCTGGCGTTTGATGGCTGGGTGCAGTCGGACAACGACGGCCTGCGCCTGCAGGGCACCGCGAAGGCGGGCCAAGTGCGGGTGGCGGGCGAGCAGGTGGACAGCCTGGAAGGTCAGCTGGCCAGCAATGGGCGGCAACTGGGCGTGAATGTGAAGAAAGCCCGCGCCCTGGGCGCGTACTGGGAAGCGGGCCTCTTTTACGATCTCAAGTCGAGGCATCTAAGCGGCGCGGCCAAAACGCCGGCGATTGCCCTCGCTCCACTGGCCGCACGGGCGGGAATTGTGGGGCTGGCCGGGCAAGTCAGCACGACGGTGCTGGTGGGCGGGAACGATCGCACCCCCGAGCTTCAAATTGGGGTGGATGGGGCGGCCACCTATGCCCTCGAAGACGGGCGTACGTTTGACTTTGACCGCTTGAGTGCGCGCATCTTCACCACGGGCGATCAAATTGAGATTCGACGAGCGGAAGCCAACCTGGGCACCGGCAAGCTGCTCGCCTCGGGCAAGGGCACATTCTCCAAGGGCGGCCAAGCCGTCGTGGATGCCGTAGGGCTCTCATTGGATGAGCTACTTCCCGAGCAGGATATCGAAGGCCAAACGTACGCCCGGGCCGAGGTGGAGTGGAGCGGTAACGATTGGAACGTGGAGGGGCGCACGGAGGTGTTTGGCCTGCGCGCCGGGGACCAGATCGTGCCGATCTTGGGGAGCGAGTTTTCTCTGGATGCCAATCGCCTGATTGCCCGGGACGTGCGGGGCCTGGTGCAAGCCACCCCCATTCGAGGCAATATCACGCTCGATCTCAAGACCAACGAACTGGACGGCTCCGTCCTTAGCCGTGAGTTTTTTATAGCAGATTGGCTGCCTGATCTTAACGTCAAGGGCACAGCCCGATTGCTCGCCACGCGTATTCGGGGCACGCTGGATGACCCGGTCATCGAGGCGCTGATTTCGCTCCGTGATATCGGCTATGGACAGTTCGATTCGCGCTCCGGCAGCGTGAACGTGCAGGCCAACAAGGAGGGCCTTGATCTCAGGGAGATCACGCTCTTCATTGGTCAGGGTGTGGCGCGGGGCCGGGGCCGTTACCGATGGGAGGATGGCGACTTTGAAGCCTCGGCGGACATTGACGACATTACGCTCGCGTTCCGACCCGAGCAAGCCCCCGAGATTCCCATTAGTGGTGGTGTCCGAGGAGAACTGGTCGCCAAGGGCACCAACGGCCAACTCACCAGCGCCGAAGCCAACCTCCGGCTGAGTGGCACCCTGGTAGGCGAGACCGGCTACGGGGGCGGCCCGCTGGACGTGCGGTTTGCCAACGGGCAGTGGACGGCGGACGGCAGCATTGGCACGGCCGAGCGCTACCTGGCACTGCGGGACGTGCGCTACCAGCCCGAGACGGAAACGGGCTCCGGTTGGGTGGATGTTTACGGTATCGAAATTGAACCCATCGTGGACCTGACCCGCGCCCGCTGGATGGACGCGCCGGAAGACGTTCGGCGCGGCTTGGAAACCCTACGGGGTGACGTGCTGGGCTCGTTCGAGCTCACGGCCCGAGGCGGAGCGCTCTCCACCAAGGCTGAACTGTTCCGGGCTCAGAACCTAACCATCTACGGCCGCGACGCGGGCGAAATCCTGCTCACCGCGCGTCAAGAGGGCGAGGACTACTTTGTGGATTCGCTCGTTTGGGATCAAGGGTTTGCGCTACGCAACGCCCGCCTGGGGGCGGATGAATCCATCGAAGGCGAGGTGGCCATTGAGAACTTCGATCTTGGCTGGCTGGCCACCGTGCGGGGTGACCTGCCCCTTCGCGGTGGGAAGTTGAACGCGCAGTTCAAGATTGACGGCACCGTGAGCCAACCCTTTGGCGAAGGGCGGCTGGCGGTCACGGAACCGCAATTCTTCCAAAACGGGCAACTTCAGACGCTCGATGCAAGCCTGAATCTAGACCGTGTGCGTCTCACGCCGAACGTCTACTTTGCCGATGGCGATCTACAAGCAGGCAAACTAAAAGTGCAAGTAGGGGCGGAATATCCTGCCTTTACCGCCCAGTTCTTAGAAAAGCCGGGCGAAGTGCGCTTGACCGCCAAGGATGTGCCTCTGAGTGACCTCGGCGAGTTCCTCGATGTCACGCGGTACGAAGCCGATGGCACCGCGAATCTCGATTTCGTGGTCCGCGATGAGGCCGGGCGGTGGGCACCCGCGGGCCAACTGGCGATTCAATCCGAGCGACTGGTGGTGGGCGACCAAGTTCTCAATAAGCTCAACACGGTGTTGGCGATCACCGCCGACGCGCTGTCCCTCACCGGCTCGGCTTACGCGGATCGGCCCGCCCTGAGCGACCAACCCGACCTCGAGTTCGATGCCACCGTGGGTGTCACCGACCTGCTCGCGGGGACCGCCGACTTCGAAACCTGGCTCAATTCGGGCTTTATCCAAGGCAAGGTCGTGGCGCGCAGCTTCCCGGTGAAGGGCACCATCCCCACCGCGCCGAAGGCGAGTAGCGGCGAAGTCTCTATGGATATTGCCTTCTCGCAGTACGTCGGTTCGCCGGTCGTAGTGGGCTATTTCCAGGCCGAAAAGGGTGTCGTCGTCCTCCCGGTCGAGCCGCTCACGGGCGGGGCGGGGGTGCCGCCCGCCATCAATCCGCAGTTTGCCGGGGTACGCCTGGTGGTCCAAGACCCGGCCCGGATTGAAGGCCCGGCCCTCTTGCTTGATGTCAACGGCGTCGGCACACTCAACGGGAG
>CAZVHE010000017.1:0-236 GCA_964627705.1 uncultured Chthonomonas sp.
CCAAGGGCCTGTACCCGGCCGTGGACCCGCTGGCTTCGACCTCCAAGAACCTGGACCCGCGTATTGTGGGCGAAGAGCACTACCGCGTGGCCCGCGCCGTGCAGCAAACCCTGCAGCGCTACAAGGAACTGCAAGACATCATTGCGATCCTCGGGATTGACGAACTCAGCGACGACGACAAGGTGCTGGTGGGCCGCGCCCGCAAGATCGAGCGCTTCTTTAGCCAGCCGTTCTTC
>CAZVHE010000017.1:269-2145 GCA_964627705.1 uncultured Chthonomonas sp.
TCCATCCAGGATACGGTGGCGGCGTTCGCCGAGCTGGTGGATGGCAAGCTGGACGACATTCCGGAACAGGCCTTCCTCTACTGCGGGAACCTGGATGACGTCCGCGAAAAGGCTCGCAAGCTCCAGGCCGTCTAAAGCTCACGGGTTCCCATCGAACAAACGACCTCGCCCTCGCGGCGAGGTCGATTTGTTTTCATTTGGCCGGTGTGGTCGGTGAGAACCGCACTCGATCGAGCCATAGGCTAGAAATCGTCAACGTCACGACTAGGCCGCATATCAAACAAGCCTCATTCTGAAAAAAGCTTAGACCGAGGTTTCCCTTACTAGCACTATCAAGCGTAAGCCATGTAGTGCTCAGGACCGCAAAAAAGGCCGGGATCTGTGGCCAAGCATTCCATTTCTTCAGCACATAAACTCCGAAAATGAGAACGCCAACTAATCCGATTATCGACCAGAGGATTAGATTCGCAACCTGGTAGCGGTAACCTATTCCGTATGACCATCGCCAGAGGCACCAACACGCTTCTCCTATTGTAAGCTGTAGCGGTATATGAGTAACGAGAGGGGTAACTGTTTTCATTCTGTAAGTGAGCAACTTAAACTTTCATACTGTAAGTGAGCTACTTAAACCACTTCCCAGGGTCGCAGTCAATTCTTTGAGTGTTGTCAGGAGTTAGTTGGGCTGGGAAATCGACAAAGTGGCTTGTTATGGCTCCTCCGTCTGTGACCCTTAAGTGATTTCCCCAAACGCCGAAGGGCGAAGGAGCACATCTGCTCGGCTCGAAGCTTTGATGCAACACGAGGATGACAGTATTAGGGTCTCCTTGCGGCCACGGCGTGGCTTCATAGCCGTATACGTCTCGTATGTGTATGACGCTGTCTTGAAAGTCGGTTACCGGCCAAACAAACTTTCGCTTCACATCTGGAAATGATTCCCTGACCCATACGCGATATGCATTCGCTAAACCGTTTCTATACGAGTCGTAACGGTGACTCAAAAGCGGGCGCAGCGTCTTCGTATGGGCGAATTGCGATGTATGGGGGAACTCGCTTAGATCATGTTCTCCCCTATAAATTTCGCCGGCCACATACAATTGCCTGAGATTTGAGGTGGCAACGGCACCATAAGCTCGCTTCTTTGACCTGACAAAAGATGGGAAAAGAAGAGTCGTTAGCGTTGCCACAATCGCTACCACCACTAAGACTTCTGTGATCGTCAGACCACATTGCCTTCGCGCGCGAAGAATCCGGCACATTCCCCAATCAAAGAACGCACGAGCTGGTCGGAATGTTCGCCGGGCATCCGGGTGTAACGGGAAGGCCGAGCGGAGTCACGCCGCAACACTGGTCATTTCCAAAGGTCTTCCAGAGTGTGCACATTTGCACAATGTAGCCGTGCTCGTAATGCGAAACCGGGGTCACTCGTTCTCGATAATAATCGCGGTTGAACCCGATGCACCAGGATCCGTTCACGTTCTCGTGAGCCTGGCAACAACGTTCTAGCAACTCCCCCTCTCGCAGGTAGTTTCCGCATTGAGGCAACGTCGTACCCCCGCCGGCTTGGGCGAGGAGATTGGGGCTGGCCGCTATGAAGCCGAGGCAGGCGGCAATCATGAGCACTTTCGCGTCACGCATGCGTCCATTTTGATTTCGTGCCCCCCCCCTGCTGTCAACCCCTGTGCGGAAAAAAGTATATAGTTGAGCCGTAAACTATCTGGAAAGCCGTGCGTCCCGCCCGACCCGCAACCGGATGTCAAGCTCCGGGTACGCCTTCAGCAGCCGCACCTTCATCGCGTAGCCCCCCGCACTTAGGGCGGTAGCCAGGGCATCGGTGGTCGTCGCATCCGGGCCCATCACGGTCGCCATCACCCGCTGG
>CAZVHE010000017.1:2281-2547 GCA_964627705.1 uncultured Chthonomonas sp.
AGCAGCACCCGCCAGCCCGCTTCGCCGGGCGGGGCATCGCCCAGGGCGATATCGCCCCCCATTTCCACCAGGCAGGCGGGCGCCCCCGCATTCCGCATCGCCTGCACCGCCGCATCGCAGGCGTACCCCTTCGCAATCCCCCCAAAGTCCAGCCGCACCCCCGGCCGGGTGATCTCCACCGTGCCCGCGTCGGGCTCAATGCGCACCGCCTCCATGCCTACGTTGCGCCGCGCCGCCTGCACCGCTTCGTGGGTGGGCAGCACGCC
>CAZVHE010000017.1:2574-16975 GCA_964627705.1 uncultured Chthonomonas sp.
CCAGCGGCCCCGCCGTCACGTCAAACAGCCCGCCCGAGTGGTAGTGGAGCTGCTCGCTCCGAAGCAGCAGGTTCATCAGGGTCGGGCTCACGCGCACCGGCCCTTGCCCCGCCTGGTCGCACAGGCGCATGGCCTCGCTGTCCGGGCGGTAGTCGCTGGCGATGGCCTCGATCCGGGCGATTTCGTCAAAAGCAGCCTTCGCCGCGCGCTCGGCGGCGGCTCGATCGGGCGCGTACAATGAAATATCGACGCGAACGCCCATATGAGCCTGGGTAAAGTCGTACCGGGACACGTTCAATGGGGAACTCCCAAACGTTAAGTAAGCAATGATCGCTGCGTACATCGCTCTCGCCCTCCCTATTGTAACGCCGATGCCCGAGTCGTATACCGAACGCCTACCCGACCACCTCGTTGAATTCAAGATGATCTACATCCCTGCGGGGAAGGTCAACATTCGGGGCCAAGAAGTCGAAGTCAAGGCGTTTTACATATCGGAAACCGAAGTCACGTGGGATCTGTACGACGTCTTCTACCTGCGCCTGGACATGACGCCCGAGCAGCGGGAAGCCAACCACGACGCCGCCAGCCGCCCCAGCCGCCCCTATGGCGCGGTGGACCGAGGCTACGGCCACAAGGGTTACCCCGCCATTGGCGTGGCCGCCCCGGCCAGTGAAGTTTTCTGCAAGTGGCTGGAAGGGAAGTTCAACCGCCCTTACCGCATTCCCAACGAAGCCGAGTGGGAGTACGCCGCCCGCGCCAATGCCCCCCTGCCGGAGAAGTGGGATGACTACGCGGTGTTCTGGGATACCAGCGAGGACAAGACCGAGGCCGTCAAGAGCAAGAAGCCGAACGCCTGGGGCCTCTTCGACATGATCGGCAACGCCAGCGAATGGGTGAAGAGCCTGGATGACCCCAGCGTGATGACCACCGCCGGGGGCCACTTCAACTACGAAGGGCCGGATCTCGGCCCCTCTCTCCGCGAGCCCTACACGATCAAGTGGCAGGACCGCGACCCGCAAGTCCCCAAGAGCCGCTGGTGGCTCTCAGATGGACCCCAAGTCGGATTTCGAATCGTCGTCAGTGCAGACCAAGTCAACTTAGAACAATAAAGCCATGGAAGATCTCGCGTTGTCTCGTCGCTCGTTTCTCGCTGTCACCAGTGCGGTGGCCATGACTGCCCTCGGAGCGGGTACCTTCGCCAACGTGATGGGACAAGACCGACTGCGCGTGGGCGTGGTAGGGTGCGGCGGCCGGGGAACGGGCGCCGCATTTGACTGTTTGAATGCCGATCCGGCGGTGACCGTAGTGGCCCTCGGCGATGTGTTTGCCGACCGTGCCGCCGGCGCGCGCAAGTCGCTGACCGACAACTTTAAGGAGCGCGTTCAGATCACCGATGACCATGTGTTCACCGGTTTTGATGCCTACAAGGGCGTGCTGGCCAGCGATATTGACCTGGTCATCCTCGCCACTCCTCCGGGTTTCCGCCCCTATCACTTCGAAGCCGCCATCAACGCGGGCAAGCACGTCTTTATGGAGAAGCCGGTGGCCACCGATGCCCCGGGCGTCCGCCGCGTGATTGCCGCTGCCCAGGCCGCCAAGGCCAAGAACCTGAGCGTGGTGGCCGGGACGCAGCGCCGCCACGAAACCGCCTACAACGAGGTGATGAAGCGCATCCACGATGGCGCGATCGGCGACATTGTCAGCGCCAGTTGCTACTGGAACCAGGGCTCCCTCTGGTCCGTGCCGCGCCAAGAAGGCTGGAGCGACGTGGAATGGCAGCTCAAGAACTGGCTTTACTTCACCTACCTGAGCGGTGACCACATCTGCGAGCAGCACATCCACAACATTGACGTGGTGAACTGGGCCAAGCAAGCGCACCCGGTGAAGGCCGTGGCCCTGGGCGGTCGCGAAGTCCGTAAGGCCGAGGTTTACGGACACATCTTCGACCACTTTGCGGTGGAGTTCGAATACGAAGACGGCTGTCTGATGCACAGCTACTGCCGCCAGATTGACGGCTGCGCCAACAACGTGAGCGAGCGACTGGTCGGCACCAAGGGCCGCGCCAACCCCGCCAACCGCATCTTTGGGGAGAACGAGTACCGCTTCAGCGGCGAAAATCTCAACCCGTATATGCTGGAGCACCGCCACCTCATCGAGAGCATTCGCGGTACCCGCGCTTATCTCAACGAGGGCGAACAGGTGGCGCACAGCACCCTCACCGCCATCATGGGACGCATGGCCGCCTACACCGGCACCAGCGTGACGTGGGATGCGGCGATGGCAAGCGAAGAGACGCTAATGCCAGCAGATCTGGCCTTCGGTAGCCGAGCGGTGCCACCGGTGGCCGTGCCGGGCGTAACCAAGCTGGTTTAAGTCATGAGCATGGATCGCCGCGACTTCATCCGGTCGGGCCTTGCTGTAGGGGCAGGCCTGGCCGGCGGCTTGGCCGTTGCCAAGGAGACAACCTTGAACTTTGACGATTCCACTCCGTTCAACTGCGACTTTGCGCCGCACTTCGGCATGTTTAGCAATCACGCGGGCAACAACCCGATGGATGAATTGAAGTTCATGCACGACCACGGCTTCCGATCGCTGGAAGACAACGGCATGAAGGGCCGCTCGGTGGAGCAGCAAGAGGCCATCGCCAAAGAAATGACCCGCCTGGGCATGCGCATGGGGGTCTTTGTGGTGAACCCCAACACGGCCTGGGAAACCTCCCTCGCCAGTGGCCGCCCGGAAATGATTGAGAAGTTCCTGGACGAAGTCCGCACCTCCGTGGATGTTGCCAAACGGGTGAACGCAAAGTGGATGACCGTGGTGTGCGGCACCATAGACCCGCGCCAAAACATCGCCTACAACACGGCCAACGTGGTGCCTGCGCCGCGCCAGCGAAATCTTTGAGCCGCACGGCTTGGTGATGGTGCTAGAACCGCTGAACTTCCGTGACCACCCCAACCTTTTCTTGAGCGAAATCCCGCAGGCGTACCAAGTGTGCCGCGCGGTGAACAGCCCGGCCTGCAAGATCCTGTTTGATATCTATCACCAGCAGATTCAGGAAGGGAACCTGATCCCGAACATAGACGCCGCCTGGAGCGAGATTGCGTACTTCCAGATTGGTGACAATCCTGGCCGCCGCGAGCCGACCACCGGCGAGATCAACTATGGCAACGTGTTCAAGCACATCCGTAGCAAGGGTTTCACCGGGATTTACGGCATGGAGCACGGCAAGTCGCAGGGCGGGAAGGAGGGTGAAATCGCGCTCATCAACGCCTACCGCTCGGTGGACGCTCCTCAGTAAGTCGCGGGTCTCTCGTGAAATCAAAACCCCCGAACCCAATTTCAGGTTTCGGGGGTTTTCTCTTGTCTCTGGCTTGCGCCTAAAGCGGACCACGCAGGCGGCGGGTGCCGCTGCGGCTGGTAATCACATCGGGGCGAGCCGGCTGGCTGAGCGAGGCCTCGAGGAGGTAGTTCTTGCGGAAGACCAAGGCTTTAACCAAGAGGAACTCAAGCTGGGCGGCATCCTTCACAGAGGCGAGGTCGTACTCCCGCACGGCTTGGCCCACCAGTTCGTTCATCCGGCCCAGGTTGCCGGTGTTGACCTTGCGGTCCATGAGCGTGGCGAGGCCGGCTTCGGTCCGGAAGACATCCCCCACGCGCCCGGTCATCGTGACGCCATTCACATCCACTCGAATGACATCGTCGGCGGGGTAGTACATCGCCTTGGCCGTCTTGAGCTGGGCCACGCGGAAGGCCTCGCTGATGCGCCCCGCGCGTTGGAACGCCGCAATCAGTCGCTTGTCCTTAATAATCTGCTGGTTCGCCTCGGGGCCTATGCGAGTGGCACCCGACTCTAGGTCGGCGGCCATCAGCAGTCCGTTGTCCGTCACGTCCAGGCCAAACTTACGGAAGTGGGTGCGGAACTCCTCCGGATCCTCCCGCTTCATGCGCAGCATCACCTGGCCGAGGCTATGTCCACCCTCCTTGAGGCTCGCAAACTGGATGAGGCCGACCGAGACGAAGCCCGTGTCGTAGGTGTTCACCGAATCAAAGCCCCCTTCGAGCATGGACACGGCGGCAAAAACATTCTGCTCAGTCTTGTTGAGCCCGGCTTTCTGGAAGAGGCCTTGGAGCTCGCGCTCCGGCAGCGTCTTCACGCGCTGGCCCATGCTTTGCACCCCTTGCGGCCACCGGTAGTACGCAAACGTCTTGCGCATCGGCACGTGGGTGTTGTAGGTCAGCTTCATGCCGTCCTGGAAGGTCAGCGTGTGCTGCTCGGGCCGTACGGGGGCGGCAAAGGCGGGCGGGTTGCCGGCCAGGTTCACCAGGTCAGCCGGGCACGGGCCGGGGTTCGGCACGCGCACAGCCGGTGCGGGCTGGCGGTTGCGCTGGGCGGCTTGCACGGCGGCTTGGGCGTAATCCCACTCAATGCGAGCGTTGATCCAGTTGGTCCAGACGGTCTCGCGTTGCGAGTTGGCACTGAGAGGGGAACCCGGATCGCCCTTGGCAAGGCCCCGAGCCTTGTTGTAGTTCCACAGCCACTGGCTACCCTCGACGGTTTGGCGAACGGTGAATTCGCGGCCGTTTTCGTTCAGGAGTTGGACATGGACGCGCCCGGGCTCACTCCAGTAGGCGCGGAGCGCACGGATCTCATCGGCGGAGAAGCTCGAATCGTTCATTGCGGTTCGAGACTCACTGAATCCGGGGGTCGCCAACACGGCCACCAATACCCACGCGCTTCGCCATTCCATGGGCTCTATTGTTGCCCAAAATGTCGGCGAAATTTAGCGCATTCGCGCCGCTTTTAGCCGAACCATGGCGCGATTCAGCGCTTCGGTGGCTTGTTCGGGCGTCATGTCCACTTCTTCGCCTCGCAACGCGCGACGGGCCTTGTCCAATTCGGCCTCGGCCTTCTCGATAGAAATCTCGGTGCTGATCTCGGCGTCCTCGGCCAGGATGATGGCGCGCTCGCTACTGATTTCCATGAAGCCACCCATCGTGGCGACGAAAGTGCGCTGGCCGTTCTTGTCCTCGTACTCCACCAGACCCGCTTTGAGGGCGACGATTTGGGGTTCGTGGCCGGCCATCACGCCGAGATAACCTTCCACGCCCGGGGCAATCACACTCGTGACTTGGTCATCAAAGACCGTGCGTTCGGGCGAAACCACCGAAAGCTGCAACGGGCGCGGCATAACTCTCACATTTTACTCGCATGGTCATCACGGGGTCCGGACCCCTTGATTTGCTCGGGACCGAACGTCCATCATCGATGTGGATTTAACTGAAATAACCACTAACTGGTCTGTGGTTGATTTTAGTGGTCTTCAGTCACCCTAATGAGGCCGGATTACACCATCAATCTGGGACTAGCGCCCACCGTCGGGCCAGTATCTGGCCTCACCTTCTACCGCGAACGTCAGTTCTTTACGCAGGCTCCCCAGTGGTACATGATCATTCTGGCTCGCTTTGCCGGCGAGATCAGTGTCAATGGACGCTCGCAGGCTTTTGCCCCGGATAGCCTGCTGATGATGCCCCCTCGGGCTCTGGTGCAGATTCAACGCACGGGGCCGGAAGGGGATGTGTACCTCCTCAACTTTTCGCCTCATCCCGAGGCCGATTCACCTCTCGGTTTTTCCATGGTCCAACCCTACGAACGAGAAATGACCGTCGTGGACATATGGTTGCGGACGGCCATTGACCGCATTGCCTTTAATAAGGCGACGGTGAACAACCTCATTTGGACGATTCTTCTCCAAGCGGGAGTCGAGCTGAGTGAATGGCAGGAACACTCGGCGCTAGGCCGCATGCGTCGATTTGTCGACCAAAACCTGGGTGAGTCCTTCTCCATGCAAGCATTGGCCGAAGCGACCGGCGTCAGCCAGAACCACTTGATCCGTCTTTGTCGAACTGAACTCGGTGTGACGCCCCAGCAGTACGTCCGCGAGGCAAGGATGAGCCGGGCGAGTGAACTCCTCATGAGTAGCCCGGCCAGCATCAAGGAAGTCGCCCACTTGGTCGGAGTGCCGGACTTACAGCGATTCAACAAGCTGGTACGTGAAACCTTCGGGGTCTCTCCACGTCAACTCCGGAATGAACGATCGACGCCAGACCCCATGCGTCGCTACAGCCGCGAGCTTCAGATGCAGGATCAACGTCAGAAAGCCGGATCCAAGGCCGATTCCCTTGCGAAACGGGAGAACTGAAGGTGGTTCGAAGTGAACACTTTGTGGTGCATTTTCACCTTGCCGAGTTGAACGGGCTTGAACTGAGATAGCTTTACGGGCATGAGCAAGGCGGGAATGCCTTGCCCAAGGATCCTCAAATGAAACTCAATCTGAAACTCTATCTGAGAGTCACGGGAAGCGTTGCCTTTCTTGGTGGAGCTGTCATGAGTAGCGCCGCGACAACGACGTTGTCGCCCACCCAAGACACTCGATTGCTCACCTTCTCGCCCACGGGCATCTTCGGAGCCGATAGCATCTTTTCCACCTACAACGCGGGCGCCACGAACAACCAGCGCTCGCTCGTTCAATTCGACCTCTCGTCCATTCCGGCCGGGGATGTGATTACCAGCGCCACTCTCAATCTCTGGGGGGACAACAGCTTTGGATCAGGGGTGACGACCACCGAGATCTATCGCGTCACCAACCCTTGGGTGGAGATGCAGGCGTCGTGGCTGGACCGCCAGGCCGGTACACCCTGGAACACGTCGGGCGGAGATTCTGTGGGCACCACGGGGGTAGCCAATGTGAACCCTTACGCCACGTGGTCGGGTAACCAGGTTACGAATTGGTACACGTTCAACATTACGTCCCTCGTTTCTGAGTGGCACGCTGGCACGCATGCCAATTACGGGCTGCACATGCTGGGGCCGGACACCAATCGCCTGATCTACGCTAGCAAGGAAAATCCTCAGGTCAGCTTGCGCCCTTACCTGACGGTGACGCACCAGGCCGTCCCGGAACCGGCGACCCTACTTGTCAGTGGGCTCGCTCTGCTGGCCTTGCGCCGTCGCCGACGCGCGGCCTAGCCCTCAAACGAGCTCGGGTCTCAAGAAGAGGATGAGGCCCGGGCTTCGGCTTCCACCAACAACTGCGCGTGGACCACGCCCACGAACCACGGGGCGTCCGGGCGATCGGGCGATTCGTGCCAATCGTAGAGGTACCCCTCCATCAATTGGGGGTCAGCCAGGCGTGCATCAATCTCGTACATGGGCACCCACACCTCTTTAAGGACGGGGTAGCAATCCATGGGCACCGGCCCTTGGCTGAGCCGGTAGTCGTCCGTGACGTCCAGCACGATAATGCGGGCGAAGTTGTATTCCCAGAGGTTTCCGGCGATGGTAGCCATAAGCGACGTCCGTGTCGTTCAAGGGTCCAGACGGAGCACCTTGGCCGAAAGGCGCGCCGTCGGACCGAGATTCCTGGGGGAAACCCTCTTGCCCCGCTTACTCTTCTTCCGCGTCGGGGTCGAGGTTGACGGGTTCGGGACCCGGCGATGAGAAGCTGGGGGCCGTGGGCACGCGGAACATGCCTTCAATGGACTGATTCAGTTCATCCACCGGCAGGCGGCGATCCTCGGGCTTCGTCATCGCAAACGGCAGCAACACGCTAACGCGGCGGTTGCTAAAGTGCAGGGGGTCCATACCGTTGCGCGGGCGCGTGTCGGCGTAGCCCACCACCTGTAGAATCTGTTTCGGCTGCACGCCACTGGCCACCATGAGGCGGCGGACGGCGTGAGCGCGTTCGGTACTGAGGTCAAAGTTGTCGCGGCCCGTACCCGGGAACGGACGACGGTCGGTGTGGCCTTCAATCTGCATCGGACGGCGGCTCTGCGCGAGCAGCGGCGCTACTTTCGCGATCAAAGATCGCGCGGCCGGGCGCACGGACGCCGAGCCGATCTCGAAGAACACTTCGCCGTTGGCTTCGTTTTCAATGAACTCCACCAGCACGCCTTCGCTGCTCACGCTCACTTCCACCTTGTCGCTCATCACGAGCCCCCTCAGTTCGGGGTCGCTTTCAAGGGACTTCTGAATGTTGTACTTGAGCTTGACGGCTTCGTCCATTTCCCGCTCTTCTTGGGTCGTGCCGGTCCCGGCTTTGCCCGTTTCTTTGCTCGTCGGCCCGCCCGTGATGCCGATGTTCAGCGCCGAACGCGGCATCTTCGAGTCAAACCCGGAGGGGTCGTTGAAGTATGCCTGGATGATTTCGCGATCCTCTTGGCTCATCCCGACGATCCACATGACCATAAAGAACGCCATCATCGAGGTCATAAAGTCGGCCAGGGCAACCTTCCAGGCCCCCCCATGGTGGCCGTGTCCGCCCTTTTTGACCTTCTTGATGATGATCGGTGCGCCGTCTTGCATGGATCTTCTTCAGGCTTAGGCGGCGTCCTTTTCCTTGACCGAGGTTTCCATCTCGGCGAACCCGGGGCGGAGTGACGGTTCGATGTTGCGCCGTGCGAATTCGACGCAGGTGATGGGTGATTCGCCGCGCGCGAAGCTGAAGAGCGCGTGGCGGATGCAGTTCATGTAGTGGCCCTCGGCCTTGATGCGGAGTTCCATGGACCGGGCGATGGGCGCATACACACCGTAGCCGAGCAGAATCCCGAGGAACGTCCCGACCAGCGCCTGACCGACCGACTTCCCGATGACCGCGGCCTCGCCGCCAATCTTGCCCATGGTGATAACAATCCCCAACACGGCCGCGACGATCCCGATGGCGGGCATGGCGTCGCCCGTGCCTTGCCAGGCATCCACCAGCAGATGCTCTTCTTCGTGAGCGACTTCCAGGTCGAGCTCCATCATTTCGCTGAGGTCGTGCGGCCCCACCGAACCGGTGAGGATGACCTTCATCGTGTCGCAGAAGAAGTCGCAGGCGTGGTGGTTGGCCAAGAAGGAAGGATTCTTACTGATGATGGCGGACTCCTTCGGGTTCTCGACGTGCTGCTCAAGGCCGAGGAGGCCTTCCTTGCGGGCCACCGAGAACAGCTGGAACATCATCTTCAGGAGGTCCATGTACTGCTTTTGATTCGGCGGCGGCTTCAACAGCCCAAGGGCGGCCTTGATCGCCTTGATGGTGGTCGGTAGCCCGTTGTTGGCAATCATCAAGCCCATGCCCATCCCCATGATCGTGACGTACTCCGAAGGCACGATCAGGGCGGCAATGCTGCCGTGGTGCATCGTGTAACCCACGAGCATCATCACGACGGCGAGCACGATCCCGATGAAAGTAAACATGAGGGGGCATTCCGTCCAGAAACCTGGTCTTGCTAACAGTATCGGCACGTTCCGGTCCGAACCTGTAGCCCCGATTTATCGGTTCGGGACTTGAGCGCGCCTTGGGGATGGTGGCGGGCGTCCTATTCTTGGGAGGAGAAAAGGAAACGCGCCCCCATCGGCGTAAACTAAACTGATCCCCTGAGGTTCACCCTCATGCTTTATGGCTGACCCCGCCTTCGCTCGCTCTGGCTTTCATCTTCCGGCTCCGGAGGGTGAGGTGGGTGGGTGCCCGGAGGCAACCGGCCACCTGCCGGTCATTCGGCGTTTGGATTCGCAGACGATCAATCAAATTGCCGCCGGTGAGGTGGTGGAGCGACCGGCTTCGGCGGTCAAAGAGCTGGTCGAGAACGCGCTGGACGCCGGAGCTACCCGCATCGAAATTGACCTTGAGCGGGCCGGGCGGGCGTTGATCCGTGTTTCGGATAACGGCATCGGGATGACCGAAGACCAGGTGTTGCTGGCCCTGGAGCGCCACGCCACCAGCAAGATCACCCGTGCCGAGGACCTGCTGGCCGTCTCCACCATGGGGTTCCGGGGCGAGGCCCTGCCCACGCTCGCGTCGGTCTCCAAGTTCCGGCTGAGTTCGGGGGTGGCGCACGGCGCCCGGGTGGTGGTGACGGCCCACGGCGGGCAAGTGCAGGTCAGTGCGGGCGACGCCGGCCCGCGCGGCACCACGGTCTCGATGGAGGACTTGTTCTTTAACGTGCCGGCGCGGCTCAAGTTCTTGCGCACCGACGCCACCGAGCTCTCCGCCATCGTGGATGCCGTCTCCCGCCACGCCATTGCTCGCCCCGATGTGGCCTTTACTTTGCGGCACGCGGCCGGTGGCCCCGCCCACGAGGCCTTGCGTACCAGTGGCTCGGGCGATTTCGCCACCACATTGCAAGAGGTCTGGGGGCGTGACCTCACCGCCGCGCTGTTGCCCGTGGATCACTACCAAGACGGCGTGCGCCTGACCGGGATGGTGAGCCCGCCCCACGTCAGCCGCGCGACCCGCACCCACCAGTGGCTGTGGGTCAACAGCCGCCCGGTGCGCAGCAAGACGCTGATGGCCGCCATTGACCAAGCCTTCCGGGCGTGGACCCCCGAGCGCCGCTACCCCCTGGCCGCGCTGATGATCTGGACGGACCCGGCGGGGGTGGACGTCAACGTCTCGCCCACCAAGAGCGAGGTCAAGTTCCGGGATGAAAGCACCGTCTTCCGGGCGATGGTGTCGGCGATCAAGGGGGCGGTGGCGGCCAGCGGGATGGTGCCGGGGGCCGAGGCGGTGCACCTGGCCAATGAGGCGGTGCGGGATGCCCGAGGCGAGTTGCCGGCGGGGAGCCCGCCCGTGATGGCGGGGGGGCCGGGGGCGTTTGGCCTGTCCCAGCGGGCGCAGGCACCGCTGGGGAGTGAAGAGAGCACGGCTTGGCTGGGCGCGGGCACTTTGTTTGCGCGGCCCTTTGCGGGGGGCTCTAGCGGGCTGGCCGACGGAGTGTCTTTAGGGGCAGCGGGGGGCGTCACGGGCGTCCTGCCTGATCTGCTCCACGAGTTCCGGCTCATTGGCCAGTGGGCGGCTACGTTCATCCTCGGCGATTCGCCGCACGGGCTGATCGTGATTGACCAGCACGTCGCGCACGAGCGCATTCTGTATGAGCGCTTATGGGCCGAGCGCGCCCGCGACGGCGTGCCCGTGCAGCCCCTTCTTTCGCCAGAGACCTTGCATTTGAGCCGCGCTTCGGCGCTCATCGCTCAGCAAAACCTCACCGAGCTGGCGCGGGCAGGCTTTGACGTGGAGCCGTTCGGGCCCGAGTCGTTCCTGGTGCGCGGGGTGCCCGCGATCTGGCGCGGCCGCTCACCGTTATCCGCGCTGCGCGATGTCCTGGATGAACTCGCCGAAGGTCGGGCCGCCGGGTGTCTCGGCACCGGCACCGCCGACGTCTTTGCCATGGCCGCGTGTAAGATGGCCGTCAAAGCCGGCGACCCGCTGGCCGAGGCCGAGATGAAGAAGCTGGTGGAGGACCTCGCGACGTTGGATAACCCCTTCTTCTGCCCGCACGGCCGCCCCATTACGATCCTTATCCCCACGTCTGACATCGCCCGGCGGTTCAAGCGGTAACCGTGTTGATTCTCGGCATTGACCCCGGATTAGAACGCATGGGGTACGGCCTCATCCGGCGCTCAGGGAGCCAAATCGAGCCCGTGGCCTTCGGCCTCTTCCAGACACCGCCCGGGCCGCTCGGTCCGCGCCTGGTCTCGCTGGCCGATCAGGCCCGCGAACTCATCGAGGCGCATCCCATCGATCGTCTGGTCACGGAGCGGCTGTTCTTCAACCGCAACTCCACCACGGCGATGGACGTGGCGAAGGCGCTCGGGGCAGTGCTGTGCGAAGCCGCGCGCTCCGGCCTGGAAACGTACGAAATCACGCCCCCCGAAGTCAAAAAGGCCGTGGTAGGGCAGGGCAACGCCGACAAGAAGCAGGTGGAGTTCATGGTCACTCGTTTGCTCGGGCTGGCGCAAGCGCCCAAGCCGGACGACGTGTGCGACGCCCTCGCCGTGGCGATTGCCGGCGCGTGGATGATCCCGGATCGCCCTCTTCCTCGCTAGCTTGAAGTCACCCACCGCACCGGGGCTTCGCGGACTCGCATCGGCGCATCGCCCCTCGGGTCGTCGGTGAGATCGAACAACTGCGGGGTGCGCAGCGGCGCGGCGGCGGCAAGGCGCAGTTCAAGTTCGGCCAGCGAAGCCCACGGCGTGCCCCCCGCTTCCACCAATCCCTGCGCGCCTGGGCTCCCGTCCTGGTAGACCAGCGCCTGCAGCCCCCAGCGGCGCATCGCCCGCACGGTGCCCGTCCAGGTGCCCCCCGCTCGCGACTGCGAGGCCAAGATCACACTCACCCCGCTCCAAGCGTGGATGAGTTCATTGCGCTGGTGTGCCACCGCCACATCGAAACCCGCCCCGGTGGGCAAAAGGCGCAGGCAGGTCGGGGTCTCGCGTCCATCACCCCCGTGGGCCAGGATCTCGACGACTCGGGCTCCCGGGCCGGTGGAGCGCGCCCCCGCCGCCGCTTCGGCATCGGTGCCGCGGGCACCGCCACTCACAATCATCCAGCCGTGGGCCGTCAGCCACGCCCCCACCTCGCGGGCCCAGGCGCGCTGGGGGTCCGTGAGTTCGCGCGAGCCCACCACCCCCACGGCCCGTCCGGCGGAAACCACACCGGTCAAAGTCAGCGCCGGCGGCGCGGACTTGCCCAGCAAAGTCAGCCAGCCCCGAGGGAATTCGGCGTGGGCGGCCGTCAGCACCTGCCCCTGGCTCACCGCGTGCCAGCCCCACTCCAGGGCCGCCGGGGTGAGGGCGTCCGCAAGGGGTTGATAACCCGCTTGCGCCAGAAGCTCGGCGGGGGTGCCCGGGCGGGCCAGCAAGCTCGCCAGCTGCGGCCAATCGCGGGGGGAGGTGAGGCGGAACGGGCTCTCCGGTGCATACAGCGCGGCCAGCACCGAAGCCTCCCGCATCCGCAACGCATCCATGGTTCTAGAATAGCCCGTATCCCGGTCAGGCGGTGCTATGCTGGCAACCGGAATGGACAAGTTCGAACCGAACCAGCTACGGCGCGCCCAACAGTTCTTGGATCGTGAACTCAAGGGCCGGCTGGTGGTCAAGTCTGTCCCCACCACCGCCAAGTTTCTGCATGGGGCGTTCCCAAACGCCCGGGCCGCGCGTCGGGCTAAGGGCTGGCAAGCCATTGAACCGGGCTTCCGCTGGGGGCCGACCTACAGTGAAGGCTGGTACCAAGTGACGGCGAAAGTGCCCGCCGATTGGGCGGGCCTCCCGGTCGTCCTGGGTTACGACCGCACGGATGCCGTGATCGAAAATCCCGGCGCATACGGCGGGGTGGTGCCGCTGGAGTGCACGCTTTGGCGGGAGGACAACATTGTGGGGGCGTTGGACTGGGCTCATCTCACCCACCGCCTGCTGGACCGGGCCGAGGGTGACGAAACGATCACGGTGCTAGCTCAAACCTACGCGCCCAACTTGGAAACCACGGTCCACGGCAAAGAAAAGCCCCGTACGGAGCTTCCGGCCGAGTTTCGCGGATTCCACCTTATGGTGGTGGACGCCGAGCTTCTGCAACTCACGTACGACGTGATGTTCGTGCTCTCGCTGGCCGAATCTCTGGCGGAAACCGACCCTCTCCGCGCCCACGCTGTGCGGGCGCTCAACGAGACCTGCAACACCTTTGACCCCGAGCGCCGCCGCACCATCAACCAGTGCCGCCGCCTCATCCGCGACCGACTCGAAGCTCAAGTGGGCGAAGTTTCCCACACCATCACTCCGGTCGGTCACGCCCACCTCGATACCGCGTGGCTATGGCCGCTCTGCGTCACTCGTCTCAAGATGGCGCACACCACCGCCCTGCAACTGGAGATGATGGAGCGGCACCCCGAGTACGTGTTTGCCCACTCCCAGGCCAGCCAGTACGAGTGGTTGGAACAGGATCACCCCGCACTCTTCCAGCGAATCCGCCAAATGGTGAAAAAGGGCCAGTGGGAAGTGGTGGGGAGTATGTGGGTAGAGGCCGACTGCAATATGGCGGGCGGCGAAAGCCTGGTGCGGCAGTTCCTGTACGGGCGCCGATACTTCCGGGAAAAGTTGGGGGTGGAAACCCACGACATGTGGCTCCCCGATGTGTTCGGCTACGCCGCCAGCCTGCCGCAGATATTGGAAGGGTTTGGGATCAAGTACTTCCTCACCCAGAAGCTGAGCTGGAACCAGCAAAACAAGTTCCCGCACAACACGTTTTGGTGGCAAGGCATTGACGGCACCAAGGTGTGGACTCACTTCCCCCCGGCAGACACCTACGTCGCGGACGCCTTCCCCAAGGTGATCTTGCAAAGCGTGCGGCAGCACCGCGACCACGCCCGTAGCGATCGCTCGCTTCTGCTCTTCGGGTGGGGCGACGGGGGAGGTGGTCCCACCGAAACCCACCTCAACATGCTGCACCGCGCCCGCCGGATGCCCGGCCTCCCCGCCGTGGAGGCCAAGCGCCGCGCCGTGGATTTCTTTGCCGCTGCCTACGAGGAAAGCCAAGACTTGCGCACATGGGTGTGTGAGCTTTACCTGGCGCCGCCCCGCGGCACCTACACC
>CAZVHE010000017.1:16985-29171 GCA_964627705.1 uncultured Chthonomonas sp.
TATCTAGAACTGCACCGGGGCACCTATACGAGCCAGGCCGCCAACAAGCGGGCGAACCGCGAGTGCGAGTTCCTCCTGCGCGATGCGGAACTCCTTAGCGCCATGGCCCCGGGGCCGTACCCCGCCGAGGCCTTAGAACGGCTGTGGAAGCTCGTGCTCCTCAACCAGTTCCACGACATCATCCCGGGAAGCAGTGTCCGCGAGGTTTACGAGGATAGTGAAAAGGATTACGCCCGGGTAAGGGAAGGGGCCGAAGCGATCATCGCGGAGAAAATCACCGCCCTGGCCCGTGACTTTGATACGCAATCCGACGAGGATCCGGTGGCGATTTTCCACTTTGCCCACGTGACCAGCGAAGCCAGCTTGCCGTGGCCCGCCGACCGAGAAACTCCAGGCGCGTTGGTCACCGCCGACGAAGTGCTTCCCGTGCAGTTGGTGGAAGCCTTTGACGAGCGCAAGCTGATCTTTGCGACCCCAGAGAGCAGTCAGGAGGGCGTTACGCTCGGTACATTCCGGGCGGAAGAGGGCGCGCCCAACCTCCACCTGCGCCACTCCGCGCGCCGAATCGAGAACGAACATTGGGCCGTCCGATTTGACGCCAACGGCCACATCACCAGCCTGCGGAGCCAGGACAACGAACCGCTGGAGTTCATCCGTCCCGGAGCCCTGGCCAACGTCTTCCAGCTCTTCGATGATCATCCGCTGTACTGGAGCGCGTGGGACGTTGATGCGTTTGCCTTCGAGACGGGTCGAGATCTCTTGCGGGCGGACTCGGTGGAGATTGTCGAGCGAGGCCCCGTGCGCGTCGCTTACGAAACGGTGCGCACGTTTGGGAACAGCCGCATTCGCCAGCGGATCAGCCTCGGCCCCACCCCGGGCGTGCGGTTCGATACCGAGATTGACTGGTACGAGGAGAACAAGATGCTCAAGGTGGCGTTTCCGCTCAACGTCCACACCGACCACGCCAAGTGCGAAATCCAGTTCGGGCACGTCACTCGCCCCACCCACCGCAACACCAGCTGGGATGAGGCGAAGTTCGAGGTTTGCGCCCAGAAGTGGGTGGACCTCAGCGAGGCCGGCCAAGGCGTAGCCCTCATCAACACCGGCAAGTACGGTCACGACGTGTTGGGCGATACGGTGCGCCTGAGCCTGCTCCGCGCCCCCAAGGCCCCGGACCCGGAGTGCGACATGGGCCGCCACCGGTTTACCTACGTGTTGCTGCCGCACTACGAGGGCCTGACGCAGAGCCCGGTGGTGGCCAGCAGCTACGCCGTGAATGCGCCCGTTCATGTGGTGCCGCTGCCTGCCCGGCGCGGCACGCGCACCCGCACCGGGCGGCTCATCACCGTGGATGACCCGAACCTCGTGATTGAATCGGTCAAGCGCAGCGAGGATGGCAAGGCCCTCATCGTACGGCTTTATGAGTGCCACGGGGCGCGGGGCCGGGCATTCCTTTCGCTGGGTCAGACCATTCGGCATGCGTGCCTGGCCAACATGGAAGAGGTGCCGGGCGAGGCCTTGCCGTGCGACGAAGAAACGGTGACGCTGGATTATCGACCCTTCGGGATTCTCACGGTGCGCTTGGAAACGGCTGGGTAACCTGCCCGCGTAGGTGTAATCATGGGCGAAAACATGGAGAAGTACCGTCACATTGACGGCAGTGAGGCGATCTTTGAGTCCCCGTTCATCCGGATCGTGTTCCAGCACGGTAACCCGGAAGATGTGGGCGTCAACGGGTGCAAGGTCGAGGATGTGATTGACCTCCTGACCAATAAGCTCCTGGATTTTCAGGGCCGAGAACTCGCCTGCGAGGAGAACGCCACCGCGCTTTACCACTTGCAGATGGCGCGGGAAGCCTTGTTGCTCCGTCGCCGCCGCCGCGAGATGCAGGGCAAAATCGGCAAGCGAGAAAAGCACGCCAGCGAGTAAGTCAAGGCGTCCGTCACCAGAAAACCCCCGGTGGGCTCCAAGGAGCCGCCGGGGGTTTGATTTTGCTCAAGCGAGGCGGCTTAGCGCTTGACTTGCCAGCTCTTCCAGTAGTCGGCGTCCTCGATTTCGAGGGCCTGCGCGGTCAGGTAGAGCGGACGATAGGTGTCCATCATCACCGCTAGCTCTTCCGTCTTGGTGTGGCCGAGGGTGGCCTCCACCGCGCCCGGCTGGGGCCCGTGCGGGATGCCTAAGGGGTGCATGGTGATGCTGCCTTCTTCGATCCCCTTGCGGCTGCCGAACTTGTCGTTGCAGTAGTACAACACTTCGTCCGAGTCCACGTTGCTGTGGGCGTAGGGCACCACGATCGCGTCCGGATGATAGTCCAGCATGCGCGGGCAGAACGAACACACCACAAACCCCTGCGCCTTAAAGGTCTGGTGGATCGGCGGCGGCATGTGGATCTTGCCGGTGATAGGTTGGAAGTCGTGAATGTGGAACGCCCACGGATACACATAACCGTCCCAGCCCACCACGTCGAACGGGTGGTACGGGTAGTGGTAGCGGGTGCGGCGGCCACGGGCGTGGACCAAAACCGTGAATTCGCCCTTGGTGTCGTGGGTGCGCAGGGTTTGCGGCGGATGAATATCGCGCTCGGTAAAGGGCGCGTGCTCCAGAAGTTGGCCGTATTGGTTGCGGTAGCGGCGCGGGATGGTCACCGGGCCGTGGCTTTCCATCACCACGATGCGGGCGGGGTAAGCATCCAGGCGCAGCCGCCAGATGGTGCCGCGCGGGATGACGAGGTACGCGCCGGGGCGGAACTCGACGTCGCCGTAGATGCTCTCTAGCACCCCACCCTGGTCGTGGACGAACAGGATTTCGTCGGCTTCCGCGTTCTTAAAGTACTCCTCCATCGGCTCGGCCGCGTGGACCTGGTGCCAGAAGCAATCCTGGTTGCCCATCAGCGGTACGCGACCCGAGATGGCATCGCCCCGGGCGGGCAAACGGTTGGTCCTGAGGTGCCGGTGGTGCAGGGGCTCGTCCATCAGCAGCTTGGGCGCGTCGTAGGGCACATCCTCCCAGCCGCTCACCTCGGTGGGCTGGTTGATGTGGTACAGCGTGCTCAGCATGTCGTCAAAGCCGTGGGTGCTCACCAATTGCTCGGTGTACAGCCCGCCATCGGGCCGCCTGAACTGAATGTGCTTCTTTGCCGGCAGTTGGCCAAGTCGGTGATATCTCGGCATGGTCTCTCTATTCTGCTATAATTGAGACGTGATCGTTTCGAAAGAAGAGACCCGACAAGCCTTGCGACACCCCAATGTGGAGCGACCCAAGGGCCTGGACGATGCGGTCATCAAGCTAGTGGAAGCCGACACGATCAAGAAAGTGACGGCCCGCGTAAAGGAGTTGCCAGACCGCGAAGAACTGGTCGCCCGGATCAAGGCGCAAGTGGACGCCGGCACCTACCACCACAGCGGGGAAGTCATTGCCGATGCGATGGCCCGCCGCGCCCTGGCGGATCGCATTCGCTGAGCCAAATTCTCGAAATTCTTCCTACGGCCCAAGGCAAAGTCGTGCCTGAATGGAATCCACAGGCATAGTCCCAACCCCGCCGTTCATCCGGGTAATGTTAGTGATACGTAGAGGGTGCCCTGTCGTGGGGTGCCTGAAAAATCAGGGAAAGTCCGGTGAAAATCCGGCGCTGTGCCGCAACGGTGAAAGCCCGTATGCCTGCTCTACGTGGATGACTACGTCATCGCTCACGAGCATGAGCGGATGCGGAATGGGACGGCCAGTTTGGCCCTGTCAGCCTCCTCGCCCATCTCCTTCGCGATGACCCGTCAGGGTCAAATATGAAGAACAAACACCGAGGGTTCACCCTCATCGAACTACTCGTCGTGATCGCGATTCTTGCGATCCTCGCAGCGGTGCTGATGCCGGTCTTCGCGCGGGCGAAAACGGCCAGCAAGAAAGCCGTCGCCTTGGTCCATCTCAAACAGTGGCATGCGGCCTGGAGCCTCTACGCCGCTGATGCCGACGACACCGCCTGCCCCAGCTACTACTTCGCTGGCGGCGAGGAAGTGGCCTGGGATTTCGCGGTGCGCCCCGGTGCCTGGCGGCTCGGCTTGCTGGGCCCGTATCACAAAGCGGCCGAGCTGGCGCGCGCCCCGGGGCAGACCTCCGGCGCGTGGGGCCGCCCCCACACGGGCTATGCCTACAACACCTCGTACATCGGGGGTGACGCGGGCCAGGGGACGCTACCGGTGAGCCTCAGCCGCCCAGAGAACCCGGCCGAAACCGTCCTCTTTGCCACGGGTGGGTTCGGGCGCCCGGTTCGCCCCCAGAACTATCTCCGCGCCCCCAGCGACCCGCTCTTCATCGGCGGCATGGTGCATTACCGCTACGACGGCGCGGCGGTATGGGTGGCCGTGGATGGCCACGCGGTGGCCGCCCGGCAGCGGTTCCGTTCGCCGCTGAATTCGCCCGCCCTCGGCTCCCTCTCGCTCCACGATGAGCTCTACGACCTCGACTAATTGCCAAACCTCATGAAAACCATCACCATTTCTCTCGCTCTTTCGCTCGCCAGCCTTGCCACCGCCCAGTTCGCCACCCAGGTCACCGGGGCAAGTGCCGACCTCACGGGGTCGGGGCTCTACAACTCTCCGCAGGCCGCGCTGGGCGCGCCGACGCGTTGGTACGACGCCTTCGGCACCCCTTCTCGTACCACGCCGATTGAGTCCGCCTTCAATGTGGGCCTGGGTGGTGAAAAGCTGCTCGTCACGCTCAACCTGGGCTCCTTTATCGAGTTGCGGTTCGATGCCCCCGTTACCGATGACCCGCTGAACCCCTACGGCCTGGATTTCCTCGTGTTTGGCAACGCGTTCTACTTTGGCGACCCGTGGCCGTTTGAGAATTACAACACCACCATGGTCACGGGCGGCCCCTTTGTCGAGCCGACCCTCGTCAGCGTCAGTCAGGACGGCGTGAACTGGACGCCGTTCACGAACGGCCCCTACGCCGACACGGCCTTCCCGACCAACGCCTACCAATGGGACCGGGCCACCGCGAGCTGGACGAACCAGGAGAGTGACTTCACCAAACCCGTCAACCCGGCCCTGGCCGCCACGTTTGCCCAAGGCGGCATGAGTGCGGCCGACGTGATTGATGCCTACGAGGGCAGCGGCGGTGGCACCGGGTTCGACCTCGCCGACGTGGGGCTATCCTGGATCCAGTACGTGCGCATCGAGGGGGTGAGCGGCCTCGCCGGAGGCGAGATTGACGCGGTGGCGGATGTCAGCGCCGTGCCCGAGCCCGCCACCATGCTCGCTTTGGGCGCGGGGCTCCTCGCCCTCGCCCGCCGACGTCGAAACCAGCGTTAACCCTTAGCCCTGGAACTTGTAGCCCACGCCCCGGATGGTGATGATCCGTTCGGGGTGGGCCGGGTTTTGCTCAATGCGCTCACGCAGCCAGCGAATGTGGACGTCCACCGTGCGGCTGCTCACGTAGGCATCCGCCCCCCACACGCGGTCGAGCAGGGTTTCCCGGCTAAAGACTTGCCCGGGGTTTTGCGCTAAGAAGTAGAGCAGAGCAAACTCCTTCGGGCTCAGCGCCACCGGCTTGCCGTCCATCGTGGCCTCGTGGGTCTTCGGGTTGATGATCAGGTTGCCCGTTTCCACCACTTCCAGCGTGCGGATGCTGCTGCCACTGCGGCGCAAAACGCTCCGCACCCGCGCACTCAGCTCGCTCAAGGAGAAGGGCTTGACTATGTAGTCATCGCCGCCAATCTCCAGGCCCGTTACGCGGTCATCTTCGCCGCCCCGCGCGGTTAAGAAGATCACGGGTACGTGGCTATCGCGCCGGATGGTGCGGCACATGTCATAGCCGCTCTGCTTGGGCAGCATCACATCCAACAACACCAGGTCGGGCCTCACCAAACGGAACAGCCGCATCCCCTCTTCGGCAGATGCGGCTGTGAATGTTGAGTATCCGTCCTTGCGGAGTCGGAGTTCGACCGTTTCGAGAATGTTGGGTTCGTCGTCAACGATCAGGATTTTCATTGGTGCGTCTAACTCGTGGCGATGATCTCCACATTGGCGCGAGGCACGGTGACTTCCTCACCTCCCTCCAAGCGGGCTCTCAGCACGCGAACCTCGGCCCCGGACTCCACCACTTGGAGTTGAGAAGGCAGGTCAGTCACCTTGCCCAATTGTCCAAAGTAGGGTTCACGGATCACGCGGATCGGCGTCCCGATTTCTAAGTAAAGCACGTCCTCACCGGCGACATGGCCCGATAGATCGCCCGAATGGGACACGATCAGCTCCGGACGGATAACCCCGGCCCGGATTTGGGTCGCGCCATTGACCGACGCAAACTGCCCTTCGAGGCTCTTTAGAAGCTGGAAAGTGCGCTCGGCCATGGGCAATCGGCCGAAGCCTTCGGTGCAGATTAAGGTTAGGTTAATTTTTTCCTGACCCGTAATGGCGACCCCAATATCGTAGCCCAGGAACTGGGTGAGGTCGACATCGCGGACCGCGCCGACCACCAAACCAGAGACGCCAACTTCGCTGGCACGCTGCAAGGCTTCCAGGGTCAGGCTACTCCCGCCCACCACGATCTTGCCCACGTCGGAATCCTGGATGTGCGAGGCTTCCAGCACCGTGTTGCCGTCGGCCACGGCCACGCGAATATGACCCCGGCGCTCGCCGCCCACCCCGAAGATGCCCTGGACCATGGCGGCGCGGGTTTCGATGACCAGCCCTTCTTCCGGAATGACCTCCACCACCTTGCCCGGGATGTAGGCATCCATTTCCACCGGGATCGGCGCAGTGCGCACCAAGATGTTGCCGGTGATTTCGGAAATCGCTTCCACCGTGCCTTCTACGTCGGAGGTAAGGGGCGGGGTCTTAAACAGTTTGGCCAGGAAGCCGGAGAATTCGCCGATCTTCTCATCCTTGGCAATTGGGTCGCCTTCGTTCTTGGGGAACTTCGACCGAATCTGGCTGGGGGAGATCCCCATCTTCTCGGAGTACTTGATTGTCTGGAGCGGGCCGGGCAGCAAGGCGCGGGCGACAATCTGATCGGCGGCCACGGAATCGCCAAGGGCCACCATCACTTCACCCTTGATGGGGAGTCGTCGAGTTCGCTTGACAACCGTGTCTCGGCTGACGGTCAATCCAGGGGTATATGCGCTGCCCAAGGTTCGTGCTCCTAAAATCCCGTTCGGCCCGGGTCGAACCCGTCCGAATTGGACCAAAAGTTTAGCATCTTTGGGGCCGGGGAATTGCGCAGGTACGATTCAGGCTCAATGAAGGCGATCGCGAAGACCCGTGCCGATGCGGGTCTGGATCTTATTGAAGTCAATGAACCCGAGCTCCGGCCGGGCCACGTCAAGCTCCGGGTGTTGGCGGGGTCGGTGTGTGGGACGGATCGCCATATTGATGTATGGGACGCCTGGGCGGCCAGCCGCATCCGTCCACCGCGCATTATCGGCCATGAGTTTTGCGGCGAGATCATCGAAGTCGCTGACGATGTAAAGGACCGCTTTGTGGGCCAAATTGTGGCCAGTGAGAGCCATATCGTGGACCCCAATTCGGCGTGGGTAAAGCGCGGCGAAGGCCACATTGACCCGGATACCGTCATCTTGGGTGTGGACGTGGACGGCGGCTTTGCCCCTTATGCGGTGATCCCGGCGCCGAATGCCCGCCCCATCCCCGAGGGTTACCCGATCGAACTCGCCTGCATGATGGACGCGCTGGGCAACGGTGTTCACACCGTGATGGATGGGCCGGTGGCAGGCCAGAACATATTGATCACGGGGCTGGGGCCGATTGGGTTATTTGCGATTGCCATCTGCAAGGCGATGGGGGCCGCGCAGATTGTGGCGACGGAAGTCTCCGAATACCGCATCGCCCTGGGCGAGAAGCTCGGCGCCGACCACATCATCAACCCCCAGAGCGACGACGCTTACGAGATGTGCCAGCGCCTGGCCCCCGGCGGGTTTGACGCGACGCTGGAGATGAGCGGCCACCCCGGGTCACTGGACCTCGCGATTGAGGCCACCCGGCAAGGCGGGCGCGTGAGTCTGCTCGGTCTGTTCCCGGATCGCCTGCGGTTTATGGACATGAACCGCGTGGTGATGAAGGGTATGCGCCTGCAAGGGATCGCCGGACGCCGCCTGTGGGACACCTGGGATCAGATGCACGACCTGATCGTGAACAAAGGGCTCGACATCGAGCCGATCAAGACGCACGTGATGCCCTTCACGGAATACCAAGAGGCGTTCGCGACGCTGGCTTCGGGCCATGCGGGCAAAATCGTCTTGCGCTTCGATTCCTGAACTAGCCGAACGCTGCGGCCACCCGATTGACGAGGGTGGCCATGGCTTGGGCTTGGTCGGGTGTGACTTCGGGGCCGAACGAGAACCGCAAACCCTGACGGGCTTCCGCTTCGCTGTAGCCCGCGGCCACCAGCACGTGGCTGGGCTCCAGGCTGCCACTGCTGCACGCCGATCCGCTGCTAGCGCATACGCCTTCGCGGTCTAGCCGGATGAGGAACGCACTGGCGTCTGCGCCGGGCAAGCGCACGTGGTGGTGGCCATCCAGTCGCGGGGCTGTGGGCACCGTGGGGATGAACTTCGGGTCGAGCGCCTGTGCAAAGGCATCCCGGGCCGCGCGGCGGCGGGCATCTCGTTCCGGGTCCGCCAGTGCTTGGCGCAGGGCTTCGGCCATGCCGAGGGCCAAGGCCACATTCTCGGTGCCCGCCCGCATATCGCGTTCTTGTCCGCCCCCGACCACAACGGGCTCCAGCGGGGTGCCGCCGCGCACATAGAGTGCGCCTATGCCCTTGGGCCCGCCGAACTTGTGCGCGCTGATACTCACCATATCCACGCCCAGGTCATCCACCGCCCAGGAGGAGCCGTGAAGGGTGGGGAAGGCCTGTACCGCATCGGTGTGAACATACGCCCCCACCGCCCGGGCCTGCGCCACGATCTCCGCCAGTGGCTGAATGGTGCCGAGCTCATTGTTCGCCGTCATTACGCTCACAAGGGCCACGTCTTCGGTGAGGATTTCGGGCAGGGCATCGAGGCGAGTGCGGCCTTCACGGTCAATCGGAGCCCAACGCACCTGGTAGCCCAGCCGCCCCAGCCAGCCCGCCGTGTGGGTGACGCAGTGGTGGTCGCCCGCGCCCAGGACTATGGTGCGCCGGTCCGTGGGGTTGGCGAGGGCAAAGCCGAGGATCGCAAGGTTGGCGGCTTCCGTGCCGCTGCCGGTAAACAGCACCTCCCCGAACAAGCATCCCCAATGCTGGGCCAATGTCTCGTGGGCTTCGTCCAGGGCGGCGCGGGCACGGCGGCCCTCAGCGTACAGTGAGCTGGCATTGCCGAATTCACGCTGATTCCACTCATCCATCACCCGGCGCGCCTCGGGGTGAAGCGGCGTGGTGGCGGCGGCATCGGCGTAGTAGCGCATCAGGCAAGAAGCACCAAGCCGAAGATAAGCACGCACGAGTTGTGGACGGCGTGCATGACAATGGCGGGCACCACGCTGCGGTGCATCTGGGTGACCATCGAAGCCGAGAATCCGATGCTAGCCAAGCCGAGAATGAGCGCCGGGCCCTGCGGGTGAATGGCGGCAAAGAGAAGCCCATTCACGACCCCCGCGCCCACGGCACGCATCCAACGGCGTTGTGCCCCCAATAGTAGGCCACGGAAAGCGAGTTCTTCGCCCAAAGGCGCCAGCACCCCCGCCGAGAGGAACAAAAGGGCAATGGTGGCCGCGCTGGGGTTATCGCCCAGCATCTCGGTGGCCGGGTGCGACGGAGCGGGGATGAACCGGGTGAGGAGGTTGCCCACGCCGGCAAAAAGGATCACCAACGGGATATTGGCGAAGAACGTCCACAAGCCCGCCTTCGCGAAGGTGCCCCACATCTCTTGCGGCCCCAGGAGGCGCGTGAGCAGGCTCGGGCCGGAGTGAGACTTCATGCGCAAGATGGCGACGAAGCCCAGTGTGGCAAAGATCATCCCGGCAAATTGGGCGAATCCGGCATCGACCTTGGCCTGCAAAAGCACAGCCGAGAACGCCGAACCCAGCAAGAACAAACAGATGAAGTAGCCCGCCATGAGTAGGGCCAAGCGCGAACTCGTTTCGGAGTCCTCTGCATCCACCGGCCCACCAATAAGTTGCCACTTGCCACTCCGGAAGTTGGCAATGGTGATGAGGAGAAGCACGGTGCCCAGGCCGATGCCCCCCAGCGCCCCCATGAGCACCAGCCACGTGAGACCAAAGCGGTCCTTAGGCATAAGCTCGGCGCGCTTGGCCTTTTCGTCGCGCTGCTCGATGTACTGCACTTCGGCGAGGGACTTGGCGAAGCCCTTCTCCGCCTCCAACCCGGTCATGGGGGCCTCGTTGTGGGTGTACATCTTCGCGAACTCGGGGTTCGGCGCCTTCTGGCTCATTAAGAAGCTAATAAGCGAATAGTCAACTGGCTTTTCTAACTCACGATCTAAGATAAGAGCGAGGCGAGCGGCCTCCGCATCCTTGGCCTCGTGCGGAACCAACTTGGCACGCAATTGCTTGAGCGTGTTGAGCCGCCGGGTTCGGTACTCCTCCCGCTGCTCGGCCTTGCCCGCGGCTTCATCGGGCAAGATCTGCGTCGGGTCGGCCAGGTACGAGAAGAACAGCTGCGACCTCACTTCCGAAACCGCCTTTTCTGCTGCCGGCGTCTCGGGCCGTTTCAGGGCCGCCTTGTTCTGCCCGATGATGAGGAACGCGAACAATGCGGCCAGGAGCCACCAACCCCAGGGGTGGAACCGCAGCCCCGAATCGGGTTCGCTCTGTACCTGGGCAGCCGGGTTTGGCGTCTCCATCATCGGGGGCGTGTTCGGCTCCATATCCTGCAAAGATACCGGCGACGATGCCGGGACCATGCGGGTTCCCCCCGTTGGCCTAGGCGTGGGACTCAATTCGGGGAGTTGAGTTCACCAAGCTTGGGTTAAAAAACCGTAAAGGACCCAATCGAATAGGCCCCCCTCTGAATGGTCCCATACATGGGGAACTGAAGTCGGAACTCGGCGTCATACGCCTCGGACAGTATGTCGGTGATTGAACGGCTCTCCAAACGTGAACTCGAGATTGTGCGCCTCGCTGGTGAAGGGTACACGGATAAGAAAATTTCAGCGCACCTGGAGATTGCGCCTGGAACGCTGAACACCTATTGGATGCGGATCCGGGCGAAAGTGGGGCGACACACGCGGGCCGAAATCGTGCGCTTGTACACCGAGCACACCATTGCGCAGCGGCCGCAGGCGGTCGCGGTGGCCAGCGATGCCCGCCAGGAGACGGAGAGTCTCAAAAACTACGCCCGCGCTCTGGAAGCTTGCCTTTCCGGCGCCTCAGAAGAATGGTTTGTGGCCGACACCACGGGGCGGATCATCCGGGGCAACTTGGCCCGCTCCATCGCCCAGATTCCGGAACCGGAATGGGATGAGATTTTGAAGAAGCTCGAGGCCCAAGGCAGCGTTTGGCAACCGTCGGCTACGGGTCTCCCGTGGCTGATCACGCGCACCGGAACGAGTCCGTTCATCGTCGGTGCGCGTGTCGCTCGGGTTGGGGTAACCGCTTAGCGGACGATCCCTTCGGGGAACCACAGTTGCAGTTCGCGGGCGGCGGCCTCGGCGTCGCTGCTACTGTGGGTCAGGTTGTCATCAATGGTCAGGGCGAAGTCCCCGCGCACGGTGCCGGGGGCGGCTTCCAGCGGGTTCGTGGCGCCCATCATGGTGCGGATGGCCTTGATTGCGTTGGTGCCGCTCACGGCCAGGGCCACGATCGGGCCGCTGGTGAGGTAGCTGACGACATCGTTGAAGAACGGGCGCTCGCGGTGCTCATCGTAGTGAGCTTCCACCGTGCCGCGGTCGGCTTGGATCAGCTTAAGGGCGGCAACCTGGAGGCCACGGGCCTCAATGCGTCGAAGGATTTCGCCGATGAGGTTGCGCTGCACCCCACCCGGCTTGATTAAGACGAGCGTCGTTTCACTCATTGCGGGGCCAGATTACTAGAGCCAGCCTCCTTCCCCTCGGCCATTCGTTCGGCATTGCGGGTATTGACCCAGGGCTCTTGGGTCCCGCCCTCTTGGAAGAGCTCCGTTTTTTGGAAGGCGATCCGCTCTTGCGCCCGCTCCTTGGTGTGGGCGATGGAGGCGAGGAAGACCTTGTGCCGGCCAAACCGCGCGTTGAGCTGGTCCACCGTGTCATCGGCCGGGTTG
>CAZVHE010000017.1:29259-30038 GCA_964627705.1 uncultured Chthonomonas sp.
TCATTGATGACTTTCAGCACGGCCGGGGTGCTTTGGGTGGCGGGGATGCGCCGCTCGATCTCCCAACTTCTTTCCATCCCCTTTACGTGCAGTTGCACCCGCTGGGTGAGGAGGTTGTGCGAGCGCAGTCGGGCCAGCGCCTTCACGGTCAGGCGCACGAGAATCGCATAGGAACCCTCATCCGTGCGCAGGGCCGGGGCAAGCACGTTGCTGTGGCTGAGGGACTGCCGGGGCCGCTTGACTTCAACCTGCGGTGCCCCCCGGATCCACTCGTACCATCGGTCACCCACAATCCCCCCGAAGGCCTGGCGCAGCATCACCCGGTGGGCGGTGAGCAGGTCGGCACTGCTGAAGATGCCCGCCGCGTTTAGCCGGGCCTTCATCTTGCGACTGATGCCGGTCCAATCGGTGAGGGCGAGGGTCGGGAGCATGGATTCGCGGGCGGCGGCATCCAGGATGACGAGCCCGTTGGGCTTCTGCAGCTCGGTGGCGATCTTCGCGAGGAAGCCGTTGGGGGCCACGCCGATGCTGCAGTTCATGGCGGGCGAAATCTCGCGCCAGATCGTCTCCTTCATCGTCTGGGCGATGGCGCGGGCGCGGTCGGGATGCTGCTCCGAGCCCATCAGCCCGAACTCCATCTCATCAATGCTCGCCACCCGCTGCACCGGGATGATGTTGCCCAGCACCCGCACGATTTCGTCGTGGTACGCCAAGTAAAGGGAAGGCCGCGCGACCTTGAGAATGAGGTCGGGGCACCGCTGGCGGGCTTCATCCACCCG
>CAZVHE010000018.1:0-6912 GCA_964627705.1 uncultured Chthonomonas sp.
TGTGCGTAAAAGACGTTATCCTGCTGCGTCTGGACGGCAGCCTGGCCGATGCGAACCCGACAGGGCAGCCTTCTTCGGAATGGGAACACCACGCCGTGATCTACCGCCATCGCCCCGATGTGCAGGCCGTGATTCACGCGCACCCGCCCGTCGCGACCTCCTATGCCGTGGCGGATGAGCCGATTCCGGCCAACGTGATGCCCGAAGCCGTGATGGTGCTGGGGCCGGTGGCGCACGTGCCGTTCGGGCTCACGGGCACCCCGGCCTTAGGGCAGGCTCTGAAGCCTTTTGTGGCTGGTCACAAGACCTTTTTGCTGGCCCACCACGGAGCGACCGTTTTGGGGGCTTCCGTGGCGGACGCCTTCCACCGGATGGAGACCCTGGAACGGGTCGCCCAAGTTCTTCTCGTCGCGAACCAGTTAGGCGGGGCCAAGCCCCTGCCCGACGACGTCTATGCGCCTCTCGCCCAACAATACTTAAACGGAAACCTATGATTACTCAAGCCCCGCGCGGAACCTACGATGCCACCCCGAACGAAAATGCCACGTTCCGGAGCGATGTTTTGCATCGGCTTGAAGATCATTTCTTTGCCGTGATGGCCCGCTACGGCTACGGCGAAGTCCGCACCCCGATGTTTGAGCACACCGAGCTGTTTATCCGCACCAGCGGAGACACCAGCGAGGTGGTGAACAAGCAAATGTATTCGTTCACCGATAAAGGTGACCGCTCGGTGACGCTGAAGCCTGAGGGCACGGCCCCGGCCGTGCGCGCCTACCTGGACGCCAAGCTGGGTGCCCAAGGTGGCGTGACGCGCCTCTGTTACCAAACCGCGATTTTCCGCTACGAGCGCCCGCAAAAGGGGCGCTACCGACAGGCGCACCAGTTCGGGCTGGAGCTCTTTGGAAGTAGCCAGCCGGATGCGGACGCCGAAATCATTGAAGCGACCATTGAGTTCTACCGGGCCATCGGCCTGCGGGACACGGTGGTACTTCTGAATTGCATTGGCCGTGCCGAAACTCGGGCGCGGTACCGGGAGGCACTGGCCGCCTACCTTGCGCCGTGGTTGCCGGATCAATCGGAGGAGATCAAGAAGCTGGCCGAACGCAATCCGCTGCGCTTGTTTGACCAGAAGGACCCCAAAGTGAACGAATTCATGGCCGGGGCGCCGGTGGTGACGGACCACCTGGAAGACGCCAGCCGTGCCCACTTTGACTCCTTGCAAGCCCTGCTGACCGAGGCGGGGGTGGGCTACGAACTGCGCCCCGAGATCGTGCGCGGGCTGGACTATTACACCGACACGGTGTTCGAAGTCCACAGCACCCTGCTCGGTGCCCAGGGTGCGCTGTGCGGGGGCGGGCGCTACGACAACTTGGTGAAGGAAGTGGGCGGACCTGCGACCCCCGGCGTGGGCGTCGGGATGGGCGTGGAGCGGGCCTACATCGTGCTGGAAGCCCAGGGTGACCTACCCCCGATGCCCGGCCTGAACGCCTTTGTGGTGGCGGCCACGGGTGATGCCTGGCCGACGGTCCGAGCCATGACGCGCACCTTGCGGGGTCAAGGCCTGCGCGTCCAATACGATGTGGAGGGCAAGAACCTGAAGGGGCAAATGAAGCAAGCGGACCGGATGCGGGCGCAGTGGGCGGTGATTTTGGGCACCGACGAACTGGCCGCCGGACAAGCCACGCTCAAGAACCTCGCCACAGGCGAGCAGCGGCAGGTTCCGCAAAGCGAGATCGCGGCCACGGTGGGTGCCTAGTGGAGCGTCTTGCGCTTGGGCTGTTAGGTGTGGCGCTGGCGGGGATCTCACCCGCTCAAAACGCCGACATTGCCCCGTTCCTAGAAGTCCGCCCAACCGTGATTGCCACCTCGGAACGGACGAGTTTTGCGTGGTTCGATCAGCGCTATCAGAGTAGCTTGGTGGGCCTGCGCGGGGTCCTGCCGAACGGGACTCGGGTGCGCTTCGCCCAGCGGCTCGCCCGCCTGCCAGGAGAAGTGGACCGCGAACTGATTGACGAAGTCTTCATCGAGCGGCGAGGTGAGTGGCGCCTGGGCCGCCAGCGGATGCCGTTTGGTCAGCGCCGCGTGGTCAATGAGAGCCTGTGGGGTGGTCGCTACGATACACGCTTGGCGTTTGGGGTTAATGCTTCGGTCTACGCCTTTGATGAAGGTCGAGGACGGGCCACGGGCGCAGGCATCCGCATCGGCGAAGAGGTGGGTGTCTCGCTAATGGCGGGCTCGCAACTCGGAATCCAGCCTTCCTCGCAGCCTTTCATCGAGCGCGACCCCAGCGAAGTCCAGCTCGGCGCGGGGCATGACTTGCTCCTCGGCGGGGACGTAAGCTTCCAGTACGGAGGCATGCAAGGCACCGCCGAGCATGTGTTGTTCCTGAACCCCAGCCCGGGGCAACGTAGCTACGCCCTCACCGATGTGTCTCTTCGCGCCGGGCCGCCGGTGGCCAATTGGGGCATCACCATG
The DNA here is from genome assembly GCA_964627705.1 of uncultured Chthonomonas sp. Classification (GTDB taxonomy): domain Bacteria; phylum Armatimonadota; class Fimbriimonadia; order Fimbriimonadales; family Fimbriimonadaceae; genus JAHBTC01. The sequence goes on from CAZVHE010000018.1 coordinate 2,476, forward strand.
GGCTTCCATCGCCGATGGGATCAGCGCAACGCCATCTTCACCATTGAGATTGATGCGCCGGCCGAAAGCGGCATCATTTATCGGGTCTACACCCGCCTGGAGGGAGGATTGGCCCTTCAGGGTGGGTTCGGCATGACGATCCGGTTCTAAACCCACTACAATAGAGCCATGAAAGACGCGCAACGAGTGGTAAATGTGCTCCGGTCGTACATCGGCCGGGAATGGGAACGCGTCAAGGAAATCGAGAAGCAACTGGCCCGGGACGAACTGAACCAGGCCACCGCCACGCCGGGAGGGCAGCCGCCTGCTTCCCCGCCCGCCGTGCCGAGCGCCAGCGCGCCGGCGGCAACGCGCGGGTCGGCCCTCTCCGAAGAAGAACTGGACCGTCAGGCGCGGGCCATCCTCGGCGTAGAACCGGATGCCAACTTCCCCACCATCCGCAAGGCTTACGAAAAGCTGGAAAAGCGCAGCCGGCCGGGCAAATTCCCCGAAGGTTCGCCGGAGAGCAATGTGGCCGCCGCCCTGCGGGCACGGGTGGACTGGGCGTTTAAGTTCCTTTCTCGCCACGCCAGCGAAGTCGAAAAGCGATTTAGCTCGCTCGAAATCGACTAATTCGTAGCGTCGAGATTGAGCCGGCCCATCGGCTCCCAGTGACTCCAGTCCCCGAAGTAAAGCACTTCGGGCTCCAGCATCACGCCAAAGCGGTCGTGCACGAGAGCCTGGGCGTGCTCAGCCAAGCGACGGAGCGAACTCGCGCTGGCTTTGCCCACATTCAACAAGAAATTGGCGTGCCGTGCCCCGAGCATCGCCCCTTGGTAGCGGGCGCCTTTCAGGCCGACTTGCTCGATGAGATAGCCCGCCGGCACCACCCCGGCCGCCTTGAGCCCGGCCGGTAGGGTCTCCAGGCTCTCCGCCAGGGCCTTGTCTTCGACGTTCTTAAAGAAGCTCCCCGCGCTGGCCATGGGCGGTTGCTTGCTGATGCGCTGCCGCTGATAGTCGCGGGCACTATTGTAGATTTCGAGGGCCGGTTTCGCTTGCAACTGGCACCGAATACGGAGCACTGTGATAGCCGGGGGGTTCGGGCGGCGAAGGATGGAGTCGCGGTAGCGAAACTCAAGGAACGAAGCGGGTTCCCATCGGCGCTCACCGTCGTGGACGACTTCCACCTCCTTCACGATCTCGCTGATGTTGCTGCGGTAAGCCCCCGCGTTGCTCACCAACGCGCCCCCCACCGTGCCGGGAATGCCGACGGCGTATTCCAAACCACCCCACCCGCGCTGGGCGGCAGCAAGGAACAGATCTTGGTAGGCGACACCGGTGTCTACAGTGACTTCGCCCGTGGCTGTGAATTCCATGTGCCGGGCGAGATTCACCACGCACAGACCCGGTACACCTTGGTCGCTGGGCAGGAGGTTGCTCCCCCCACCAAGGGGGTGGCATCGCAGCCCTTCCTGGTGGGCAACGGTGGCAGCCAGGGCGAGTTCGTCCACATTGCGGGCCTCGGTGAGCCACTGCGCCGCGCCGCCCGCTTTGAGCGTGGTGTAAGTGCGCAGCGAAACGTGCGCGCGCGCTCCGATGCGCTCGAGGGTCACGCTTGGCCTCCGAAAACGCGCGGGTCCTTGGGCAAGGAGATGCGGGGCGGATTGACGTAATCCGGCACAACGGACATCGGCGAACCCAATGTAAAAGTCGCCCAGTCCACCCGCTCGGCCAATGGATACACGTCTTCGAGACCTGAAGCGCCATAACCCCGGGCACCGTCCGGGGGCGAAGCCATGACTTCAACTGCCCCATTTTGCCGCACTAGCACCGTGCCGCGACGCCCCGGCACGTAGCCCACGTCTCCCGGCAGCAAATCAAAGGATGAAACGGAAGCTAGGCCGGCCCCGGTCGCCCACGCCCAGGTTTTGGCCATCGTGACGCCCACACGCACACTGGTGAATCCGCCCGGCCCCACATCCACCGCCCATGCGCCCACCTCGGCCAAGCTCGATCCGGCTTCCGCCAAGGCTTGCTGCACCAACTCGGCAGTCGCCGCACTGGCCGCGCGCTCCGCGCGGAGCTGACGCGCCATCACCAGTTGCCCGTCGTCATCCCACAGGGCGACGCTCACCACCGGGCTGGAGGTGGACAAAGCGAACTTCACGAACGAATACGAGCCAGGACGGCCAGCAACGCATCGAGGTGCGGCTTGTCTTCGCCGTACTTGAGCGGGTCCGTGGTTTCGTATTGCACTGACCACACCCCAAAACTCTGGCCGCCCACGGCAGAGAGCAAGATGAGGTTGCCGCCCGGCGAAATCCCTTGGCGGAGCACCGACATCACTTGCGCCCCGTTCTGGTTCTCGGCGATGGACTCTTCTTTGCGCAAGGCCACCGTGTCGAACCGCTTGAGAGCTTCCCGGTTGAGGTTGTTCATCACGCGGCGGGCAAAGGCGTTGTCCCCCAGGGAAAGTGTCAGCACGGTGGTACCTTGCACGGCCGGGTGCCGGAGCACGATCACCGCATCGCGGGGTTCGGCCGTCCAGCCTTCGGGCAGGGCAATCGTTTCGGTGCCACTCGGGCCGGGGACTTGCACGCGGATTTCCGGGCGGCGCGTGGCTTCGGCTGCCGTTTGGTCACCCTTGGGGTCGGTCAGCGTGTAAACCTCACGCTCGGCGTCCTGGGTCGGATTCGTCGGGTTCGTGGTCTCGGGGGTGCCTTCGGCCACAGGCAGCTCGCCCGTGATGGTGCGGAAGCTGTTCCAGGTGCCGCGCCAGGCCGTTTCCGCACCCGGGAAGGCAGCTTCGGGGGCCTCAAGGATGAAGTTCAGCTTTTGGCGGCTACGGCTGTAAAGCAGGCCTTTGAGTTGGCGGAAGATGCCGTCCGGGCCGGTGTAGCGCGTGCGGGTGAGAAGGAGCGGCACGCCCAGCAGTTCTTCTTCGCTTTGGTCCAGCACTTCGCGGCGAGCGGCTGCTTCGATATCGCGCTGGTAGCTCTGCCACTGGTCCTTGGATTCGCGGAACGGAGTCCGCGTGATCGTGACCCGCGCGGTGGCCCCTTCCGAGGTCAAAAACTCAAACTGGGCGCCCAGGCGCGTCTTGGTCAGCCGCCATTCTTGCGGATATTGGAAGATCAAGCCCAGGTCGTTGTCTCGATACTCCTTGGTCGCCGGTTCTTGCTGAACCAACGCACTGAAAAAAACGGCCGCCCACATGGTGTTCACGTTACCGACGATTCACGATCGCCAACCGTCTCACGGTACCCGTTTAGTCGAGGCCAGACGGTACATTTGAACGCATGACCGGCCAGCACATGGAGCAAGAGATTCGAGAACAGAGCGACTTGCTTGCCCGGCTGGCCCCCCAATACTTCGCCGCCGCCCAGCCGTACGTGGCGGGGGCTCCCTTCGAACTCGTGGTGCTGGTGGCGAGAGGGAGCAGCGACAACGCCGCTCTCTACGCGCGGTATTTGTTCGAAATCCACCTTGGCATACCGGTGGTTCTGGCCGCGCCGAGCGTGGTGACCAAGTACGGGGCGAACCTGCGCTACCCCAAGAGCCTGGTCATCGGCATCAGCCAGAGCGGGGCCGGACCGGACGTAAGCGAGGTGCTGGGGCAACTGCGCCGGCAAGGCCATCTCACGCTGGCCGTCACCAACACCGCCGGTTCGCGGCTAACTCAAGAGGCCGAGCACACCATCCTGCTGGATGCGGGCACCGAGCACGCCGTAGCAGCCACCAAGTCTTATCTCACTTCCCTGCTGGCTCTGCACGAGATCGTGCGTGCCGCGGGTGGCGACCTGGATGCGCCACAGACTCCCACCGCCGAGTGGGTGGAAAGCTGCCGCGCCGCCGCCGAACGTGACCTGGGGGCTTTGCTCCGGAGTTCGCTTTCCTTCTCGTTGGCGCGGGGCTATAACTTCTGCACCGCCCACGAAACGGCGCTAAAAATGGTGGAGTGCGCGCTGCTGCCGTGCAAGGCCTACAGCACCGCGGATTTCGCCCACGGCCCCAAGGCGCTGGCCACCCACGGCACCGCCGCCATTGTTTACGGAGAAACTCCCGAAAACCTGGCCGACACCGGCACGCTCATCCTGCAAGCCCCGCAGAGCGACAAGGGCACCAGCGCCCCCATGTGGGATGTGATTTACGGGCAATGGCTGGCCCTGCTTGCCGCCCGGGCGCGGGGGCTGGACCCCGACCAACCCGTCGGCCTAAGCAAAGTCACGATGACTTTATAAGCCGGTTAGAAAGTGCTTTCGATGCGAAAGTCGTCGCCTTCGGGGGCTTCGGCGGATTCAAAATGCACCCGCTCCGGCATACCGGGGCCGTGCTGCAACCGTTGTCGAAAGAAGTCCGCGCGCGAAGGATCCAGACCCGCCACCACGGCTTCCACGCTGCCATCCCGTCGGTTGCGCACCCAGCCGGTGTAGCCCATGCGCCGGGCTTCGGCTTGCA
>CAZVHE010000018.1:7012-29178 GCA_964627705.1 uncultured Chthonomonas sp.
CATAGGCGCGGAACCCCACGCCCTGCACCCGGCCCGTGACGAGGAAGCGATAGGCTCTAAATGTTGACACTAAATTGAAGCCACCGGCTCGTCGTTACAAAACATTGCTCATTCCTTTATTCGCATGAGATTTCCACCCATGGCAGTCGCAATACAGTCGTATACATAGTCCATTAAATCTCTTGCAACATGACCAACACATTTCTTTATTGCATAGTCAGGTGACGTAAAAATGCCAGTTGGTCGAATAAAGCTCGGCTTGTTTAGGCCACCCCAGACAAAGTCTGCTGATTCCACTCTCCTTTTGAAAGGGTCCGCGATATCCTGAGTGCTGAAGAAACAAATATTGTAATCGAAGATGCCGTCCACTTCAAACACGCCAATTACTAGACAGGGTCTCGGCTTCCACTTTCGTTCCTTTCGATCCCACGTTTCTGCGATTACAATATCGCCGATCTCATAGGCACTAGCACCAGTCTTCATCGGACCAATCATCGCCGGAATACCTTGCCATATCATCTTGCGCACTGTAGTACAAGACGTCGGAGTCACGCACCTTTAGCCCGTCAACGCCAAAATGTTCAAGGTACGCCTGCCATGTCAATTCTGCCTTCGATCCCGGATTCAATTTCCGACTAACACGCTTTGATCGTGGCCCAAGTATTACAGGTGCCAATTGAAGATTAAGCACGGACTCCATGGAGTACTTTTCTTCGCATGATATTCTCACCAAGCCATTTCCACGTACAAACTTCTTCTCAATACCCTTCGTCGGTATTGCAACGCGCTTGCCCTTGCGCCTTATCTCAAGGATGACTGCCATGAACTATTCCTTGTATTCGAATATCTCGAGCAAGCACGCTTCTTGAGAGTCGCCGACAGAGACAACAAATTGGTGCACACCTGCTGCTTCGAATTTCGTGTTAACAAGCGGCAGCAAGACATTGACGTACTTCACCTCACCGAGGTTTTTCACAGATAATTCTCCGTCTACTATAGCCGCTCGCTCCAGATTTGGCGATAGCATCTCAACCACCACCTTAAAGCTCTTCTTGTCATCGCCTTCATCCAAGGCTAGAGATACAATTACATCCATCTTTGGATGCACAGCCGGACACTTTGGCACTGAAATCCTATTGAAAATCCCCAATATATTGAGACTTCCGTCAGAGGTTGTGTTGGCGGCATCGGCCACCAGGACAAACCGTATCCTCACTTACTTACTATTCCACATTTGATCATTTGAATTCAATTTCCTCACCACCGACCCCGGTTCGCCCCTGGTTTAAGTGCAACTATTATACGTCAGAAACTACAAAAATGTGCGCTGCACTAGCTGCGCACCCAGCCGGTGTAGCCCATGCGCCGGGCTTCGGCTTGCACATAGGCGCGGAACCCCACGCCCTGCACCCGGCCCGTGACGAGGAAGCGATAGGCCTTCATTTGTAGTCCACCGGGCGGAGATAGTACTCCCGGATCGCCGAGTCACTCAACATCGCCACCGTGGGCAGGTGCCGCTTCCAGTGGGTGCGGGCCACGCGGGCCTCGACGAGCCGCACTTGGGCCTCGGGGTACCCCTGCCGTATCAAGGTGGCCGGCTTCACGCCGCGAATCAGGTGAATCAAAATGCGGTCCGCATCGCGGTAGCTAATCCCAATATCGCCTTCGTCAGTCTGGCCCTTCACCAGGTCGGCAGTGGGGGGCTTGTGGATGATCTCCTTCGGAACGCCTAAGGCCTCGGCCAGTTGCCACACCTGCGTTTTGTAGAGGTCACCCAGCGGGTTGATGGGCGGAGAATCGTCCGCGTGCCAGGTGTAATAACCAAACAGTCGTTCGGTCTTGTTGCCGGTGCCGAGAGGCAGGGCGCTCCGCTTGGCACTCTGGTCAAAAAGAATGTTGGCGCGGCACCGGGCGCACACGTTGCCAATGCGGGTGGCGTCGGCATCCGGCTGGGTGGCCAGGTAACCGTCCACCATCGCCGTGATCTCGATGGTTTCGCAAGAAATGCCCAGGTCATCCGCTACCAACTGAGCGTGAGCCAAGGATTCCGGGGAGCTGAGTGAGTACGGCATCCGGATGGCGAAGACGTTCTCCGGCCCGAGTGCCCGCGCCGCCAAATAGGCCGACACCGCCGAGTCCACGCCCCCACTGAGACCCAGCACCGCTCGATGGATGCCCCGCCGCACCACGTACTCCTCCCGCACGAAGGCGACCAACCACCGGGCCACGGCCTCGGCGTTGATCGCGAGGGGTGCATCGGGGTCTTGATAACGGGACGGAGCCTGAATCAAGCGCACGGGCATGACTGCCCTCATTCTACAAGTCCCAGGGGTGCAACCCCCGGGGCGGGCGGGTCGTCCCCTGCACTGAGCGGAGGATCCAAAGTGAAAACGGGAAATGGAATCAAAGTGGTTTTGGGCATGATCGGTGTCCTCATCGGGCTGTTTGTGGTCGGAAGAGTGATCAACTTCTTGGGCTGGGTCGCTTCGATGATCATCCCGATTGCCATTGTCGGGGGCATCGGCTACGTGGTGTACCGGTACGCCACTCGCAACAAAGCCCTGGAAGACAACTACCGTAGCCTTCGCTAAGTCTCTGCGTTAAGAGGACGTCGGAAGCGGTTCGGCCCACAGGGCGGAGCCGCTTTCTCGCATGAGGAAGATCGGCTTTCCGTCCGCCGAATACCCGTGCTGGGTGGCTCGCTCATCGGGCATAAGCGCCATAAAGGACTGGCTCACGCCGATCGCGCCAGCCGGGGTCATCGCCTCAATATGGGCGGCGGTATCAATGAGCTGAGAGAATTGGACTTCGGCCAGGTTCCCTTGCACTTCGGCGGAGTCAATCCCGATTCGCACCTGGAATGGCTCGCTCAATCGGTTGCCCCGGGCGTTGAACACCAGCAAGCGGTCGCGCACGGCCGCAGCCGCTTCCAAGGCGCTGGCCGGGTCTTCAAAGCTCGCCACCACCCCGTCACCGGCGGTATTCACCACCTGCCCTCCTTCGTCCTCCACGCACTGCGTCACGATCTGCTGGTACTCACGGAAGCACCACTCGCTCACCAGCATGTCGGCGTTGGCCTTCATCCGAGTGCTGCCCACCACATCCACGGCCACCACGCACTTGCGGGATTGAGCGAATTCTCAAGTCGCTGGATCTCCTCGTTGAGTACGGAGGCATCGCCGCGCTGGAGCTTCCAAATGCGTTCCGTTTTTCGTTGGACATAGGCCGCCAACCAGCCGACATTGCTAATCACCAAGGAGGTGGCTAACCCTTGCAAGAACATGTCGCGCACCGAACCCACTTGATTCCCCATGCCCATGCGGAGGAGAAGGTGGGTGGGGTGATCCGCCCAAAGCAAAAAGGATGAACCCGATGCCGTGAGCACCAAGGCCGCGAGCAGCATCCGCAGGTATCGGCCACCGCAGTAGCCAACCAAAAGGTTGGCGCCAAATACCCCCAGGAACGAAATAGAGTAAAGGAACAAAATCGCCACGGACTGGTGATCCGGGGCCAAGATGACGACGCCGCTCCGGACCAACAAACTGACCGCAATGACGAAAAGCATGTCAAATCCGAACCCAAGGCTGAACGCCCAGCCAAAGAGGTTTCGGCTCACTCGATCGGTCCATGACTCCCGGTTGGCGGGCTCGCCGCGCAGACTGGCCACGGAGACGCGATCCCTCAGGTCAAGCAAGACCCCGATGCGCTGGTGCCGACTCATTCGCTTGCGCCGACTTTCCCACCGTTGCATATCGGCTAAGCCCATGAATGTGGCGGCCATGGTGCCGGACACAAAGAACAGGGTGCCTAAGATGATCCCAATGGAAACGGCCTCAGTTAGGCGGCTGGCCGTGATGGGGGCCCCATGCAGGGCAAGGGCCACCATGAAGACTCCCTGCGCTAAAGAAATCGAACCGGCAACCCGCAACGACCGTGAGAAGGCCGACAACACAATCTGCGCCAGGACACCCCCAATCACCGAGAGAGCGAGGATGATATTGGCCACTCGATCCGGCGCGAATGCGAAAATCAGGAAAAGGACGCTAAGAAACGCGATGTAGCCCGTAACCGAACGTTGCTCCCTTTGCTTGCGCTCTTCGGGGAGAGGCATGCGCGGGACGGATCGGCTCACTTTCAAAAACCGGGCACCAAATTTCATCCGTTTTTCCCGCGCTCATCGGCCAAACTCAACCCATGTGGTTGACTCTGGGCCTGGCCCTTGCGATGAACTCTACCAATGCATACGGAGTTCCCGCCATTTCCGCCCCCGATTTGCCCACCGCCCTCGAAATCTTAGGCGAAAAGCACGCCGAAGACCGCCTGTGGCAGATGGAAATGGCCCGCCGATTGGCCCGGGGCCGCATGGCCGAGATCCAAGGCCCCAGCGCTTTGGCCGCTGACCAAGAAGCCCGCCGCCAAGGCTACACCGACGCCGAAATGCAGGCGATGGTGCGGCGACTTTCGCCGGAGTTCCAGCAGATGTTTGCGGGCTATGTACGCGGCGTCAACAAGGTGATTGATCGCGTGAACCGCGAACAAACCATGCCCGATGGCTACGAGACCTTGGGCTTTGACCCCGAGCCGTGGACGCTTGAGGATTCAGTCGCCATCGGGGTGAGCATGGCTCGTCGGTTCGGTACCGGGGGCGCGGGGGAACTCCGAGCACTCGCCTTGATGGAGTATCTCAAGCTCCAGCCGGTGCGGAACCAACGATTCGACGTGCTGGACGAGCTCATTTGGCAGGATGACCCGCTTTCGACGCCTACCGTGAGTGCGGAGGATGATTTGTCGAGAGGGCGCGGGGTGGCGCGGCTGCCCAAGTTCACCCGGGCGGATTCGGAGGCGCACCTGGCGCAGTTGCCCGCGATCCCCGTGCTGGAACTGGTGCCTGCCATCTCGGCGGTGCAAGAAGAAGAATCCCGCCTGATTGCCCGCCGCGAGGGCGTGCTGGAATCCTGGGGCTCGTACGCCGTGGTGGCCAGTGCCAAGCGCTCGGATGGCGCAGTGCACCTGCTGAGTGCCCCCCAGATGGGTCACTCCACGCCTTCGCCGGTTTACGAGGCCAGCATCCACACACCGGAACTTTCCATCCAAGGCATCACCATTCCGGGCACGCCCGTGATGGTGATCGGGCACACCGCCAAGCATGCCTGGGGCCTGACCAGCGGCGTGGCGGACCTGGAAGATGTTTACGTCGGGGCCACCGCCGGGGAAAGCGGCTACAAGTACGGCGCCGAGACCCGGCCGCTGGAGCAGATCCGCGAGACGATCAAGGTGAAGGGCCAGGAGCCGGTGCCCTTTGTGCGCGAACGCACCCACCTCGGCCCGGTCATCATGCGCACCAAGTCGGGCACCCACCTGATGACGGTCCGCCGCGCCTTCTACGGCGATGAACTCAAGGCGCTCGAAGTTTTCTGGGACATCGCCCATGCGACCGACGCCAAATCGGCACTGGCGGCCGCGGGCACCCTGCCCTTGTCCTTCAATGTCTTTGCCGCCGATGCCCGCAATATCGGTTGGCGGTACGCCGGGCGCTTCCCGGTCCGGGCTCCGGGCTACGATGCCCGGCTTCCCCTCCCGCTGGACCCCAAAGCCGAGTGGAAAGGCTTCTTGAGCCCCGAGGAGATGCCGCACTCGTTCAACCCGAAGACGGGCCTGATCGTGAACTGGAACAACAAGCCCACCGCCGGCTGGCCGAATATGGATACGCCAGTGTGGGGCCGCGCTTTCCGCAATGACAGCCTCATTCAGGCCCTGGGCACCCAACCGGTGACAGTGGCGCACTTGGTCGGAGCGGCGAAGGCGATCAGCGAAGCGGATTCGGCCACTTCTGGCTCGTACCGCGAGTTGTTTTTGCGGGCCATGGGCGATGCGCCCGAATTCACGGTGGCTCGGCAGCGTATCAACGCCTACGACGGCTCTCAGCGCAATGGGGATGTGAACAGTGCCTTCTATCTGGAAGTGGTAAACGAGCTACGCCGCCGACTCTACTCCCCGGCCGTGGGCACGCTTTTGAACCCCAGCTTCTTCCAGCAAGCGGTGCAGCCGACCACGATTCTGCGGCAGTTGCAGGGGGCGGGCAGCCTCGAACTTGTGCCATCTCGCCGCCGAGAGCGAGTGGTGCGCGAAGCGATCCTGGCCGTGCAAGCCAAAGCCGACACGCTGGCCCCGGCTGCGCAAGGGGCAATCCGCTACCCCGGCGAGGAACCCATCCCTTACATCAACCGGGGCACTTACATCCAAATTATCCGGTTCGGGGCGCAGGGCATCCAGGCGCAAACGGTCCTCGGCCCGGGCAACGCGGAGAGCGGCGAACATTCCCGCGACCAAGCCCCGCTGGTGCGGAACTGGCAGTTCAAACCCTCAGCGCTCAACACCCCTTAGCGGATGTTGAAGTACTTCGCCTCGGGGTGGTGAACGATGATGGCGCTGGTGCTCTGTTCGGGCACCAGCATGTCTTCTTCGCTCAGCGTGATGCCAATGTCTTGGGGTTCGAGGAGCTCCATCAGGATGCGTTGATCTTCCAGGTTCGGGCACGCGGGGTAGCCGAAGGAGTACCGCGACCCGTGGTACTTGGCGCTAAAGAGTAACCGCATGTCCTCGGGCTCGGCATCGTCAATCCCCATCTCGCGGCGAATCATCTGGTGCCAGTATTCGGCCAGGGCTTCGGCGGTTTCCACCCCCATGCCGTGGGTGTAGAGGTACTCGGCGTAGTCGCCATTGGCAAAGAGGGCGCGCTCGTGCTCGCTCACGTCGCCCCCCACCGTGACGATGTGGAACGCCGCCACATCCATGATGCCGCTCGAAACGGGCTGGAAGAAGTCCGCCAGGCACAGCCGCTTGCCGTCGCGCTGGCGCGGGAACTGGAATCTGGCTCGCTCGGTGCGTTGGTCCTCGTGGTAAATGATGAGGTCATTACCTTCGCTCTGCGCCCAGAAGTAACCCCACTTCACCGCCGGCTTCATCACATTGGCAAGTTCGCGCTGCTTGCGTTCGTAGATCGGCCGGACGTTCTCCTCCAGCCACGCATTGAACTCGGCATTGGTTTGGTCCGCGCGGCGCTTGAACTGCCACTGCCCCCGCCAAAGCGCAACAGGGTTGATGTACTTGTAGATCTCGAATATGTCGAACTTGGTGCGCTTCTGCACCCCGTAAAACGGGAGCGTGGGCGGGGCCACCGGTTCAATTTCGCTCCGCACGCCGGTGAAGACATAGAGTTCAGGGTCGCGGTCCGGCAATCGGTGCGAAACCACCCGCTGGGACACACGCGGGGCGGTGTCCTCGGTGTTGCCTTCCTTGATCTCGCCCATCAGGTGCAGGCCTTCAAAAGCATCCTGCGCATAGTAGACGTTGCCGTGGTATTGGGCGCGGAGGTCTTCTTCCACGTACGCCCGCGTGAGAGCGGCGCCGCCTAGGATGACCGGGATGTGCGCCAGGCCGCGCGCGTTCATCTCCAGCAAGTTGTCGCGCATCACCAAGGTGGACTTGACCAGCAGGCCACTGAGGCCAATCACATCGCAGTTGCGGCGCTGAGCTTCTTCGAGGATGGTCTGGATCGGTTGCTTGATGCCGATGTTCTCCACCCGGTAGCCGTTGTTGCTAAGGATGATGTCCACCAAGTTTTTGCCGATGTCGTGGACGTCGCCCGCCACCGTGGCCAGCAAAATCGAGCCCTTTTCGCTGCCCTCCACCTTCTCCATGTGCGGTTCAAGGTAAGCCACCGCCGCCTTCATCACTTCGGCGCTCTGCAGCACAAACGGGAGCTGCATCTTGCCCGCCCCGAAGAGCTCACCCACCGTCTTCATCCCGTCCAGCAGGATGTCGTTGATGATTTGGAGCGGGGTATAGGTTTCCATCGCCTCGGCGAGGTGGCCGTCAAGCTTCTTCTTGATACCGTTGACGATGTGGAGCTTCAGGCGCTCCTCAATGCCCAGCCCTTCAAACGGGTCCTGCTGCGACGATACGGCCTGCACATTTTCAAACAGGGCCATGAACGCGACCAGCGGATCGTAGATAACGTTGCGATCTTCAGGCATGGGTTTTCGTTAGGCAGACCACCGTCCGCGGCCTCCCAAGCTTGCGTGGACCACTCGGGTGGCCAAAGAAGAATTCAACGTATAGAAATGCAACCCGGGCACCCCAAAGCTGAGCAACTCCCGCCCCTGTTGGATCGCCCATTCCATGCCTAGAGCCATCACGGCTTGTTCATCGTGCTCCCACTTGCGCAGGCGATCAAAGAGCACGGCCGGCGTCTGCGCCCCGCACATCCGCGCGAACCGCTCGATCTGCTTGACGTTGGTGATGGGCATGAGCCCGGGCACGATAGGCACATCAATCCCCAGGGCGTTGGCCTGCATCGCGAACTTGCTGTAGCTGGAGTTCTGGAAGAAGAGCTGGGTGATGAGGAAGTCCACGCCCGCATCCACTTTTTCCTTCGTCCAGCGGAGGTCTTGCTCGGGGCTGGGAGATTCAAGATGGGTTTCGGGGTAGCACGCCGCGCCGATGCACAGGTGGGGGTGCCGCTTGCGGGCCAGGGCCACCAGTTCGCGGGCGTAGAGAAGTTCGCCTTCGGGGACATCATTATGGCGGTCGCCGCGCAGGGCCAGGATGTTCTCCACCCCGACGTCCACGAGTTCATCGAGGAGCTCTTCCAGTTCCGCACGGGTGTGCCCCACACAGGTCAAATGGGCCAGGACCTCGATGCCAATTTCCTTTTTGATGTGCTGCGCCATCGCTACGGTTCTTTGGCGGGACCCGCCGCCCGCCCCGTAGGTCACACTAACAAACGAAGGGTTCAGCTCGCTGAGGTGTTCGATTCTTCCGTAAAGCTTGCGAAGACCGGCCTCGGTTTTCGGCGGAAAGAACTCGTAGGAAAAACACGGTTCCGAGGTTTCCAGCATCCGCCGAATGCGCATGCCTATGAGTGTACCGAGGCGCGTCCCAGCGGTCCGGTGCGCCACGGGGCCATAACCGAGATATGTTTTCGCGCGGCACCGAGTTCTTGGCCACTTTGCAAGAACGCGTGATGATTTGGGACGGGGCCATGGGCACCCAAATCCAAAACGCCGCGCCCCCCTTGAGTGACTTCTCGCTCGACGCGGTGCCGTTTGATTCGCCGAACTTGAGCATCGTGCGAGAACGACTCGGATCCGCGCCGCTGGAAGGCTGCAACGAACTTCTTTGTCTCACGCGCCCGGAACTCATCCAGGGCATTCACGAAGCGTATTTCGCTGCCGGCAGCGACATCGTGGAGACCAACACCTTTGGCACCACCAGCATCGTGATGTCCGAATTCGATGCGCCGGAGATCGTGGAAGAGCTCGCTCGCGCCGCCGGGCGCATTGCCGTGGCCGCCGCCCGATCCACCGAGGCCAAAGATGGCCGGCGACGCTACGTGGCGGGGGCCCTCGGTCCGGGTACCAAGCTCGTCAGCCTCGGCCAAACCACCTGGGACACCCTGGTGGAAACCTACACCCTCGCCTTCCGATGCCTCATCGAAGAAGGCGTGGACGTGCTGCTGCTCGAAACCCTGCAGGACCTTCTGATGGTGAAGGCCGGCCTGGTGGCCGCCCGCGAGGCCATGGAGGCCACTGGCGTGCGCCTGCCCGTCATCGTTCAGGTGACCATGGAGCAAACCGGCACCATGCTGCTGGGCTCGGAAATGTTGGCCGCCATCAACATGATTGAGTGCTTCCCGGAAGTGGTCGCGATCGGCATGAACTGCGCCACCGGCCCGCTGGAGATGATGCCGCACATCCGCACGCTAGCGCAAAACTCCACCCGCCCCCTGAGCGTGCAACCCAACGCGGGTTTGCCGGTGATGGAGCGCGGCCAAGCGATGTACAAGCTCACGCCGGACGAACTCGCCCGCTACCACCGTCAGTTTGTGGAGGAATTCGGCGTGGCCCTGGCCGGAGGTTGCTGCGGCACCACTCCTGCCCACATTGAGGCCGTGGCCAAGGCCCTGAACGGGGCGAACCACACAGCGGATGTGCACTGGCGGCGGGTGCAAAGCCACTTCCCTGCTTTTGATTTCTCGATTCAACGACCGGAGCAAAGCGATGCCTTTGCCCTGCGCGGGTGCAGCAGTCTGTACCAGTTCGTGCCCTTTGAGCAGGACAACAGTTTCCTCATCGTCGGTGAGCGCACGAACGCCAACGGCAGCAAGGCGTTCCGCGAAATGCTGGCCGCCGAAAACTGGGATGGCCTGGTGGAGATGGCCCGCGAGCAGGAGGCCGAAGGCAGCCACATGATTGACGTGTGCACCGCCTACGTGGGCCGCGACGAAGCCCGCGACATGGACCGGTTGCTGATGCTTTACAACCAGCACGTCACGGTGCCGATCATGATTGACACCACGGAATTGCCCGTGGTGGAGGTGGCGCTGCGCCGGCTGGCGGGCAAGCCGATTATCAACTCGATCAACTTTGAAGACGGCGAAACACGCACCCGGCGCGTGCTAGAGCTTTGCCGCAAGTACGGGGCAGCGGTGGTGGCGCTCACAATCAACGAGCAAGGCATGGCCAAAACGGTGGAGGACAAGGTCGCGATTGGCGAACGAATCATTGCCATGACCCGCGAGTACGGTCTGCCCGACCACGACGTCTTCTTTGACTGCCTCACCTTCACCCTCGCCAGTGGCGACGAAGCGTTCCGCACGAGCGGCGTGGCGACCATCGAAGCCATCCGCGAACTGAAAGCACGCATTCCGCGGGCGCACTTCATTTTGGGCATCAGCAACGTGAGCTTTGGTCTCAAGCCGGTCGCCCGTGCCGTGCTGAACAGCGTCTTCCTCGAACGTTGCCGCGAAGTCGGGCTGGATGCGGCGATTGTCCACTTCAGCAAGATCCGGCCGGAATCGCAGGTGCCCAAAGAGCAATGGCGCGTGGCCGATGACCTCGTTTTCGATCGGCGCGAGTACGAAAAAGTCTAAAGCATCACTTTAGATTTGCCCGGCAGATGCCGACAATTTTGCCTGGGTGTTGGATTCGAAATCACCGGGCAAAGGGACAGAGGTCGATTTGGGATGCGTGGCAAAGGCCATTGCGCAGAGCCAAGCGTGTGCCTACGGCCTAGTGGGAGCCGACGGTTGCATCCTCACATTGTGGGGAGATTGGTCGAGTTTTGGCCCTCCCGACGAACTGATTGGCACGCCCCTCTTTCGATGGATTGCCGCCGAGGAGCAGCCGTGGGTTTGCTCCGAGTGGGCCCGACTCAAGTACGCCCCCGGCCAACTTAACGTTCATACCCTTCGTCACCCCGATCATCTGGTCACCCTTATAACGAGTCCCTGCGACGGCCAAGTGGCCGTACGACTTGAACAAGCGGCGTCGGAATCGCTGAACTTTGACGCACTTCCCTTTGCTCTGGCCTGGCGAGCTTCGGCCAATGCTCCGGCGCAGGCCAATGCCGCGCTTTGCCGCATGCTGGGCTGGCCTCAGTCTTCGACCCCTCAGTCTTCGACCACCGAACTGGAGAGCCTCCTTTCCATTCTCAAGGCCGAGCATCCTCACCCGGTTTACTTCGCCCCGCGCGGGATCTGGCTGAGAGGCCTGGCCCACGCCACGCCCGAGGGCGAGTGGTGGCAAATCGCCGAGGTAGATGACAAGGCGATTCAAGGCTGGCAAAACGGCCAACTGCTTCAGCACCTCCACGCCTGGCTCCTCCGAGAGCAACGCGAGATCAGCATCCTAGACCCCATTAGTGGTTCGGTGTACTTGCTCGGAAGCTTGGATGCGGCCGTGCAACCCGAAGCTCCCCGGGCACTGGCCTACCAAGAATGGCTGGACCGCTGGCACGATGAAGACCGAGGGCGAGTGGAAGCGAGCGAGGGCAACCTTCTTCAAGGACGCGAATTTAATCCCAAGCCGATACGACTTCGCCTCCAGGACGGCACGACCCGCGCCGTTTGGAACCACCCCGTCAGTGTGCCCACCGGGCTGGGCGGACGCCCCGTTTTTGTCGGTTTACTGGGCGATGAACCCACGCGCAAGGACGGCGACCCCCACGGCGCCATGCTCACGCCCCACCAAGACCGCTTGATGCTGCTGGGCGGGATGACAGCCGAGATCTGCCACGAAATCCACAACCCGCTCACGGCCCTGCGTGCTCACGCCGAGCTCCTGGCGGACCACCCCGAACCCGAAATCCAGTCGGTCAGCGAATCCATCCAGAGCCTCATCACCCGGGCCATCCGGATTCTCAATCGCACCCGCAAGTTCGCCCGCGCCGATCAAGATGCGGCGGCGCTCGTCAATCCGTGGTCGCCGGTCAAGTCAGCCGCCGAAATGTTGATGGCCCGATTTGGGGCCAGTGATGTGGCCATAGAAATGAAGACCAAAGGCGTGGCTCGCCCGGTCTGGCTTCGCGAAGCCGAGATTGAGCAGGTTCTCATCAATCTCATGGTCAACGCGGTGCAAGCGGTGTCACGCGGTGCCCATGGCCACCCACGCGTTAGCGTCGAGGCCGAGATGGGTGAGTCAGAAGTGATCTATACGGTGACGGACAACGGCCCCGGTATCCCGGCGGCCATCCGCGAGCGCGTTTTTGAACCGTACTTCACTACCAAGGGCGCGGAAGATGGCACGGGCCTTGGACTCGCCATCTGCCGAAAGCTCACCGAAGCCCACGGCGGCACAATTGCTTTGCATTCTTCGCCTGAAGGTACCCAAATCCGGGTGACTTTTCCCTATCTTTCGGCCCCTTCCCTCCCCCAATCCGCATGAGCACGCACCTTTCTCCCAGCCCTGCATTGGTTCTCGTCGTTGATGACGAAGTCGAGGTTGGCCATGTATTGACGAAGGCCCTGGCGATGGCGGGCTACGAAGCCCATGCCGTGCCCTGCGCCGAGGATGCGCTCACGTTCGTCACCTCCCGAATGCCCGAGGTCGTGATTACGGACTACAACATGCCGGGCATGAAGGGCGATGTGCTCCAGGCGCAGCTGCGGGCCCTGGACCCAAACCTGATGGTCATCATGATGACGGCCGAGTGTGATACCCAGCTCGCCATCAACATGCTGCGAGACGGGATTGCCGATTACGTTTTGAAGCCGTTCTCCGTGCGTGACGTGATCGCCCGGGTGATCAAGGCCGCCACTCAACGTGCTGTCTTGATCGAGCGCGAAGAGCTACGCCGCGCCAACCAGGAGCACCAAGCGCACCTCGAGGAAAAGGTCGCCGCCCAGAATCTGCAACTGGCGCAGGCGTACCGATCCAGCCTGCTGGCGCTTAACCGAGCGCTCGAAGTGAAGGATGAATCCACCCGCAATCACAGCGAGCGAGTGAGCAACGTGGCCTCGGAGATTGCGCGCATCATCAGCGGCGACGACAAGGCGTTTGTAGCCGACATCACCGAAGCGGCACTGCTGCATGACATCGGCAAGATTGGCGTCCGTGAATCCGTGCTGCAAAAGCAAGGACCGCTGACGATTGAAGAGTTCCGGGAAGTGCAGCAGCACCCGCTGATTGGCGAGCAGATTCTCCGCCCGATTTGGAACCACGACCTCAAGCTGAAAGTCGTGCGCAACCACCACGAGCGGTGGGACGGCATGGGCTACCCCGACCGACTGGCCGGCGAAGACATCAGCCTGGGCGCGCGCATTGTGGCCGTGGCCGATACCTGGGACGCCCTCACCAGCCAGCGACCCTACCGCAACGCGCAGGATGCCCTGCACGCTTTGGAAGTGCTGAGAGAAGGCCGCGGCACCCAGTGGGACCCGGACGTGATTGACGTGGCGCTAGAAGTTTTGGGGCGCGGATCGTTCGGTCAGCGCGCCGCCTAAACTAGCCCTTGACGGCGCCCGCGAGCATGGCTTCGCGCAGACGATCTTTGACGAAAAGGTACGCAATGAGCATGGGGGCCATGACGACTACCAGGGCGGCGAAGAGCGCCCCGTAGTCGGCCTGATACTGTTGAGTTTGCGTGAGATCGGCCACGGCCAGCGGCAAGGTGCGGAACTCCTTGCGGTTCACGAGAACCAAGGCCAAACCGTACTCATTCCAGAGGCCAATGGCGTTAAACACCCCCGCCACAATCAGACCGGGTCGCGCCAGCGGCATCATGATCTGCCAGAACGCCCGTGAGGGACTACACCCATCCAACATCGCCGCTTCGTCCATCTCCTTCGGGATGGAGACAAAGAAGCCGAACAGCACAAAGATGGTGAATGAGAGCGAATACGCCACGTAAACCAAAATCAGGCCCGGCAGGCTATCGGTGAGGCCCAGCGTGCGCATCTGGATGAACAACGGCACGATGACCAGGAAGACCGGGAACATCATCCCGCTGAGGAAGAGGCCGAAAATGGCCTTGCTCCCCCGGAACGGGGACCGGGCCAGCACATAGGCCGCCATCGCCCCGATGGGGAGCAGAATGAGCAGCGTGCCCACGGTGGTGATGGTGCTATTCAGCAGCCCGGTGCCTACGTTGGCGTCCACCCAGGCCGTGCGGTAGTTGCTCCACTTGGGCTGCGCCGGGAATCCCCAGGGCTCGGAGATGACTTCGAGGCTCCCTTTGAGCGAGGACACCAGCACCCACAGCAGCGGCAAGCCAATGCCCAGGATGCAGAGCCACACAAAGAGCGGGCGGATGATCTTCACGCGCGGGCTCTCCGTTCGGTCGGATCACGCCGGAAAATCCACATCACCAGCAGGGTGACGGCCATCACGAAGAAGAGATTGACCACGGCCAGGGCACTTGCGTAGCCCCAATCGCTGTTGGTGAAGGCTTGCTCATAGAGATAGGTCAGTGCCACTTCGGTCTTGCGGTCGGGTTGGCCCTTCGTCATGAGATAGACGAGGGCAAAGGTGTTCATCACCGTGATGACCAGGTAAGTGACACCGGTGCGCTTGACGGCCCACAGCAGCGGCCAAGTCACGTTGGTAAAGCGGTGCCAGCCGGTGCTGCCATCGAGTTCACTGGCCTCGGTGATCTCGGTGGGGATTTGGCGCAATCCGGCGGAGAACAACATCACGTAGAACCCCACCGCGTACCACACAAAGGCCACCGTGACGGCGGGCAGCGCCACGTTGGGCGTGGCCAGCCACCCCGATTGGAACTCGCCCAAACCCAGCGCCTTTTGCAACAGCGGCACTGGACCGAACTGGGGGTTGAACATAAACTGCCAAAGCAGCGCCACCACCACCATGCTCACCACCTGCGGGAACAGGTAGATGCTCTCCAAAAACTGGCTGACGCGGGTGCTCTTTTGCAGGGCATGGGCCACCAGCAAAGCCAGGATGACAATGAGCACCCCACCCACGAACATCATGAAGAGGTTGTTGCCCAGGGCCTCGCTCAGCACCGGGTCGGTGCGGAGTTTCTCGTAGTTCTCCGTGCCTACCCAGGTGACGCGGTTGCTGGTGCCTCGCCAGCGATAGAACGAGATCTGAAACGCCTGGATGAGCGGCCAAATGACAAAGCCCACATACAGGACAAAGGCCGGGGCAATGAACCCCAGCCTAAAGAGCCACGGCGACGAAGAGGACTTCATCAAACCTTGTGCTTGACGATCGCGGAATCCTTCCGCGTCGCCTCGGCCGCCGCTTCGCAACGATCCAAGAACTGTTCCGCCGTGAGTTCGCCATTGAGCATCGCGGTGAGCGCATTCTCAATTTCGGTGTGCATGGCCTTGTACCAATCGCGCACCTGCCAGGACCACACATCCTTGCTTTCGCCAAAGAGGCGGGCGGGTTCCTTCAGGGCTTCGATCTTCACGGCTTCGGCGCTGCCCTTGATGGCCATGAGTGAGCCCTTTTCGGCCACAAACTCGCGGGCCTTCTCGGGGCTAGTCATGTACTTGAAGAAGGCAATCGCGCCGCTCGGATTCGGCGACTTGGCCGGCACCATCCAGGGCTCGATGCTCACAATCATCGCCGACGGGTCACCCTTGCCTCCGGCCACCGGCGGCGGCAGGAACATCGTCAGCTTGTTCGTCGGCTTCAGTTGCTCCTTCATTTCGCTGTAAAGCCAGGTGCCGCAGGGGATCATGGCCGCCTTGCCCACCACGAGGTCGGATTGGCTTTCCGTGTGGGTCAGGGCCGTGGCACCGGTGGCAAAGTAGCCCTTGTCGCGGAGTTCCACAATCATCTGCGCTGCCTTCAGCACGGCCGGGTCCTTCCAGGCACCGGGCTCAAGGTTTTGAATCTTGCGGATGACCTCGGGGCCGCCCACGCTGTACGCCCAGGGCAACAGCATCCCGTGGATCATGTAGTACGGGTACTTGCCTTGGTAGGTGATGGGAGCGATGCCTTTGGCCTTGATCTTCTCGCACAGGGCTAGCAGTTCGTCGTAGTTCTTGGGCGCGGTCCAACCGTTCGCATCAAAGACCGTCTTGTCGTACCACCAGCCATTGATGTTGAAGTAGTACGGCAGCACGTAGGTCTTCCCTTCTTGCTGGCCAAGCTTGAGCAGACCGGGCTCAAAGGTGCTGCGCCAGGTGCCGTCCGTACCTTCTGCCGGGCTATCCAGGGCGGCGTCCAGTTCCATCAGAGCGCCATCGGTGATGAGCGACCAGTGGTCCATGCCCCAGCCCGGGAACATTAGCGCCGGCGGGTCTCCGGCCACCAGGCGCGGCTTCAGCTTCTCCCACACGCGCGGGTCACCATCCACGGTCACCTTGGCGCCCGCATGCTTCTTGTTGAACTCCTCGGCGGCCTTTTGGTAGAAGTCAATGCCAAAACCACCCTTAAAGGCTTGGACTTCGATGTCGCCCTTGACTTCCGTTCCGACCGGGGCGGATGTGGTGCCTCCGGTTTCCGGTTCCGCTGAGGTACCGGCCGGTCCGCCGCACCCGATCATCGTCCAAGACGCCAACGCGAGGGCGCACACGCCCCCTAACCACAGACCACCCTTCGGAGAGAGCCCCATACCTGTAGCGTGACGTATCCGGGCGCACGGATGCAAGGGTTGAGGGAGATTCACGCGACTTGGGGGTAATGTCACCCCCGTGCAAAAGATCGTATTGGTGGGCTGTGGGTTTATGGGGCGGATGCACGCAAACGTGTACGCCTTGCTCGAAAATGCCGAGCTAGTGGCGTGCGTGGATCGCCGCACCGAGAAGGCCGAGGCCTTCGCCAAGGACTTTGGCTGCTCGGTATTTGCCACGATGGAAGAGGCCGTGCAGGCCACCGGCGCGAATGTGGTGGACGTGTGCCTCCCGACCGTGGACCACGCCGCCGCGACGATCAAGGGCGCCGAACTCGGCTGCCACGTGATCTGCGAGAAGCCGATGGCGCTCGACGTAGCCACCGCCGATACGATGATCGCCGCTTGCGAAAAGGCTGGCGTGCAACTGATGGTCGGCCACTGCATCCGCTACTGGCCCGAATATGATTATCTCAAGCGACTGGTGGAGAGTGGTGAACTCGGCGCGCTCCAGGTCATCAACCTCACCCGCTACGGGGCCTTCCCGAGCTGGGCCAGTGAGAACTGGCAGGCCGACGAAAGCAAGGCGGGGGGCGGGGCGCTGGATATGCGCATCCACGACACCGACTTCATCCTTTACCTGCTGGGCGACCCCGACACCATGCACTCCGATGGCCAACTGGATGAGCGCGGCGTGGGCTACAGCATCAGCACGATGCGCTTTGGCAAGACGGTCGCGATTCTTGAAGGCGGCTGGTCTTGGCCGCAGAACACGCCCTTCCGCATGACGTTCCGGGCAATGTTTGAACGCGGCGCGGCAATTATGGAAGGTGGCCCGCTCACCATTTACCGCGATGGGCAGAGCCCGGAAGTGGTGGAGTTCGCCAAGATGGCCACCAGCGGCGGCGGCAACATCAGCGACCTCGGCGGTTATTTTGTGGAGCTCAAGGACTTCATTGACCACCTGGAAGCGGGCCAGCCCACCACCGTGGTGACCCCGCAAACGTCAAGGCGATCCCTTGAGGTGGCCCTCGAAGAGATCGCCCAAATCAAAGCCAAGCACCAATAAGGGCGCGTTAGCTCCAGTGCACTTCCAGGTCGCCGGCCATGGCCTGCACCAGGTTCAGCTGCCCGCCGTGGTACATGGTGTGCATGCTGGCAAAGTGCATCATCCCCACGGGGTACTGCGTGCCGTTCTGCGTCTGGATGGGCTTCATCCGGTCTTCGGCACTCAGGCCATCCCAGGCGGCGAGGATCTTTTCCAGTGAATCCGCCACGCGCGCGCTGATCTTCTCGGGGTCGCGGTATTCGTCTGGGCAGATCACCCAGCCTTCAAACGGCCAGGCTTCGGGTTCAGCTCCGCTCAGGCGCTGCGCGATACGATCGTTCACCACGGCCACTTCATAGGAGTAGTCGTAGGCGGCGCGGGCGTGGCCCGCCGGGCTCGCGGCCAGTTGCTCATGCGTCAGAGCACTGAGGTCGCTGATGTAGCAGGACATCGCGCCGGACACCCACTCTCGCACGGCATCGTCAAAGGTATTCATCAAAAACCATTATGCCGAAGGCATTGGTTAAGGATCTGTGGGTATGGTGCGTGGGATGATTGGCTCTCTCTTGGTGGCCGTAACCATGCCGCAAAACGCACCCTCCACGCCGCCGCCCATCATTCCCTTGCCAAGCAAGTACGAATGGAAGACGGGCGCGTTTGTCTTGCGCTCAAATACTCGGCTGACGGGGGATGAGGCGACCTTACCGACCCGCCGATTGGTCGGCCGAGGCATGGAACCGGCGCTTGGCTTTGATTTGCGCCTGGATGGGCGCGCAGGCTCCAACACGATTGACGTGCGCCTGGACCCGAGCCTTGCGAGACTGGGTAAGGATGGCTACACGCTCAGCGTCACCGCCGACCGTGTTCAGATTCGGGCCTCGGCTGCCTCGGGGGCGTTCTATGGCCTGCAGTCGCTCAAGCAACTGCTACCGACAGATATCCATGCCACTCAAGCGGTAAACCGCGAGTGGACGATCCCGGCCATCGAGATTGAAGATTCGCCCCGCTTTGCTTGGCGCGGTGCGATGCTGGATTCCTGCCGGCACATGCAGCCCAAGGAGTTCATCAAGAAGTTCCTGGACGAGATGGCCGCGATGAAGCTCAACTCGTTCCACTGGCACCTCACCGAAGACCAGGGCTGGCGCATTGAGATCAAGAAGTATCCACGCCTGACCGACGGGGGGGCCTGGCGACGCAACGTGGACGAACTG
The DNA here is from genome assembly GCA_964627705.1 of uncultured Chthonomonas sp. Lineage (GTDB taxonomy): Bacteria > Armatimonadota > Fimbriimonadia > Fimbriimonadales > Fimbriimonadaceae > JAHBTC01. The sequence continues at coordinate 26,138 of CAZVHE010000018.1, forward strand.
GCCAACGAAAACCCGCATCGCTATCGCTACCAGACCATGTTCAAGGGTCCGGAGTGGTACGGCGGCTACTACACGCAGGAAGAGATCAAGGAGATCGTCGCCTACGCGGCCGAGCGGCACATCAACGTAGTGCCCGAGATCGAAATGCCGGGCCACGCCCGCGCCGCCATCGCCGCCTATCCGGAACTGGGCAACCGCCCGGATGTGCAGCTCGAAGTCGGTACGAAGTGGGGCGTCATCAGCACGGTATTTAGTCCGCGCCCGGCTACGATCCAGTTCCTGAAGGACGTGCTGGACGAAGTGATGGAGCTCTTCCCCTCGGAGTTCATCCACATCGGCGGGGACGAGTGCCCGAAGGATGAGTGGAAGGCGAGCGAAGAAGCCCAAGCCATCATGCGCGCCAACAACCTAAAGGATGAGCACGAACTGCAGTCGTACTTCATCCGCCAGATTGACGACTACATCACCCGCAAGGGTCGCCGGATGGTGGGTTGGAGCGAAATCCTGGAAGGCGGCCTCGCCCAGAACGCGACGGTCATGGCCTGGCTGGGCCCCAACGGCGCCATCGAAGCCGCCCGCCAAGGCAACGACGCCGTAATGTCGCCCACCAGCCACTGCTACCTGGACTACTACCAAACTCGCGACGCGGCCGGTGAACCCCGCGCGATTGGGGGCTACCTCCCCTTGTGGCGGGTGTACGAGTACGAGCCGATCCCGGCGGCGCTGGAGCCCGAGTTCCACAAGCACATCCTGGGCGTGCAGGGCAACCTGTGGACGGAATATATGCCCCACCCCAAGCAGGTGGAATACATGGCGTTCCCGCGCCTCTACGCCATTGCGGAAACCGGATGGACGTCGGCGGAGCGAAAAAACTACAAGAGCTTCTTGGCACGCCTGAACACCCAACTGGTGGGGATGGACCTGCGGGACATCATGTACCGTCGGCTCGATGGTTCGGAGATCGAGCCGATGGCCGGCTGGGCGCCGGGTGAAGTGGGAGAAACCATCATCACCCGTGAGTGGGACATCACCGAGCGCATCGGAGCCAGCGGGCCGTACTCGATCACATTCCAGTACACCGAGGGCGGGCACCGACTGGAGATCAGTTCGGTGGAAGTGCTGTACGGCACCCAAGTGGTGGCCAGTTCGGATCGCTTCGGCGTGACGGGCGGCACCAGCCGGGACAACACGTACAAGTTCGATCTCCCGTTCTTGCCTCGGGGCACCAAAGTGACGTTGCGGGCGCGGGTGCGGGCCGATGGTGGCAGCGATTCGCGGGGTGTGCTGATGATTGATCGCAGTACTTCCCGCTCGGGCGCCTAATTCAGTCCGGCAAAACAAAACCCCCGGATGCCGCTGTGGCTCCGGGGGTTTTCTGTTTTTAGTCAGTCGTTAGCGAACGGTGAAGTCGAAGAAGAACGACTCGCCGTCCGTGGTGCCCGAGAGGTTGAACGAGCGCACTTGGTCGCTGCGGGTATCTAGGTTTAGGGTGCCCCGGCCGTAGCTGGTGCGGCGTCCCCGGATGTCCGTCACGCTGAGGGTAATGACGCCCGCGCGGTCTTCCGTCCAGGTGCCGTTGACGTGGAGGTTGCCCCCTTCGAGGCTGCGAATGGTGAAGAGGCCCTGCTGGTCCAGAATCACCTGCGCGGCGTACACGCGCTGCGGGTTATTTCGACCCACTTCAACGGTGCCATTGCCCTGGACGTTCTGGTTGATCGCGAGGCGGCCTTGCACGAAGTTGATCGTGAAGCGCTGGCCATCCGCCGTGCCGTTCAAGGTAAGTCGCAACACCTTCGTGTGCTCACGGGTGAGGGTCACCACGCCCGTGCCGCGCACGTCACGAGCCCCGAAGCCTTCGTAGATCTCCACCGGCAGGGTGTCGCCGCGCAGGCGGCTGTAGCGGGCCACCACCTTAAAGCGGCTGATGCCCGGAAACTCAAACGAAATACGGCCATCACGTTGAGCATCCACCGTCACGCGGTGGATGCTGGTGCGGGAACCCAGATACTGCCAATCGCCGTTGCCACGCGGGGCATCGGTGAAACGAAGCACGTCAATCGGCGCGCCCGGCAAGTTCGGGTTGGTCGGATTCGTCGGGTTCGTGGGGTTGCCCGTGGATTCCCGCGTGCCCACAAAAGAGATGTTCCAGCGGAAGTTGCCCTCGGCGCTGGCCACGTTTATACGGCGGACGTAGGTGCCGTTGCCAACATCAATCTGGCCCGTCATCGGCGGGGTGCTGTTGTTTTGCGCCGTCTTCACGCTAACTTCGTAGCGGCCGTTCTCGCTGCGGCTCCAGGTGCCAAACAGGCTCACACGACGCGAACCCTCCAGCGTCAGTTGGAGTTGGCGGTTCTCATTCATCACCACCGTGACCTGTCGGATCGAGACGTTGCCATCCGGGTTCTGATAAGTGCCCAATCCATCCGTGGTGGAGGCATGCTGCCCAATGCTCAGGGCAGAGGCCGCAAACGCGGCGGCGAGAACAAGGAGTTTCTTCATGTTGCTCATGGTTTTGGACGACGTCCGGGGTCGGGGCTCCCGCTTTGTCGCAGAAGCCCCATTACTCGTCATGTAGTTTACCGGCCAATACTCATTTCGAACCGCTGTTCATCCGCCACCCCCGTGAGGTTGATGCGGATGACACGGCCGGAATAGCGGTCCACTTGCACCCAGCCGCGCCCGCTACTGAGTCGGCGACCGGAGACGCTATTGACGAACAGGGCGTACTGATCGCCTTCTTCACGCCAGGTGCCCGTGAACTCGGTGTAGCGGCGGCCTTCGGTGCGGACACTGAAGCGCCCGTTGCTGGAGAGTACGACCCGCGCCGAACTGAACGAGAATTCATCGCGGCCCAGTATGAACTCGCCCCGGCCGTAGATGGTTTCGTCAATGGTGCCGAGGCCCCGCGAGAAATCGAGCCGGAACTGCTGGCGATCGGCCGTGCCGCTCACCGAGATGCGCCGCACAGTGCGCTGGTCGCTTTCGAACTCCAGCGTGCCGCGACCGCTCACGACGGAGCGGCCAAACCCGGCGTACAGCTC